>DASWOP010000212.1:0-22726 GCA_036404255.1 Acidobacteriaceae bacterium | reverse complement strand
TCCGCGTGCAGATTCTGGCTGACTTTATTGGTTACGATGACATCGTCAAGCAACGTTGGTGAGACATGTCGTGCAAGTTCTTTCCTGACGCAAGGCGCCGAACAGGAAGATAGTCCGCGAACCATACTCATATTCACGCTTGAACTGCTCAGACCCGGTAGCGGTTCATGCGATATCTCTCGGAAACTACGTGCGTCCTCGTTCACCATATGGTTCGCAATGACCCGCCCCTCCATCGCGACGCCATGCTGTTCCAGCAACTGTTTCAAAGCCAACCCTGCAAATTCAGCTGGATCGTCGATAGAGATATGTTCCACGTCCGGCGCTGCCGTTAAACCGATAGTTCCATACACACGCAGTGTCTTGGAACCCTGCACCCGCTCTATTTGAATATGTGCCTCGGCCTTTCCATCAACGGTCATCACATCGTTCTGTAGGTTGTAGTAGGGAATGGACGGCACAATCTCAATTGCCGCGCGCTCAGAAACAGTCGTTGGTGTGATCGTAAGCCGAAGCTGGTTATCGTTGATACTCAACATAGAGACAGGCGCCCCGTATCCCCATGGCAGATCATCCAGATTCCATCCCTCCCCATAGGGCTCGTCTTTCGCAGGAGTGCTGATCGCATAGATATCGCCGTCTATGGTCTTCAGACCACTTTGCGCAACCTGGGCGGCTAAATCGTCCAGATAGCGCAGCGGTGGAAACTTCTCGTCCGTATTGGGCGTGTAGGGAATCGCACGGCCGGAAAGATTTGCGTCTCCATGTCCATATAAGTAGAGATCGCCTTTGTAGCGCTCCGCTCCCGCGAACACGCCAACAGCTTCAACCGTCGTTTCGAAGGTTGCCTTCACGCCCAGCAGCCCCAGCGCCGCCGCCGTAGTAAACAACTTCACATTCGAAGCCGGCTGAAAAAGCTGCTGGTCATTCAGCGCATACACCGGCGTCCCGTCCATCCGCGTCACCGAAATCCCCCAGTGCGCCCCCTCGATCTTCGGATCAGCCAGCAGAGTCTGTATGGTTGCCGCCAGCCTCGTCTTAGGATGCCTCGCCGCCGCAACCTGCTTGTGCTGCACTCCCATCGCAGGCACCGCGCAAACCACTGCCAAAACCACCGCCGCGCACCCGCGCACCACCGCACTCCAACCGCGCTTTCGCCGCATCCTCATGCGCCGGAGTCTACCACCGCTCTACAATCGAGACCATGTCCTTCTCCGCCCGCCCGCATCACGAATGGAACCTGCGCTCCCGCTCCCTCACCCTCGGCGCGCGCACCCTCGTCATGGGCGTCCTCAACGTTACCCCCGACTCCTTCTCCGATGGCGGCCAGTACCTCGCGCCGGAGAAGGCCGTCGCCCGCGCCCTCACCATGCTCGAAGAGGGAGCCGACATCATCGACATCGGCGGCGAATCCACCCGCCCCGGCAAGCGCTCCCCCGTCACCGCTCATCAGGAGCAGCAACGCGTCCTCGGCGTCCTCGAATCCATCCTCGCCGCCTCCCCCGAAGCCATCGTCTCCGTCGACACCTACCGCGCCGAAACCGCCCGCCTCGCCATCGCCGCCGGAGTTGAGATCGTCAACGACGTCAGCGGTTTTTTATGGGATACGAACATGGCAGCCACCTGCGCCCAACTCTCCTGCGGCGTCATCCTGATGCACACCCGCGGCCGCCCCGATGAGTGGGCCACACTGCCCCCGCTCGCCCCAGCAGAGGTCGCCCCTCTCGTCTACCGCGAACTCGCCGAACGCGCCGCAACAGCGCTCACCGCCGGCATTCCCCGCGAACGCCTCGTGCTTGACCCCGGCTTCGGCTTCGGCAAGATCGGCACTGCCAACTACGCCCTGCTCGCCGACTTCAGCGAACTCGTCTCCCTCGGCTATCCTCTGCTGGCGGGCATGTCGCGCAAAGGCTTCCTCGCCGCCTCCGTCGAAGCCCGCACCGGCGAAGACGCCACCGCCAAAAGCCGCCTGCACGCTACCATCGCCGCCCACACCGCCGCAATTCTCGCCGGCGCCAGCATCATCCGCGTCCACGACGTCCGCCCCGCCGTCGAAGCCGCCGCCATCGCCGACGAGATTCTTCACGCAGTCAATGTAATTCCTCAAGCGAAAGAATAGCGAAAAGATATATCCTGTCGCCTGAGCCCGAGAGAATTCCATGTTGATTCTGATCCTTGCCGTACAAGCCGTTGTCCTGTTCCTGCTGATCGCGCTTCTCCTGCGCAAGCCCGTCAGCACCGCTGATCCGCGCCTCGCGCAGCTACCCGATGCCGTCGCCCGCCTCGAAGCCCAGACCGAGGCCACCGACCGCCACCTCGCCGATTCCCTCTCCCGCATGCGCACCGAGGCCGGCGAGAGCGCACAGCAGGCCCGCGACGCCAGCTCCAAGGCCTTCGCCGACCTGCGCACCGAGGTAACCGGCACCGTAAACTCCCTCGGCTCCACCCTGAACCAGGGCCTCGCCGATTTCCGGGCTGACAACGCTGCCAGTGCCAATGCCCTGCGCAACGCCGTCAACAGCCAGCTCGACACGCTCTCGCAGCGGCTGGTCTCTTCCGCCAATGACACCGCGCGGCAGCAGACCGAACTGCGCGAGTCGTTGAACCAGAAGTTCTCTGAGCTCTCCACCAGTAATGCTCAGGGTCTGGCGAAGATGAACGAGGACAACTCCAAAAAGCTGGAGGAGATGCGCGCCACTGTCGACGAGAAGTTGCAAACCACGTTACAGACGCGGCTTACAGAGAGCTTCGGCGCAGTGTCTGACCAGCTCTCGAAGGTCCACGCCGGGTTGGGTGAAATGAACACGCTCACCGCTGGCGTGAACGACCTGAACCGCATCTTCTCCAACGTGAAGTCGCGCGGTGGATTTGCCGAGGTTCAGCTTGGGAAGCTGCTGGACCAGGTACTTGCTCCGGCCCAGTACGTCGCCAACGCCAACGTACGCCCCGGCACGCAGGAGGTCGTGGAGTACGCTGTCCGCTTCCCGGGCAGCGGCGGCGAGGTTCTGCTTCCCATCGATGCAAAATTCCCGCGCGAGGACTGGGAGCGGCTGGAGTCGGCTTACGAGTCTGGCGTACCGGAGCAGATTGAGCCCGCGCGCAAGGCCTTTGACGCCGCCATCCGCACCGAGGGCAAACGCATCTGCTCCAAGTACATCAACGAGCCCATTACCACGCCCTACGCCATCATGTTCCTGCCTACGGAGAGCCTCTACTCTGAGGTACTGCGGCGCGACGGCCTGCAAGCGGATCTGCACCTGAACTGCCGCGTGATGGTTGCCGGGCCAACCAACCTGTATGCGTTGCTCACCAGCTTCCAGCTCGGCTTCAAGATGCTCAACCTGCAGCAGAAGGGTGATGAGGTGTGGAAGATCCTTGCCGCCACCCAGACCGAGTTCGGCAAGTTCGGCGACCTGATGTCGAACATGGAGAAGCAGGTTGGGACCGTCCAGAACACGATTCAAAAGCTTGGAGTGCGGACGCGCGCCATCAACCGCACACTGCGCGATGTGTCCCAGGATAGCGGCGAAACGCCCATTCTGCCGGGCATTATTCCTGCTTTGGCAGCGCTTGACGATGATGACGGAGCCGACGCCGAATAGACGCAGGCACCCCTTGGCTTTACACTCCAGAAGGCCGCCAGTATGCTTGAGTTTTGCGGCTTTATTTTGGCCGCTGGGGGAGTACCCGCAGTGCCGCCCCGCCGGCCTGCCGGATTTGTAGATTTTATTCGTAACGTTTTGAAATTTTTGTTCTAAACAGGAGATGCGCAATGGCAGCAGTTGATGAGAAGGTAAAGCAGATTATCGTAGAGCAGTTGCAGGTGGATGAGGCGGAAGTTACGCCAGGCGCATCCTTTCAGGAAGACCTTGGCGCCGACTCGCTCGACGTCGTTGAGCTCGTGATGCAGTTCGAAGAAGCCTTCGACATCCAGATCCCGGATGAAGACGCCGAGAAGATCAAGACCGTCAAGGACGCTGTCGACTACATCGAAAAACACCAGAAGGGCGGCAAGTAATCTTGCAACGGCGGGTTGTAGTAACGGGACTGGGCCTGCTCTGCGGCGTAGGCAATACGGCGCCGGAGCTCTGGGAAGGGCTGATGGCAGGTAAGAGCGGCATGGCTGAGATCACGTCTTTCGATCTCACCGGCCACTCGGTACGCATTGCAGCTGAGGTGAAGAACTTCGATGTATTGAAGTTCGTGGAGAAGAAGGAGTCCCGCAAGATGGGGCGTTTCATCCACTTCGCCCTCGCTGCTGCACAGGAAGCCATGGAACACTCCGGGCTGGTCGTCACGCCGGAGACCAGGGACCGCGTCGGAGTGCATATTGGCTCCGGCATCGGCGGCTTTGATGTGATCGAACGCGAGCATACTGCGCTGTTGCAGGGCGGCCCGCGCAAGATCTCTCCATTCTTCATCCCCGCCTCCATCGTGAATCTCGCAGCCGGCCACGTCAGCATCCGCTACGGCGCTGCCGGCCCGAATGAAGCGACCGCAACCGCCTGCACCTCCAGCGCGCACTCCATCGGCGACGCCTTCCGCATCATCCAGCGCGGTGACGCGGATGCGATGATCGCCGGCGGCACCGAAGCAGCCATCACGCCCATGGGCGTTGGCGGCTTCGCAGCCATGCGCGCTCTCTCCGCACGCAACGACGACCCCACCCACGCCTGCCGCCCCTTTGATAAGGACCGCGACGGCTTCGTGGTCGGCGAAGGCGCCGGCATTCTGATCCTGGAAGAGCTGGAGTTCGCCCAGGCACGCGGCGCAAAGATTCTGGCCGAAGTCATCGGCTACGGCATGAGCGCGGACGCATTCCACATGACCGGTATGGCGCCCGAGGGCGAAGGCTGCTTCCGCGCCATGAGCCACGCACTCAAGGTCGCCGGCGTCACCCCGGACCAAGTGGATTACGTCAACGCCCACGCCACCTCCACCGCACTCGGCGACGCACTCGAATCCAAGGCGATTGAGAATGTCTTCGGCGAACGCGCACTGAACCATACGCTGCTGGTCAGCTCCACCAAATCCATGACCGGCCACCTGCTGGGCGGCGCTGGCGGCCTCGAAGCCGGCATCACCATCATGGCCATGCTGCACCAGACCGCTCCGCCCACCATGAACCTGGAAGAAGTCGATCCGCAGTGCCGCCTGAACTACGTGCCCAACAAGCCGCAGCCCGCGAAGATCGATATCGCCCTGTCGAACTCCTTCGGCTTCGGCGGCACCAACGGCTCTCTCGTCTTCCGCCGCTGGGCATAAATGCAGGGAATGGTGGCTAGATATTATGCATGCCGCCAACATCTTCCTTCAGCGAGAGCATGTTAGGATTGCGAGCATGCCAAAAGTCAACACTGCCTCAGTACCAGCAACGTTTTTGACGGTGCAGGGGTTGCGCGGCATAGCGGCTGTTATGGTGGTGGTCTACCATAGCTTGGGGCTTTGGGCCCTGCAGATTCACACTCCTGTTACCGGCTTCTGGGCAAACGGGCAGGCGGGAGTGGATATTTTCTTTGTCATCAGCGGCTTCATCATGCCGCTTACTATTCGCAGAACGGGACATGCGGCGGCGGATTCGCTGAACTTCCTGCGGCGGCGCATCGAACGGATCTATCCTCTGTACTGGATCGTTACGACACTCAAGGTTGCGCTTACGCTTGCAGTGCCAGCCGTAGCGGTGTATGGGCTGGGGAGCTCATACCATGTGATTGCCTCCTATCTTTTGCTTCCCAGTTTTCACCCGGATGGATCCGTAACGCCGATTGTCCCCCCGGGATGGACATTGACATACGAGATGTTTTTCTACCTGCTAATCACAATTGGAATAGCATGCGGCAGGTCGTTGCGCTGGTTTATGCCGGCGGTTCTGGTTCCGGTTGCGCTACTGACATTCTTTCCCATCTCACATCGCATCCCGATTGTCCGCACCGAACTGCCACTCGTGCTTGAATTTCTTGCGGGGATGGTGCTTGCATGGGGTGTACAGCGTCGGCCCTGGCTGTCAAAGACCCTGCCAAACCTGATCATTGCAGTGCTGGCTTTCTCGGGCATCCTGTTCCTAAATGACACTTCGCTATCGCGGGTTGTCGTATGGGGAATTCCGGCCTTTCTGCTGGTAGGGGCCGCACTCAACATGGAAACAAAGCTCGGCAAACGCATTCCTGCGCTAATGCTTTTGATCGGCGATGCTTCGTATTCCATCTACCTGCTTCACTGGTTCATGATGCCGGTGGTGAAACACCTGGAGCAGATGCATCGCTTGGCGGCTATCCGCTCAGAAGCTAGCACGGTGGTTCTAGGTGTCGCGACAAGCGTAGTCGCAGGCACCTGCTGCTACCTGTGGGTCGAGCGACCTATCAATCGCTTTTTCCATGTGCGGCGGCGCACTGCGTTGGCGGCAGCTAAATATATTTAGCGCTAAATTTTTGTTACCCAGGCTCCCGCACTGCAAAATGTGGCATGCCCATCCTGAGAGAAGACCCAGGTGCCGCTGCTACAACCTGAACCTGTTGGCGCAACAGCTGGACCGATCTGCTGCATTACGTTCACAGTACCGCGCAGAATTGTACTGCCAATCCCCCTGTTCCCCAGTGTTACTGTATTGCTGCCCGCACCCACAGCCTGAGGGCCGATAACAACTTCATTTGAATCTCCAGATGCCAGTGCTTCTGTATCGACACCTAAATATAGTGAGAGTGTTGATGCGGCATTAGGGGTGGACCCATCGGAGATGTAATAACCCGCATTTAAACCAAGGGCAGTCAAGTAATTGCCCGTGAGATTTGCACCCAATGCGCTCACACCTACACATGTATTCAATCCGCCTGAAGTATTACTTGCGAGGCAGCCATTGCCCATTACGGTGTTATAAGTTCCAGTTGTCGTGATGGGCAGAGAGCCAAGACCCACACTGGTGTTTCCGCCACCCATAAAATTGGCCCACACCGCCAACCCATTAAAGTTAGAGGCAGTAACAGCACCACTAAATGTTCCAGTAGTTCCGGCTACAGTATTTGGTGTGGTTGCCCCCAGACTGCCGTTTAATGCGGCAGTGACTGCGGGAGCGGTGAGCGCACCTGCCAATTGCACAGAATTTGCTCCACTTACGGTACCTGATATATCCGGAAGAAATAGAATGGTTCCCTGATAAGTCTCAACTCCAGATCCGCCAGTTACGAAAAAGAAACCATTGCTATTGACCGAGAAAGTAAGAGTGGCGGATGATGGCGACAATACAGTGTTTGCGCTTTCCGTCAATTCAGTATATGTAGGCATGGCTTCACACGCAGTACATGTACTGGAATTAAATCCAAACTTTCCAATAAATATTGCCCTCCAACTCTTTCCAGTAGTAAATACTGTAGGGGAGAGTATTGTTCCTCCTAAGCCGAACGTCCATTGCCCACGAAGCGTTTCGGCACCGTTAATTCCTGCCATAGTTGCTGTTGCAGTGCTAAAGGTATTAGCAACTTCTTGCGGAAAACCGGCACTTGCGCCCACGTTGGCAAAGGTTGCATTTTTTATTTTAGTGCCGAGACCGTTATCTACCGGGTAGTCATCAAAAAGATCATTGTCCAGATATGCTAGGCTGGCTGTTGAGTCAACTGTGGTTACTCCTTGGATTTCTACCTCGGATATAGTGTTTTGACGGCCATCAATTTCCAGATTCCCTCCCGTTGTCAATGGCAAACCAGAAAAGACTCCACCCTGAATAATATTCGAGTAGCCCCCAATATAACTAGGTACAGTTCCATTTTCAAAGAGACAGTTAGCAAAGGTATTCATGGCAGAGGCACTCGATATATTTAGTACCTGATACACATCGGATGTCTGGCATCCTGTGAAAATCAAGAGGCCTGCATTTTTCAACCAAAATCCTATTCCCCCTAACCGCGTAAGGCCTTCCACTATAGGTGAAAGAATAGTGGTAGTAGTCGATGCATCCCCACCCCCCGCACCATCAAATACAAGTCCATTTTTCGGGATTGCTGGATTCCCCTGGTCAGTCGCAACATCACACGATGGCTGGTTATAGCTTCCAGCCACACCGTCATACACATATAAGCAGTTTCCTGTTGAACTTGTTCCCCACATGCGTACTTTATCAAGATTTATGTGGGCTGGCTTATTCAGATAGAGATCGTTGGCAACATTGCCATTGCCTTCAATGGTGATATATCTGATAGCAAAATCAATAAAATATGTAGTATCCGGCGTAGTTACTTTTAGAACGGCGGATATACTTGCAGTACCGGTATACCTTATGAAGGTACAGGTTTCATGTTCGCCAATAATTTTCCCTCCGTGTCCCGTACTTAATGTTGTATAAGTCAATTGGTCACTTGTAATGTAGATACCACAAGGGAAATAAAGAGTTCCAGGATATATTAGAAACCCCATTGCATTAAGAGCCGTCTGAATAGCAAGCGTATCATCTGTCGTTCCATCACCGACAGCACCCCAAAGCTTGACACTCACGGGAGTTGACTCGCGAATTGTATTCATAGTCGGCGACTGTGTTCCCGAAGATGTAATGGTCGGATCTACTGTCACATTCAGATTGTTTACATTCAATGACGTCGACGACGGTTGAGCTACCGTCTGCGAAGCAGACGGGGCCAGTTCTACATATGTTTGAGCCGATACAGATACACACACTGTCAACAGCGTGATCCAAGCTGCGCTTATTACACGAAGATTTGACACATCTACTCACCCAGCTTTCTTAATTGCGGAATACGACCCGAAATACGGGCAGCTAATATCCAGACGAGCAGACTCATTTGGTTTATCTGATCGATAGCGCCATGTATGGGTTTGCGGCTGTCAGCTATTCGATCAGGCTGAATCCCACTGCATGGTTCACAATGCCGGTGACCGCACACATGGCATTGTTCACCGCCAGCGCGGCCGTATCTCTGCCAACGCCCTCCAGCCCTGCCAGTCTCTCAATGGCCCTCGCCCTTGCCAGATCCAGTGCATCGCGCGAGTCGTCACGCCCCATCCAGGCTGAATCATGTTGTGCCTGGATGATCGCGATCTCCTCCGCGATGTTGGTCATCTGTTCTCTGGCAACTGGAGCAACCGCGGACCACTCTTTCATCAGTGGCCGCTCAGCGGCGCTCATCATCATCGGTACTACGTCTTCAAGATGCAGTTTCATGGTTCCTCCTTGCATTACCCTGCACGTCTGCCGGATGACGAGAGGTCCATGCCACTGCCTGAAAGGCGATGCATGTTGAATCGAGGCCGCCGCAAACTGCCAGCGGCCTCAATCCCCGGGGAAGTGCGTCACACACTCTAGTCCCTGGCGCATGACCGTGCCAACCTGTTTTGAAGATTTATTTTGCCCGAAAAATAGCCCCAAAAAAGCCACGGCACCCGCCGTGGCTTTTGGTCTGTTCTATCCCTAAACCCTGTAGTTACTGCAGCCTGGTAGCTAGGATATTTCCATCCGCAGCTGGCTCGCTACGCCGGTTAGAGGGTCCATTCGGCAGGTACTTGCGGTAGATGCTCATGTGGAAGCAGGCCTGCTGGAACTCTTCCTCCACGTCGATCTTGCCCTGCTGCTGCAGCGGCAGCAGATAGCCACGCATCCACGCAACCTCCGTGGGGGAGAGTGACTTCTTGCCAATGTCGATGGCAAAGCCGGTCAGATGCGGCGATGCAGTGTCGCCGTCAGAGGGCGCAGCATTGCCGTTCGTCCGCCGCAGCCGCTCCTGAAACTCTACCGTGCGCACCGCAGAATTCACCTGCAGCGGCGTACGGAACCGCGCATAGTGGGCCCTCGCCATATCGCTCAGGAACTGCGCCACCCACGGGCGGCAGTAGCGGCGGTTTTCCGGCAGGCGCTCATCCACGCGCAGCATATTGCTGACGGGGATGGCCACCAGTTGATGGTTCAGGATCTTGCGATTCAGGTCGTAATCGTCCTGAATGCGGTCGAGACCCTCGGTGTCTGCCATGACATTCTGATGCACCAGAATGTCGTGCGAACCGCGCATGGCTGCCGGCATGATCACCCGGCCACGCTTGTCGTAGAGCAGAGGCACCATGGCTGGCGCAAGCATCACCGAGACCTGGGCCCCGGCATCAGCCTGCGCGTCCGTGGTCTCCGCACGCGATCCCGGCAACATCTTGGCAACGGCGGAAGAAAGCGGTGGTGGCGTGGCGGTTACATTTCTCCGTCTGGAGCCGCGCGCACTGCGCACTGGCTTCTGCGCCGGGCTGGGCGAGGCAACAGCCTGCGGTTTGTTTACGCTCTGCGGCTGGCTCGCCTTGATGAAATCTGCCGCAGTCGCCTTCTGCCCATGGGGAGCTGTGGGTGCCGTAGCCGGAGCGAGGGCCGGCGCTGCTCCAGTATGCTGGCCAGCCTCCCACGCATGCACGCGCTGCGCTGCTTCATAGTCTGCGGAAGTCGGCTTATCGGCCACAGGAGCGGACTTGCGGGCGAGCTCGTGGCGGGATTGCTTTGCTGCCCGGGTGCCGCGAACGCGTTCGGGGGCTGCGGCCTTCGCTGCAACCTCTTTTGGCGCGGATTTGAGCGCGACATTTTTCGCGGTGGCGCGCAGATGTTTCGCGGGCGCGGCGGGGGATTTTGTACGGGCTGCGGGCTTTGCGGCGGTCTTCTCTACGGCTGCAGCATGGTGACGCGCCGGGTGGTGCTCGGCCCGGGCCACTGTGGTGGTGAGGGCAGGCATCGCGAGACCCAGCATGAGCGTAACCGTGCTGACGGCCTTGCGGTAAAGCGGATTCTTCTGGGTGCGGCTCATAGTCAGACTAGAGGCCGCGGAGTTGCAGAGCATCTTTAAGCCTAGGGGAAATGGAGGGATCGGGAAAGTGACCACCTCGGTACTGTTAACTCAAGAGTAAACCCTATGTAAATAAAACCGGTTACAGGATTAAAGATGCCGTGGCGCGGTGAGGGATTCAGACGGGGCGGAATTGCTGTGCACAGCATCAAACCGCGCCCTTCCAGAAGCCTTGGCAGAGAGTTTTGGCCGTTGGCGGGGTTGGTAGTATGGAGAAGCGCCAGCGCAATCCAACCAAAGGAATCCATCTCCCCATGAATCTGTCTGCTCTCCCTGTCTCCCGTCTGTTTGTGCTCGCCGGTGCGGTCGGTCTGGCTGCCGGTGCTGGTCTGCTTGGCATCTCCAACGGCCACGCCCAGCCTGCGCCTGTCGATGAGTACACCACCATCGTGAAGCCCATCCTGGTGGCGAACTGCATCCGCTGCCACAGCGAGCTGAAGCACAAGGGCGGCCTGGTCCTGGAGACGCGGGCCGGCATCCTGAAGGGTGGCGCGATGGATGGCCCGGTGATCGTGCCGTGGCACCCAGAGCAGAGCCTGCTGGTAAAGCTGATCCGCCACGAAGGCCCGTCGAACGACCCCATGCCGATGCCGCCGCCCCCCCGCACCAAGCTGACTGATGCCGAAATCGCATCCATTACGAAGTGGATCAAGGATGGAGCGGTTATTCCGCAGTAAGTTCTACGCGGACAGCGCTAGCTCCACCAGCAACGTATTGAGAATAAGTAAGATGTTGCCTCAATCGAAGCAACATTTTGCATCTCTGCTCGCTCTCTTGTTTTGGCTCCCTGCAACCGTCTTTTAATCTTTCCGCTGCTACTTAATCTTTTCGCTTTAATCTTTCCGCTGCCACTGTTTCCAATCTAAAAACTGCTGCTGTCTTTCAATCTTTCGTTAAGGGCACGGCTTCAGCCGTGCCATAAATTCCCATCCGCGAAAACGGGCTTCAGCCCCTGAGGTAATCGTCCATCGCGACGATACCATTCGCGGATGAGTATTCATGCTGATTTGCGATCTCTACCAGGCCTCGAACGACAGGGTTCTGCTCCACGTAATGCTTTCGCGCTGCATAATCCTTTGCGTCACGGATGCGATGGTCTGTGTAGCCACGCTGCCAGACTTCCATCTTGAGTTTCCTCGCTGCGTTGTAGCGGCGGGAGAAGCCCCCTTTGATGTACTGCATCGCGCGCTCGATCGCAATGTCCTGTGGCGTCAGAATGAGATGAAAGTGATCCGGCATCACTACGTATGCGTGCAAGAGGTAGTGCGTTCTGTAGTGAAGGATGGTTTCTACGAGAAGCTTTGCGTTGTTATCGACCTGGAAGATGCGACGGCGTTCGGCGCAAGCGGCAGTTAGAAAAAATGTCCCAAAATTGTTGACTCTTGTCGGGATGGACATAGGTGACCTCAAGGGCTAAAGCCCATTTCCTCCATCCATACTGTACGGCACGGCTAAAGCCGTGCCCTTAACGAAAACTCAAATAAAAACGCCGCCTCGATTGAGGCGGCGTTTCAGTGTGTGAGCGGTGAGAAAGGACTACTCGTCGTCGTTCTCGGCGCTTTCGGCCTTCTTCCAGGCGAGAAGATCGCCCAGCGTGGTGGAGCTCGATGAAAACGTGGAGCTCTTCATCTTGCCGCCCTTGCCCGATGAGGACTCTCGCTATTTGCCGATCTCTTCCAGCATTCTCTCCCGGAGAAGGCCATTCACCTTTGTCTGATACCCCCTGCCTTTTGCTTTGAGCCATGCCAATACATCCGCATCCAGGCGAATGGATACAGCCTGCTTCACCGGGCGATACCACTTACCACTCACCGCGTTCTTCCAGGCTCCCGGAGGAAGCTCGGGAAGGTCTGAAGTGTCGATCTCGCCTTCGGATATGGCAGCTAGTGCTTGAATCTCGCGCTTCTGACGAGCAGTCAGCGGCTGGCCGGGTTTCAGTTCATAGACAACCGTTTTAGATTTCATTTGCTTCTTCATATTCGATTCGCTCCTGCCGAGTGACTCTGCGCGCTGAGATGATGCGAAGGATCTCCTCATACTCGTCAACCACGGCGTAGGCGACCAGAACCAGCAGAACGCCGTTCACCATGCCCATGGTCTGCCAGCGCTCTTCGCCTTCGACGATCCGATCCTGACGGCTAAGGTGCAGAGGATCGAGAAAGACCTGGGTAGCAGTATCGAAGCTGATGCCGTGCTTTCGCCTGTTGCCGCGATTCTTCAACTCGTCCCAGGTAAATCGCATCTGTATATACATTATTGCATATACAGATGCCAGTCAACGAGTTAAACTGAAACGCCGCCTCGAATCGAGGCGGCGTTTCAGTTTACTGGCATTTTTGTTCTGCGAGCGGAGCGAGCTATTCGCCGTCCGCGCAGGACTACTCGTCGTCGTTCTCGGCGCTTTCGGCCTTCTTCCAGGCGAGAAGATCGCCCAGCGTGGTGGAACTCGATGAAGACGTGGAGCTCTTCATCTTGCCGCCCTTGCCCGATGAGGGCTCGCGCTGCTTGTAGCTCTCGACTTCGGCGCGGCTTGCTTCCTCGCCAACGGCGCGGAGGCTAAGACCGACCTTCTTCTCTTCCTGGTTCATCTTGATGATCTTGAACTCGTGCTCAGATTCGGGCTCGAGTGCAACCGGCTGGTGATTGGCGTCCGTCGCTTCCGAGACGTGGCACAGGCCTTCAATGCCTTCCGCGATCTCAACGAACGTACCGAACTGCGCCGAGCGAAGGACCTTGCCCTTCACCACATCGCCTACGCGATGCTGTGCGAAGAACGTCTCCCAGACATCGGGCTCCAGCTGCTTGACGCCGAGTGACAGGCGGCGGTTCTCCGGCTCTACGCCGAGGACCACTGCACGTACCTTGTCGCCCTTCTTCAGCAGCTCAGACGGATGCTTCACGCGCTTGGTCCAGCTCAGGTTGGAGACATGGACCAGACCGTCGATGCCGTCTTCGATCTCGATGAATGCACCGAAGTCGGTCAGGTTGCGTACGCGGCCTTCCACAATGGCCCCGGTCGGATACTTATCTTCCAACTGCTCCCATGGATTCTCCTGCAGCTGCTTCATGCCCAGCGAGATGCGACGGTCGGTCGGATTCACGCTGATAATGACAGCCTCCACCTCGTCGCCGGGGTGAACCATCTTGGACGGATGCTTCATGCGCTTGGACCAGGTCATCTCCGAGACGTGAACCAGGCCTTCGATGCCCTGCTCCAGCTCGATGAATGCACCGTAGTCCGTAACCGAGAGAACGCGGCCCTTGACCTGTGCGTTCACCGGGTAGCGCTCGATGGCATCCAGCCACGGGTCAGGCGTGAGCTGCTTGAAGCCGAGGGAGACACGCTGCTTCTCCTTGTCGAACTTCAGCACCTTCACCTGGATCTCGTCGCCAACATTGACGAGGTCGCGCGGGTGGGTGAGACGGCCCCAGCTCATGTCGGTGATGTGCAGCAAGCCGTCAAGGCCGCCCAGATCCACAAATGCGCCGTAGTCGGTCAGATTCTTCACCGTGCCGGTGAGGATGGTGCCCTCTTCGAGGGACTTCAACGTCTCGTCGCGCTTGCCGGTCTGCTCTTCTTCCAGCAGTTCCTTGCGGGAAACGACGACGTTGCCGCGCTTCTTGTTGAGCTTGATGACGCGAACGTCAATCGGCTGGCCGATATAGGCGTCCAGGTTGCGGACGGGACGAATCTCGACCTGCGAGCCCGGCAGGAATGCCTTGATGCCGATGTCGACGGTAAGACCGCCCTTGACGCGGCCGAGCACGATGCCGGTAACCAGGGTCTTCTCCGCGGCAGCCTTCTCGATCGTGTCCCAGACCTTGTGCTTCAGGGCCTTGTCATAGCTGACGAGGAATCCGCCCTCAGCCTCCTCACGCTCCACAACCACGTCCACGGTGTCGCCGGCCTTCAGCTTCGGCTGACCAGTGTGGTCCAGGACCTGCGCCAGCGGAATCAGTCCTTCGGACTTGAGTCCGACATCGACCACAACGTGCTTATCCGTGATCTTAATCACGGTGCCAGTCACAATGTGCTCTTCGTAGGTTGTCTGGTTCGCGGCCTCTGCAGCCTGCTCGCGGTCGAAGTTCTCCAGCGCAGCGGCAAAGTCTTCCATGCCGGCTTCGTAGTCGGAGTCCTCGTTGGCAGCAGTTGCGACAGGCGTCTGCTCCACGGCGGGTGTGTGGTTGGTCTCGGTTGACGGTTCGGCAGTTGCCGTAGCCGTCGCTTCGGGGGTAAGGGTTTCCAGTTCGGTGGTCAGGGGTTTGCTCTCGGTTGATTCAGGATTGGTTACATCTAACATTCGCTGGGACTCCGGGACAGGATGCTGCAAGCTCGTGCGCGAATCTCGATCTTTGACGGTCCACCCGCGGCAGAATGCTCTTTCAGCAGGGCCGGCTTCCCGTCGTTTCCCGGATCAAGTCATTCTTGTAAGGATGGCCTGGCGGGCGCGAAATCGATGGCAGAGGTAGCGTGCTATGCCTGTTTCCCATCTCATAGCAGCTCATCTCAACTATACCGCCCACGCAAAAGCTGTGTCAATTCCAGGCGCATGGAATACATGCACAAAAACCGCGTCATTATTGATGAACTCAATATGCCGCGATGGCGCGAATATCGCCCAGCCGTCTCATTTCTGAAGATCGTCCTTCTCTCAGGCTCGCTATACTTTGTATATGGATCACCTCTGGACACCCTGGCGTTACCGCTACGTAACAGGAGCGGAGCACAAGGAGCGCGAGGATCAACGGCTGGGAGTTCCCCCTGCGCTCTCGTCCTACTACACGGCTGACCTTGGATGTGTCTTCTGCAACCTGCTCAGTTCGGTCGAAACAGCCATCGCCAAAGGCATGCCCGCGGAAGAGGCAGAACGCTCCGGACTCATTCTGCATACCTATGAATACTGCTTTGTCTGCCTGAACGCCTATCCCTACAACAACGGCCACCTCATGATCGTGCCCTACTGTCATAAGGATTCGCTCTCTGCGATCTCGCCCCGGGCTGCACACGAAATGATGCAACTCGCGCAATTTTCCGATCAGGCTCTGCGCAAAACCTACTCTCCCGATGGCCTGAACTACGGCTTGAACCTCGGACAGGCCGCGGGCGCTGGCGTGGCCGAGCACTTGCACATGCATGCATTGCCGCGCTGGCTGGGCGATACCAACTTCATGACGGTCACGGCCGAGACGCGCGTTCTGCCCGAAGCTCTGGACATGACCTGGCAGAGGCTGCGGCAGGCCTTCGATGAATTCCTGAAATAGGCATCTTTCTGAAATAAATTAAAAATTAATACAACTGCAGCCGATAGATCATGCATCCTTATGATCAGCGGATCTTGCTCGCCTCCGCACAACCAGACAACCAAACTGAGAGGTGCTCTTATGGCACATGTTTCCGAGCTCGCTCCACTTCTTCCGTTTCACAACGATGGAATTCAGATCGCCGGGACACAGCATACCCGCGCACCGTACGCAGAAAAGCGGGAAGATACTCTCCGCCGCAGCGGCGCACCAGTTCTCTCCTTCCGGGCCAAACCAATGCAACAGGAGCCCGAAGATGCCCGTATTACCGGCATGACCCGCTCTCTGTATCGCCGTCTGCTGGCGCTGAATCTGCGTAAGCCTGCCGCTGGCGCAACCGCAGAAACCTACGCGACACGGATCGCATAAGCTCAATCAAGCTCCAACATCAAAAAAACCCTGCCAGTCGGCAGGGTTTTTTGTGCGGCAATTCACGTACTCAAGGCTTTACCGTCACCGGGGGAGCAGGCGGCACGGGGTGCAGATCATGGCCCTGTTTGTCGCTGATATGGGTCGATTCAAAGTTCACAATACGCCACGCCCCGGAAGGATAGTGCACGTAGACGCGGGTATAGCGGAAGTTACCGTGGATCGGTGTCGGTGGCTGGGTCGCGTTATTGGTCGCATCCACCTGGACTTGTGAGGTCACCACCGCTGTCTCGCCATGAATAGCGATCTTCTCATCGTGCACCTCCAGCTTGTGCACCACAAGTTGCTGCGCCTGTACATGGGCCAGCGTCTCCGCTTTGGTAGAGACCATGCCCTGTGCGCTGATACCGATGTAGTCATCGGCCATCAGCTTATCGAGCGTGGCCACGTCGCTCTTGGTCTGCGCCTGGAGCCACTGCTGTTCGAGATGAGCGATGACCTGCTTGTAGGTTTTGCGTGAATTTTTGTTATGGTTCTGCGCAACTGCAGAGAGTGTGATTGCAGCGCAAAGAGCAAACGCTAACATCACCGTATTAGAACGTCGTGTCCACATAGCCGTACCGGATAGTAGAACGCCATTACGCCCGAGTCAAAACAAAATACATCACAGGGCATTCTGACTGCTCAATTAGACGCTGGCAAGACGCTCTGAGACTAGATGATCGCCGTCAGATTCTCGATCTGGCGCTCTTTCATCTTCTGGTAGAGCCCGCCCACGGCAAACTTCTCAAAGTGCGGCATACCACGATGCGCCTCCAGCGCCGCTTCGTCGCGGTACTGTTCGTAGATGACGACCGTATCGGCATCATCTTCCACAAAGTGCGCGTTGTAGCTCACGCAGCCGGGTTCCGCGCGCGAGGCCTTGGCCAGCTCATGCAGAATGGACTCAATTTCAGCATGGTCTTCACTGGCGAACCGCATGCGAACGATAAAGGTGATCATGATCTTTACTCCTGCTTTCAGGCCTGACCCTTGCCCAGGGTGGCTGCAAACTCGGGAAGCGTGATGGTCTGATCACGATCCGGCCCAGTGGAAACGACGCCAATCTTCGCGCCGGACTCCTTCTCAACGAAGTGCAGATAATCCTGCGCCAGCTGTGGAAGCTTGTCAAAGTCCGTAATGCCCTCGGTAGAGCAGTTCCAGCCCTTCATCTGCGTGTAGATCGGCTGTACGGACTCAATACCGCGAATATCCGCCGGGATCAGGTCCGTCACCTTGCCATCCACCTTGTAGCCGGTGCAGACCGGAATGGTTTCGCACTCGTCCAGCACGTCAATCTTGCTGACCACCAGCCACTCCGTGCCATTAATCATGTTGGAGTAGCGCAGCAGCGGGATATCCAGCCAGCCGCAGCGTCGCGGACGCCCGGTCACAGCGCCATACTCCTTGCCGCGCGCGCGCAGCAGGTCAGCACCCGAATCATGGATCTCCGTCGGGAACGGCCCTTCACCCACCCGCGTCACGTACGCCTTGCACAGCCCGATCACCGTGCCAATCTTCGTCGGCCCAACGCCCGTGCCGGTCACCGCTCCGCCCGAGGTGGACGAAGACGACGTCACAAACGGGTACGTGCCGTGGTCGATATCCAGCAGCGTGCCCTGCGCGCCCTCAAACATCACAGCTTTCCCGTCGTCGATGGCCTTATTCAGCATCACGGCGGTATCCGTCACAAACGGGGCGATCTGCTCGGCGGCACGGGCGTACTCCTCATACATGCTCTTGGGGTCCAGCGGCTCGGTGCCAAAGAGTGCGTGCGCGATGGTGTTCTTCTCGTGGCAGGCGTTCTCAATGTGGGTGCGAAGCAGCGCGCTGTTCAGCAGGTCCACCACGCGCAACCCGCTGCGGTGCATCTTGTCTTCATACGCCGGGCCAATGCCGCGGCTTGTGGTGCCAATCTTCGTCCGTCCCGGCGCATTCTCCGCCGCCAGTTCGATCATGCGATGGTACGGCAGAATCACCTGTGCGCGGTTCGAGATAAAGAGCTGCCCATCGATCGGCAGTCCGGCATCTCTCAGCCGCTGCACTTCGCTCAGGAAGGCCATGGGGTCCAGCACCACGCCATTGCCGATCACGCCAGTACAGCCGGGCCGCAGCACGCCGCAAGGGATAAGCTGCAGCACAAACTTCTTCCCGCCGATGATGACGGTATGCCCGGCATTATGTCCGCCGGCGAAGCGGGCGACCAGGTCAAACTTCTCCGACAGAGCGTCGACGATCTTGCCCTTACCCTCATCGCCCCACTGGGCGCCGAGTATAACGGCGGAATTCTTCTTTTTGGCGGACGTACTCATGGCAGTGCTCACGCTGGCGGTTTCTCCGATGCGGATGGGTTTGGTGAAGGGTGCATGCGGCAGAACGTGCCGCTTCCCATTCCTTATTCTATACCGGAGGGGTTTTCACGACCCTGTAGCCAGCCTAAGTTCAATTCCAAAGAGGTAAGGTCTCCCAATTCACTGGAAATCCTAATTGAGACAGCCCAATTGGCGCTGCAGAGGGCAGGTTTCTCATATGCTGCTTCAAGCGCGTTGACCACTGTGAAGATGGATTAATGGTGCGCAGAAAAAATTGCATGACTGCAGCCGTTGCATACACTCTACTTTGTGCGACCGAATCCGACGCAAGGTGATCCAAAAGAGCTATCTCGCCTTGTTTTGGCGGAGAAATTTGATCTGCTGGCGAACGATTCCACAGTCGGCTGTGATGAGCGCAAATATTACGAACGTTATTGATATTCCGCACCCATGAAGTAAGTAAGTTTTCGCGCGGAATAAGATATTTCCCGGCCAAATGAACCCTATCACCATGCTTCAGGCCACCCAGGAAGATCGAAAGCAAGCCAAAATCCCACAACTCTATTGCGATCCAAACAGGAGGAGCCTGATTCGGATATTTGTTCTTAAAATGCTTAACAAATTCCTCTTTAGAACGCCGGAATTTTTGATCAAGATTATCCAGCCATCTGAGATGATCGGATTGCCCATTAGCGTTTACACGTGTGAAATTTCCATGAAGTTGACTTGGGTCTCGATGAACTAATGCGCCTCGCGCTCCTAGCAGAAGAGCTATATCCACTCGAAGTCCGACTTCAATTCGCTCGATAGCATCCAGAAAAATCATTCGAAGACGCTTGTCAAAAACATACAGATCCATAACCGCCGAAAATGTTGTGCCAACGCGAAAGTTGTTCTTAACTCCGTATTGTCGTTTCTTAGTCGACGGGTGAAGAAGTGGTGTACCTGTACCGTCCGTCAACAATGCGCTTTCCCGAAACGGATACCAATACCCGCTCAAACGGTAATAGCCTATTCGTTCTAAACAAGCACTGGCAGCCTTGAGATCGGTAACTTCCATGCCCCTGCTCATCAACAGCGATAGTTGATCCGCTACCGGGAGGTAGGGTTTCTTATAGGCATACTTACTAACAAAAAGTGTTCCCATAAAATGAAAACCGACCCGTACGCATATAAGCGAAGAGGGGTCGGCCGTGTTAAGTACATTATCGCCAATCATGCAACCATGCGTCAATCTTTTCATGCCAATACAACGGCGTCGTACCAAATGAGGAACTATAAGCACGTCTCACTGGCGTTACTTGTTCTCAAAATGAGTACATCTGTACTCATTTTGAGAACACAATCCTGTCACTTCCCAGAAAGCGCGTCCCCCACTCCCGCAATCAGCTCAAACGACCTCAACCGATCCTTCTGCGCATACATATGCGAAGGAATAATGATCTCATCCGGCTTCACCGTCTCGATCAGCCGCGCCAGCCCGCGCTCCACCGTCTCCGGGCTCCCCACCACGGACACACCCAGCGAGTACTCCACCATCGCCTTCTCCTGCGGCGTCCAGATAGCCTCCATATCCTCCACCGGCGGAGGCACCAGCCCCGGCATCCCGCGCCTCAGGTACAGAAAAGCCTGCTGCAGCGAAGTAAACAGCCGCCGCGCCTCCTCGTCCGTATCCGCCGCCACCACATTCACGCCCATAATCGCGTACGGCTTCTGCAGATACTGCGATGGCCGGAAGCTTGCCCGGTAGATGCGCATGGCCGCCAGCAGATCCCCCGGCGCAAAGTGCGAGGCAAACGCAAACGGCAGCCCCATCTGCGCGGCCAGCTCGGCGCTGAAGGTGCTTGACCCCAGCAGCCACAGCGGAACCCGCAGCCCCAGCCCCGGCACCGCGCGAATCCTCTGCCCAAACGTCTCACCCACCTGCAAAGGCTGAAACAACCGCTGCAGCTCCGCCACATCCTGCGGAAACTGCTCCTGCGTCTCCACCAGGTTCCGCCGCAGCGCCCGTGCCGTCGGCTGGTCCGTCCCCGGCGCGCGCCCCAGCCCCAGGTCGATCCGCCCCGGAAACAGCGTCTCCAGCGTCCCAAACTGCTCCGCGATCACCAGCGGCGAGTGGTTCGGCAGCATCACTCCGCCCGACCCCACGCGGATCGTCTTCGTCCCGCCCGCCACATGCGCAATCACCACCGAAGTCGCCGCGCTGGCGATCCCCGGCATATTGTGGTGCTCCGCCAGCCAGAAACGCTTGTAGCCAAGCCGCTCCGCCAGCTGCGCCAGTTCGAGGGAGTTGCGGAAAGCATCTGCCGGAGTAGCACCCTCTGCCACCGGCGCGAGATCGAGAATCGAGAAAGGAACCATGAACATTGGATGTTACAGCGGATAGGATGGCTTCAGACCGCTGTATTCTCATACATTAATGACGCACCCGCCGGGCGCAGCGGCGCGCTGTGGGCTTTTGGAGGACACCAATGCTTCTGTCACCCCGAAGAATGTTCTTCGCAACTCTCCTGCTTTCCTTAGCCTCCCTTGGAACCGCCCACGCCACTGCGTTTTACATTGACGCCACTTCCGGCAACGACGCAAATACCGGAACATCTCCCTCGCAGGCATGGTCCGGCCTCGCTCCCGTAAATCAACACAAGTTCAAGGCAGATGACCAAATCTTCTTTCATGCAGGTCAAACCTGGGTCGGAGTACTCGAGCCTCACGGCAGCGGCACCGCAGACCATCCCATCACTCTCGGCTCCTACGGCGAAGGCGCCAAGCCGCTATTCAAAGGCGAAGGCGCGGATGCCACACTTGTCCTGCGCGACGTCAGCGGTTGGACCGTTCAGGACATCGCGATCACAAATCACGGTGGCAAAAACGACAAGCACATCGGCGTTCTGATCCATACAAAGCATTTTTCCTTTGCCATTCACCTGCTGCGCGTGGATGTGAGCGACGTGAATGGAGAGCTTGCGAAGAGCACAGGCGGTATCGGCATTGTGGCCTGGGGCAAAGACGGCGATCCCGCGCACTTCGACGATGTGCTCATCGATCACTGTACCGTTTCCCATGTAGACAGTGAGGGGATATGGCTGCATGTGACTGACAGTGAGCTCCGCACTTATCGCAATACCCATGTCCGCATCACCGGCACCACCATCACCGATACAGGACACAATGCAATCTATTTGCGCGGCACACTCGATGGTTTGATTGACCACAATGTCGTCCGCTTCGCCGCGGCGCACGAACACGGAAACGCTATCTGCATCGGTTGGGCAAAGCACACCGTCGTCCGTAACAACGAGGTCTCCGAAACAGGCGTAAATACCGGCGATCATGACAATGGTGCGATTGACGTAGACGACGGCGCAGTCGGCGCTGTGGTCGAGTACAACTGGAGCCACGATAACGTCGGTGGCGCCGTCAATGTGTATACCCAGCCCAACAGAGACTGCGACGCTGTCGGTACCATCATCCGCTACAACCTCAGCGAGAATGACGGTATCCACGTCTTTGGCGTCCACGGCGCAGACCACGGAACGGCCATCTACAACAATACTGCCTACGTCGGTAAAGGGCATTCACCGCGCGCCGTTGATGCCGGACAGTACACACATCATCCCCAGCTTCCGGACGGCATCCTGTTTGCTCGTAATGTGTTCTTCAACGAAGGCAAAATCAAGTTTGAGTGGAGAGCGAAGAACATCATGGCGGATGGAAATTGCTACCTCGGCAAATCACCTGACGGCCCGCCCGCTGACGCGCACATGGTGAAGGATAAGAAGTTGCAGCTCTCCGGTGTACCCATCCGCAACCGAAGCGAAGCCGGTGTCTACCGCATCCCTTCCGGCTCTGGGTGTGGCCCGCTGCTTCCCGCGCTGCCCAACGAAAGCGGAA
>DASWOP010000211.1:0-9227 GCA_036404255.1 Acidobacteriaceae bacterium | reverse complement strand
TGCAATTGCGGAGAGTGCCCATGCGCGCTAAGCCAACGCACTTCATCTCACATGATTACTATGCCGTACAGACCACGCGCTTCACCGCTGAGTATTGTTGTTGATCCTTCCTTCAAGGCTGGATAGCAGCACATTCTTCTGTTGCACAGGTCTAACGGCTGCGGCAGCCAACATTCGCAATGGACTGTTGACTGCCGCGTATGCCGACCCCCTATAAATCCAGCACATTGCCACCAGCGGACTTCCTGATCGAAGCGCCTCGACTACTTCCTCTGCATTCGCATCCTCAAATGCGAAGCGGACTTCATCGATTTATTTTCAGGAGACGATTATGATTCATCGAAAAAGAACTCTTCCATTCAAGACGAAGGCTAGAGCCCTGGTGTTCGCAATGCTGCTGGGTTTGCTAAGTTTTGCGGTGGCACACGCTCAAACCTCCGCGAATGGCAGCATTTATGGGCATATTACCGATAGTACTGGCGCAGCCGTGGCCGGTGTTGCCGTTACGGCGCACAGCCCTGCCGTCGGCGGTACATTCAAGGCGGTGAGCGATAAGGAAGGTAACTACCGCTTGATCGAGTTACCCCAAGGTGCGGATTATGCGGTGGAAGCCGAAGTCAAGGGGTTCCAGAAGTTCGTGCGTGTGGGACTTCTTGTTCGTGCGGGACTGAATGTTACGGTCGATATTGGGCTGAGGATCGGCTCGGAAGCGGAGTCGGTACAGGTGTCCGGCGATGCTCCGGTCATTGATACACAGAGCGCGGAGCAGGCCATCAACCTGAGCGGTGAGTTACTTCGGAATATTCCAGTGACCGGTCGCCACGACTGGTCGGATTCGCTGCAGATTACGCCGGGCATCATCAGCGCTTCGAGTGATGCCCAGGGTGGGCAGACCTACTTCCTGCGCGGCTCGGAGAATGAGAATCACGCGGTGCTGCTGGATGGCATGGATATCGGCAGCTTCCAGCAGAACTGGCCGTCGAACTCGATCAGCATCGCGAATGAATCGCTTGGGGATATCCAGATTAAGACCGGTGCAAATGATGCCTCTTCGCCTGCGGCTATGGGCATGGTGATCAATCTGGCGAGCCCAACTGGCAGCGATCATTTTCATGGCGCGCTTCTATGGTTGTTTGGTCCGGCATCGCTCAACGCGAATAATGTTCCGGGAGGCAATGCTGCAGCCTCCGCGTCCCAGCAACCCGACTTTTCTCTCGGCGGTCCGATCAAGAAGAACAAGGCTTGGTTCTTCTTCTCTGGCCGGTATATCCATCGCAATGATGGCATTAGTCAGACTGCGGCCCAGAACGCTTATCTGCGGGCGCTCTCTCCAGGTTTTCAAACATTTCCCAATCAGTCGCGAGGGTTCGTCTTTCTGGGAAATACATCGGTACAGCTATCGGACCGACACAGGCTCACGGGAATTGTGCAATATGATAGCCGCAAACAGGATGCGAACTACCAGTGGTATGCAACGAACTTTGTTCACAACCAATATGGCGGCGGCGCATACGGTGTTCGGTTGATCTCTCAGTGGACACCGCGTCTCAGCACACGCTTTCTCATCTCCTATAACAATAAGGGTGCGAATACCAGCCTTGGCGCGATTGGCGGTGTTGGCAGCAAGCCAGAGGTCGATGTCTACGCGACAAATACGCTCTCTGCCGGCAAACTGGTGGGGCAAGGATCGTCACTCGCTACGCTCAATAATCTGTCTTCCGTAGCTGTTACTCCCGCAAGAAAGTCGACCATCACTGGAGATATTTCGTACTACATTCCCAGTGCATGGGGATCGCATGAGCTTGCTGCAGGCTTCTACCTTGAACCGCATGAGCGCAGTCGATCGACAACGTACTATGCAAATAACGGAACCATCATTCAGCAGGATGTGGTCCTCAATAATTTCAATGATGCCACTCAGGGCTACACCACGTTTCATACACAGTCTGTAAGCCAAAGCCGTGTATTGAGCAGCGATGTTCTGGCCAGTGACTATGCATGGTATATCCAGGACCGCTGGCGCCCAATTCCACGGCTCTCCATTACTGCTGGACTCCGTCCTGACTGGATATCAGGGCAGGATGGCGTCTTTCATGTGCAGACGCAGCACTCGTGGAACTATGCCCCGCGTGTGGGCGGAGCCTATGTGCTGACGAAGAACCAGAAGAATGTTGTTCGGGCAAGTTGGAGCAGACTCACCGATATTACTAATGCAAGCTATATCGGTACGGCCGGAACCAGCACGGTGGATACGACGGACTACTACTACAACACTTCCGGCACACTCATCGGTACGTTCGTCACTCCTGGAAGCAGACCGGGCGTGCCCAGCCTGTCAGGCAAGACATTTGATCCCAATCGGCATCAGGGCTATGTGAAGGAGTGGCTGGTTGGATATCGCACCCAGTTGCCGGGTGAAGTTCTCGTCGATGTCAGCTACATCGATAGGGAGTACCGGGATCGTCCGGCGCAGGTAGATCAAAACCAGATCTACACCACGACTCCGTCGGGAACGGTGTGGAGCGGTCTGGTCAACAAAGACCTGAACTATAACTATCTAATTACAAATAATACCTGGAACTGGTTCGTGTATCAGGCCCTAGAAGTTACGGCGAGCAAGCAGACGAAGAACCTTCAATTCTTTACCACGTACTCCTACTCGCCAGATCATCTTGGCGGTACATGGCAGCCGAATGACCCGGCTGGAATTATCGAGCCCACCAAGTTTGCGAATAATGCTGGCCTGGGCACGGTCCGAGGAAACTCAACCAATTCCTATACCGGCGATACACGGAATCGCATGTGGCAGCGGCATCAGTGGCGCACGGGCATCAACTATCAGGCTCCCTGGAAGTTGAGATTCTCGAATACTGTGACCGCTCAATCCGGTACGCCCGGTGGTCCCGTTTACACCACGCTTGCGGCTCTTGGCCAAACCTATAGCGGTCAGTACGGTCCTTCGACGCTCTCGGTGACAAACAGCAGCAGCGTGACCCGAACGGTCTCTAATCCGCTGGCGACCACGAATCGCTTCAAATATGCAGACCGTGGTACTGGCCAGATTTGGTGCCCATGGCTGATTCAGTGGAACATGCTTGTGGGTCGCACCTTTCCCTTCAAGCATGGCCAGTCAGTGGAAGCTGATCTGAACATCTACAACGTGACCAACCGCGGTGCCGCTCAGCAGTTTGTAAACGGAACGAACGCTGCATCGGCTACCTTCGGCTCGCTACAGAACGTACAGCAACCGCGTTCGGCTCAGATTTCCGTCCGCTACAAATTCTAAGGAGATTGACAATGAATCGTACAACTCGCAAAACGTCGGTGATGAGGTGGGCGCTGCTGGCGCTCACTCTCGCACCTATAGCACGGGTGGCCGCCGAGACAAGTTCTCCAGCGAAACTGACGCTGGAAGATCTTATCGATGCCAGCGGCCTCTCTACTATCTCCCTCTCGCCGGATGGAAAGCAGTTTGCGATCTCGAACAACGGACAGATCGCACTCGTACCCTCCACCGGTGGGTGGCCTTCTACGCTTACTACAGGCGGAGGTGGTAAGCAGGGAAGCAAGTGGTCGCCGGATGGCACGGTAATCGCATTTTCCAGCGAGGGCGCTATCTGGAAGATTCATGCCACCGGAGGCCAGCCTGTGCGGCTGACGGATGGCCGGCGGGGGGCGGGCGATCCGCGTACTGCAGCGGATCGAGCACCACAGTGGTCGCCGGATGGTAAGTGGATTCTCTTTGAAACCGGTCGCCGTGGGCATTCCGATCTCGGTATTGTGAGCCATGACGGTCTGACCACTACGCTGCTCACTTCAACTTCGGGCGATGCGGAAAATGCGGCATGGTCGCCAGACGGCACACAAATCGCTTACGTCGAGCGCTCGCGGGAACATTTCAGTGGCCGCTTGTTTGTGGCAAACTTCGATACGGTGACGGGACGATTCAAGGGTGAGCCCGCGGCAGTGTATACGGCGAAGGAGGATCGCGGTGGGGGCTGGGCCATTCGCCATCCAGAGTGGTCGCCGGATGGGAAGTCGATCGCCGTTGTGCTGCAGGAGTCGGGCTGGGACAAAATCTATCTTGTGCCTGCGGCTGGAGGAGCGCCGAAGGCCCTCACTACGGGTGAATCAGAGGATGCAAGTCCTGTCTTTTCGCCCGATGGAAAACAACTGGCGTTCGTCTCAAACCGCGACAAGCCAGAGGAGCGCCATGTATGGGTCGTTGCGGTGCATGGTGGGCAGCCGCAGCCACTGGCTGTTGTATCGGCAGGTGTTGAAGGTGATCCGAAATGGTCGCCAGATGGACAGCAGATTTACTTCCTGCATACTTCCAGCTTCGAGCCTGCGAGCCTTGCGGTTGCGCAGGCGGATGGAAGCACCTCGCGGATTCTGATTCGTACGCAGCCGGTAAATTTTGCACACACCGGGCTGACGCAACCAGAGGTGGTGCGCTACAAGAGTAAGGATGGTCTGGAAGTTGCGGCCATTCTCTATAAGCCGCTGAACTATGCAGCAGACAAACGCTATCCTGCTGTGCTCTGGATTCACGGAGGGCCGGAGGCGCAGGACAATCTCGGTTGGGATCCGTGGGCTCTCTACCTAGCGCAACATGGGTATGTTGTGCTCCAGCCAAACTATCGCGGCAGCAGCGGATACGGCGAGAAATTTCGCAATCTGAATGTGGAGGACAGCGGCGGCGGTGAGGTTGACGATGTCGCTCTCGGTGCTGCATATTTGGTATCGCACGGCCTTGCAGATAAGGAACGGATCGGCATTGGCGGTGGAAGCCATGGAGGCACCATGGTTGCATATGAGGTCACCAAGCAGCCAAACGTCTTCCATGCTGCGATCGAACTGTATGGAGTCGTGGATCGCGCTTCGTTTATCGAGCGAACAAACCGTTCGTCGGCGGTGCGCTGGACCACCAAGATGGGTGGCACGTTGCAACAGAAGCCGGAGGTTTATCGGAAGGCGAATATTCTGGCCGATGTTCCCAGGATTACGGCGCCTCTGCTCATCATGCACGGAGAAGATGATCCGCAGGTTCCGCCGTATGAATCGCAGGAGTTTACGGCGGCGTTGAAGAAAGCGAACAAGCCATACTTATACTTCACCTATCCGAAGGAGCTACATGGTTTCGCGCAGAAGGACCATCGGCTGGATGCGTGGCGGAAACAGCTTGCATTCCTGAACTACTATCTACAGCCACAGTCGGGACGAAGTATTACTTCGACACAGGAAATCGTTCTCGACGAGGAAGGTATTAGGTAGGAATGAATCTCTAAATACACTTATTGTGACGGGATGGACCGTGAATCAGCGCGTCGTTCGTGGCCCATCCTTTACAAGAAGATGTCCTTGCATAAAGAGTAAGACGAACTTGTAAATTGTGCTCTAACTCCGTCCATCTTTCT
Source organism: Acidobacteriaceae bacterium (assembly GCA_036404255.1). Taxonomy (GTDB): domain Bacteria; phylum Acidobacteriota; class Terriglobia; order Terriglobales; family Acidobacteriaceae; genus JARLFX01. Next base: position 3,810 of record DASWOP010000211.1, on the reverse strand, counting down.
GTTGCATGAAATGGATCAGACGTTCACGTACCAGTGCAATGTGTTTACGCATTGCACTCTCTGCCGCTTTACGGTTGCCCTTCTCCAGCGCTTCAACGATCGCCTTGTGAGCATCGGGTGATGTGGAGGCGGAGAGATCATACGTTTTTCGCCGGCATAACCATATCTGGTTCTGAATATTTTTCAGGACTCGACATAACTCGGCATTACCTGTTGCGGTGGCAATTAAACCATGGAACTTTGTGTCTTCTTCGATATGTCCGATTCGATCGTTAGACTTCAGCAGTCTGCGCGTGTGCAGCGTACTTTGCCGCAGATCGGCAAGCAACTCGGGTGTTACGATCGCTGCTCCCACGGCATATACCTCAAGTGCTTCGCGAAGATCGTACAGGTCCTTAACCTCCTGTGCCGTAAACCGGCGCAGATAGGCGCCCCGGCGCGACTCAATGCGGATGAGGCCTTCGGTATGCAGACTGTTCAACGCTTCGCGCACGGGAGACTTGCTGATTCCAAGCTGAGTCGAAAGCGACTCCTCCGTCAGCCTGGTCTCTTCATCCAGGTCTTCCCGAAGAATGTAGTTCTTAATGTTTTCGTAGGCGAGCGCGGTAAGGTTTTGCGGAGCTTCGATCTTTTTCATGAAGGTCATAAGGGCTTCTCGCATTCTATCGAACTCGCCATGTAGTATATGAAATATCAACATGCAGTCTTGAGGATCCTCGTTCATGCCCGCTATTGCTTATCTGGAATGTTCCCGTTGCCACGCAAAGATCTCCGCCGATATCCCACAGACGGTCTGCACTCAGTGTGTTGATCAGCCAGCCGGGGCGCTCTACGTTCGCTATGATCTTTCCCATCTCCACGGCACTTCGCCGCAGGATGTTATCGCACACGATGCTGCTTCCTCCCCATGGACGGGGATGTGGCGCTATCGCTCGGTGCTTCCCGAGGTCCAGCCGGTTACGTTGGGCGAGGGTTGGACGCCGATGCTGCACAGCAAGCGGTATCCGGGGGTGTTTTTGAAAGAGGAAGGCGCAAATCCGACGGGGACGTTCAAGGCTCGTGGCCTTGCACTGGCCGTTACCATGGCGCAGCACTATGGCCTGCGCAAGCTGGCTGTTCCATCAGCAGGGAACGCAGCCGGAGCGCTCGCCGCATACGCCGCTGCTGCTGGCATTGAAGCCCACATCTTTATGCCGCGCGATGTGCCCTTCGCCAACTATGTGGAAGCGGTTGCATATGGCGCCAACGTCACGCTGGTGGATGGATTGATCTCCGATTGCGCCCGCATCGTCTCCGAACGCAAGCAGGAAGAGAATTGGTTTGATGTCTCCACGCTGAAGGAACCGTTCCGCATCGAGGGCAAGAAGACGATGGGCTACGAACTGGTTGAGCAGCTCGGCTGGGAGTATCCCGATGCAGTCTTTTATCCGACCGGTGGCGGGGTTGGTCTGATCGGCATGTGGAAGGCGTTTGAAGAGTTGGAGCAGCTCGGCTGGGTCAGGCCGGGCAAGCGGCCAAAGATGATCGCCGTGCAGGCAGCAGGTTGTGCGCCCGTCGCACGCGCCTACGATGCGGGAGCCCATGCAAGCCAGATGTGGCAGAATGCTGCTACGTTCGCCTCTGGCCTCCGCGTTCCCAAGCCATACGGCGACTACATTATTCTCGACATCCTGCGTGACTCGGGCGGTCTTGCACTTTCACTTAACGACGATGTGCTGCTGGCTTCCATTCTGGACTGGGCGCGCAATGAAGGCATCTTCCTCTCGCCGGAAGGCGCCGCTGTTACCGCTGCCTATGACCAGTTGCTCGCCAATGGATTCCTCAAGTCGTCAGACCGCGTTGTGTTGTTCAACACGGGAGCCGGGCTGAAATACACCGATGTAACGGCTGTGGCCATGAACCTGCAGCGCCCGGTCGTTGAACTGCAAACTACCTGATCTCTGCGGGGCGCTTCGCAAGCCGCGAAGCGCCCTGACAGCATAGTCCGGTTGTAAGACAGTGCAGCATAGTGAATGCCACTCTTGTCTTCTCATGTGATGCCCAACTCGACCACAACATCCCGGCACAACCTGCTCAGGGTTACTCTCATCCTTGCCCTGGTAGGTATTCCTCTATGGCTTGGCGGAGTCGCGGCCAGCCTGGTCGGGCATCCAGCGCTCGCTGTTGCGCTGCGCTCGTTCTCCATCGTGTTGTTTGCCGTTGCCATCCTGCCGCGATCCTCACTCATGCTGTGGACATTCTTCGCCATGCTGGTGGGCGCGGAGCTTGGTCTGGATGCGCCCCGCTTCGCCGTTCAAATGCACTTCCTCGGCGATCTGTTTCTGCGCCTCATCCGCATGATCGTGGCGCCCCTGCTCTTTGCCACCATCACTACCGGCATTGCGGCGCACACCCAACTGCGCTCCGTTGGCCGCGTCGCGTTGAAGGCGCTCATTTACTTTGAAGTTGTCACCACTCTCGGCCTCATCATCGGTACGCTCTCAATGAACTTCTCCGGCGCAGGCTGGGGCATTACTTTGCCACCCGCATCTGCTGAGCCGGCTGGTGTTGTGCAGGCGGTTCACACCTGGCAGCAGACCCTCGTCAATATCTTTCCAGAGAATATTGCTCTGGCTGTTTCGCAGAACCAGGTCTTGCAGGTCGCAATTTTTTCGCTGCTCTTCGGATCGGCGCTCGCCATGTTGTCCCAGCAGAAACGCGCACCCCTCGTTGCTGTGCTGCAATCTCTGGCGGATACCATGTTTCAGATCACCCGCATCGTCATGTACCTCGCGCCGCTTGCCGCGGGTGCGGCGCTGGCTTACACCGTGGCCAGCATGGGCTTGGCAACCTTACTTCCGCTCTGCAAGCTCGTCCTGACCTACTACGCCGCTCTGGCCGCATTCTGCCTGCTCGTTCTCATTCCGATCCTCCTTATCTTTCGCATACCCCTACGAAGATTCATTGCCGCAATCGGTGAGCCTGCGGCGATCGGTTTTGCGACTACCACGTCAGAAGCTGCGCTGCCGATCGCAATGGAGCGCATGGAAGAGTTCGGTGTGCCCCGGTGGATTGTTTCGTTCGTGATCCCCACCGGATACAGCTTCAACATGGATGGGTCCAGCGTTTATCTTTCCATGGCCGCGGTGTTCGCAGCGCAGGCTGCCGGGATACATCTCAGTGTTGGCCAGCAGATCGGTGTGCTCGCTACTTTGTTGCTGGCTAGCAAAGGCGTCGCCGGCGTGCCGCGTGCTGTATTAGTGGTCTTGCTGGCGACGGCCAGCGCAATTCATATCCCGACAACGCCCATCCTTCTCATCCTTGGTGTCGATACCCTGATGGACATGGGCCGCACCATGATGAATGTCGTGGGCAATTGCATGGCCAGCGCCATCATCGCGCGCTCTGAGGGAGTTCTGGCCGTCCCGTCAGCCCCGTCAGCCAGCTGAAAGCAACTGGGTGCCATACGTGGTGAGGTTTACAGAAAAGGCTTTGTCAAGGGATTGACTCTCGTTTGCAATCTAATGCGCTACGGACTAACCTGTCTTCATGCCTCGATGTCGCTAAAACACCGCCTTGGTGAGAGCTCCGAGCATAGCTGTGTCCTAATCCCTGTGTAACTTCCCCGGCGGATAGCTCCACTACCCATCGCTGAAATCTCAACGCAATGATCCGGGATCCTTCCCGGAAGAGGAGTATTGTATGGCGCATATTGCCGCAAATGTAACTGAACTCATTGGACATACTCCGTTGGTACGGCTGAACCGCGTGACCAATGGTCTGCAAGCAACAGTGCTGGCCAAGCTGGAAAGCCAGAACCCAGTCTCCAGC
>DASWOP010000210.1:0-6907 GCA_036404255.1 Acidobacteriaceae bacterium | reverse complement strand
AGTACCGCTGATAAATGCTGCCATGGAAAGAACTACCAACGCAGAAAGCGAACGGACGCGACGAACCAACATGAGTAAAACTCCTAAGAAATATCTCTATATTTAAATGCTACACGTTTCAGCCAGATACTACGCCAAATCGCGGCGGGAATTAATTTCAAGCCACGTAACCCAAGTGCAATCACGGAAGTGGGTGCCCCAGGTCTCGCTTCTGAGACCTGGGATCGGATGTCCATACTGCAATTGAAATTCTGGTAGTCCAATACAGCCCGGCATCACCGCCCAATGACTAGTACCCCAAACACCGAGCTCTTTGCGTGTGTAGGGGCATTCGCACCTCACGAAAAACAATTATCCGTCAGCTTGCCCGTCTTAGACCGTCAAAACTACCGTAGCAACCCGTCTTAGACTGCCACGGATGCAGCCCGTTCCGAGCTACCCGAAATCGCCGCCGATCGCGCCTCTGCATACGCCGCAGCACCCATCAAAGCGCAGCTGTCATCCAGGATCACCCGCACAGGAATCGTCTCCAGCAGCGGCGACAACCGCCCCTTATCCAGATACGCCTGCGTAAACGTCCCATCCTGCATCTTCTTCAAAATCTTCGGCGCAATCCCGCCGCCCAGGTAGATTCCACCCGATGCCAGCACCTTCAGCGCGCTATTCCCCGCCTCTGCGCCATACGCAGAAACAAACATCTCCAGCGTCTTTGCACACAGCTCCGAATAGCCCTCTTCGCCCGGGTTCTTGCCCCCGCAATCGCCGATCACCGCGTTCTGGTCTTCCTTTGCGATCCGCGCCTTCAGCCACTCCGGCTCATCCATCTTCTTCGCATCGCGTAGAAACCCATAAATATTCTTCAGCCCCAGCCCGGAGACAACTCTCTCCCAGCTCACGCGCCCCTTCAGCGTGGCCCGCAGGTATTGCAGCATCTCGATCTCAAGATCATTGCGCGCCGCGAAATCCGCATGCCCCCCCTCGGAAGGTATCGGCAGATGGATGCGCCCATTCCATATCAGCACTGCCTCGCCCAGCCCGGTTCCAGCAGAGATCAGCGCCCTATGCCCAACCGACCCCGGATCGCCCTCATGCAGTGTGAAGATCGCCTCCGGCCCAAGCTCGGGAATGCCATACCCATTCGCTTCCAGGTCATTGATCAGGAACACGTGATCGATGTTCAATTCGCCAGACAGCAGATGGCCATCCAGCGTCCACGGCAGATTGGTCAGCTTCAGCCGGTTGTCCTTCACCGGGCCAGGGCAGCCAAAACACGCCGCCGTAATCAGCTCCGTCTCGCCGCTCAGAAACTCCAAAACGATCTTTTCGAGGCCATCGTAATTCTGTGCCGGAAACTTCTTCTCACGTACCTTCTGCAGACGGCCCTGCTCAAAGCTGTAAAGAGCCAGGTGTACCTTGGTGCCGCCTACGTCTCCTGCCAGAATCATCTTTCCACCTCGATCACATTAGACCAGATCGGCCCATGCTGCTGTGCACCCTCGCGCGGAATCCTTGCCGCCGCTGCTTCGTCCAGCAGGAACACCAGGGTTCCGCTCGCCGGTTTGATCAGCTGTGACGGCAGACGCTCCGGATCGCGCGGCCCGAAGAGTACCTCATGCAGAATATCTGCTTTTCCCTCTCCTTCGATCAGGAAAACCACTTCCTTCGCCTGGTTGATCACCGGCCACGTCAGCGTAATACGCCATGCATCCAGCTTCGGCACATGGTTCGCCACCACCAGTTCGCTCATCGCATCCAACGCCTCCGTATGCGGAAACAGTGACGCCGTATGCCCATCCGGCCCCATCCCCAGCAGCAGCAGATCGAAGCTCGGAACCTCCGCCCCCTCCAGCCTGAAGCTGTTGCGCAACTCGCTCTCGTAGCGCGCCGCAGCCACTGCCGGCTCCAGCTCGCCTTCCATGCGATGCACATTCTCCGTCGGCAGCGGCACCCATGCCAGCAGCGCCTCTTCCGTCATGTGGTAGTTGGATTCTTCATTGTCCGGCGGTACGCAGCGTTCATCCACCCAGTACAGGTGCAGATTCGCCCAGCGATGCGTATAGCGCACATATTCCTCGGAACCAAGGTCGCGCAGCATCGCCTTCGGCGTGCTTCCGCCAGAGATAGCAATGCGCGCCACAGCCGTCGAATCTGGCTCAGGTATGCGAGTGACAAAATACTTCGCTGCCGCATCAGCCAGCGCGGCAGCATTCGGAAACACGTAGAAGCGAAGCGTCAGTTTGGATGGCATAAGATTTCAGCCCTCATTCTAAATTGTCATTCTGAGCGCAGAGAAGAATCTCAAAAGCCCATCCCCCGCACCGCTCTCCCTGCAAGCCACAAATGCGGGTGCCCCAGGTCTCGCTTTTGAGACCTGGGATCGGATGCTCGCATCATAAGCAGTCGTTCCGGGACAGTCACACGAAGTGGGTGCCCCATACATCGCGGCTTCATGCGATGTGTGGGACATTCGCGCAAAGCGCGAACCGCCCCCGCCCATCCCAACTTCCAGCAAAACATCCCACGTCCCAACGAACACACCTGAAAACTAACAACTGAACAACCAGCAACTGCTCTACCTGAAGTTCCGCCACTCGCGCCCATCCCGCTGGATCAGGTCGTCGGAAACCTCCGGCCCCCAGGTCCCAGCGTCATAGTTCGGATAATCCTTCTTGCGCATCTTCCACGCCTCCAGGATCGGCGTCATCAGCGCCCACGTCGCCTCCACCCCGTCGCGATGCGCAAACAGAGTCGCATCGCCCAGGATCGCATCCAGCAGCAGCCGCTCATACCCATTCGCGCTCGACACGCCAAACGCCGCAGCGTAGTTGAAGTCCATATTCACGGGGCAGATATTCATGCTCGGCCCCGGCACCTTTGCGCCAAAACGCAGCGCAATGCCCTCATCCGGCTGAATCCGCATTGAGATAATATTCGGCTCAATCCCCGGCCCACACGACGATTTATTGTCGTGGAACATCAGCAGCGGCGGCTGTTTGAACTGGATCGTAATCTCCGTGTACCGCTTCGCCATCCGTTTGCCCGCGCGCACATAGAACGGCACACCCGCCCAGCGCCAGTTATCAATCTGCAGCTTCAGCGCGGCAAACGTCTCCGTCTGCGAGTCCGCGTCCACGCGGTCTTCATCCCTGTAGCCAATTACCTTTTCCCCGTCCACAGTCCCCGGCCCATACTGTCCCCTAGCCGTGTCGTTGATCGGAATGGGGCGAATCGCGCGCCACACCTTCAGCTTCTCTACCCGCATCTGCTCCGCCTCAAACGAGATCGGCGGCTCCATCGCGACGTATGAGAGCAACTGCATCACGTGGTTCTGCACCACATCGCGCAGAGCGCCGGCCTGCTCGTAAAACGGCCCGCGCCCTTCAATGCCAATCTCCTCCGCTGCCGTGATCTGCACGTGGTCAATGTAGTTCCGGTTCCACAGATTTTCGAAGATGCCGTTGGCGAAGCGGAAGACCAGGATATTCTGCACCGTCTCCTTGCCCAGGTAGTGGTCAATGCGGAAGATCTGGTCTTCGCCGAACACCTTGTTCACGTCATCGTTCAGCTTGCGCGCCGACGTCAGATCGTGCCCGAAGGGCTTCTCAATAATCGCCCGCACCCAGTTGCCGCCATTCTCAGGCTTGTTCAACCCATGAGCGCCCAGCCGGTTGATGATGTCGGCAAAATACTCCGGCGAAGTCGCCAGATAGAAGAGCCGGTTCCCCTTCGCCCCATACTGCTTGTCGAGATCCTGCAGCAGGCTCTTCAACTGCTCATAACCGCCGTCGTCGTCAAAGTTCATCGCGTGGTACTTCACGCGATCCACGAAAGGCCCCAGCTTGGAATCTCCCTCATCCACGCCGCCACCCTTCACAATGCCGTCGCGCATGTCCTGCGCAAACGAATCGCCCAGCGGCCGCCGCGCCACGCCGACCACGGCAAACTCCTTCGGCAGCAAACCTGACTGCTCCAGATGAAAGAGCGCAGGTAGCAGCTTACGCTTGGTCAGATCGCCAGAAGCGCCAAAAATAACCGCGATGCACGGCTCCGGGATTCGCTCCTGCTGCTGGCTCGCCTTCACTGCTTCGGGTGTAATGCTAACTTCCGTGGTCGCCATGTCGTTCTCTCCGTAAATCTTCTTTCGTGAATACTATTCAGCGGGGGCGACGCAAAGCGCATTCGCCGTCCGCGCAGGACTAAGCCTTCTTCACCGAGTGCCCGCCAAACTCATACCGCATAATCGCCAGCATCCGGTCCGTAAAGTTATTCTCTTCCCGCGACCTCAGCCGCCGAATCAAAGACTCCGTAATCACCGGCGCCGAAACATTCAGATCAATCGCCTCAAACACCGTCCAGCGCCCTTCGCCCGAGTCCGTCACATAGGGCTCCATGCCTTCCAGCTCCGGATTCTTGTTCAGTGCATCCACTGTAATATCCAGCAGCCAAGACCGCACCACCGACCCGAATCGCCAAATCTCGCCCACCTGCGCCAGGTCCAGCTCCAGCTCTTCCTTCGCCCGCAGAATTGAAAAACCCTCGGCATACGACTGCATCAACCCATACTCAATGCCGTTATGAATCATCTTCACATAATGTCCCGCGCCGGATGGCCCTACCCGTCCCCAGCCTCTGTCCTTGGCCGGCGCCAGCGTCTCAAAGATCGGCGTCAGCCGCTCAATCGGCTCTTTATCCCCGCCGATCATCAGGCTGTACCCCTCCGTCAATCCCCACACGCCGCCGGAAGTGCCCGCATCGACAAAATTGAGGCCCTTCGCCTTCACCTGCGCATAGCGCCGCTGCGAATCCTTGTAGTTCGAATTACCGCCGTCGATGAGCGTGTCGTCCTTCTCCAGCAGTGGTTCCAGCTTCGCAATCGTCTCGTCCACCGGATCGCCCTGCGGCACCATGATCCAGATCGCCCGCGGAGCAGCCAGGTTCTTCACCATATCTTCCAGCGTGGTTACGCCAACCGAACCCGTGTCGTTGAAGTTCTTCACCACCTCAGCCGACGTGTCAAAGCCAACCACCTTATGACCGCCCAGCCGCAGGCGCTCCGCCATCTTGAAGCCCATCTTGCCCAAACCAATCAAGCCGATTTCCATAGCGTCTATTTCTCCTCGGGGATAAGAGTTTTGATGCTAGATCTGTCCTGCCGCGACTCCGAGCTTCGACAAATCCTCACGCAACTGTTCCGCACTCTGCAGCCGGATGCCCTTCATGCCCAGCGCCCGCGCCGGTGTCAGGTTCTCCTCGCGATCATCGATGAACAAGCTCAACTCCGCCGCCGCCTGCGTCAGTTCCAGCGCCGAGCGATAGATATTTGGATGCGGCTTCATCTCATTCACGTAACCCGAGCAGATAAACGTATCGAAGTATTGCGTCAGCCCAAACGCCTGCAGGCGATAGTCATTCAACTCGCGCGACTCGTTATTCAGTGTGCACAGCCGGTAGCGGCCAGTCGCCTTCAACTCAGCCAGCACGTCGAAGCATCCCGGATGCAGCACCACGGACTCCGCCTTCACCGCCGCCCATATCTCCTCAAAGCTAAAGCTGCGCGGCTCGTAGAAGAGCGTCTGGTCAAAGTATTCGTGCACAGTACAAAGCCCGCGCTCCCACTTCGCATTCGCCGCATCATGCCGCGGTTCATACTCCACCGGATCAATGCCAAACCGCGGCAGCACCCGTGCCCGCTGATGCTCGTCAAAGCCATTGCTCAGCAGCACGCCGCCAATATCGAAGTAGATTGTCTTGATCTCTGCCATAGGGGGAAGAAGATGTCGCGGAATGTAATCAAACCAGTTGCAATGTATTCAAGCGTGTAAGAACTCTACTAAGTCTCAGCCAACCGATATGCCATCCAGCTCAACCAACCAATATCGTCATCCTGAACGCAGCGAAGGATCTCAGTATTACTCTTGCTCTTGTTTGTCATTCCAAAGCGTAGCGCGCGGAATCTGCTTTTCGTCTTTGCTCTTGCCTTTGCTTCTGAGGCAGGTGCGGGCTTCAGCCCGCACACTCAAACGCTCCACCGAATCGGGCTTTAGCCCCTGAGGTATTCGCGAAGCCCTAACCCTTGTCCGGAAAATCCGCACCCAGCGTAACCTTCTCCCACGCCTTCGCATCCCGCTCCATCAGATCAATCTTGTCATGGAACCGCCGCCACGCAGCCGCTCCCAGCAACAACCGCAGCGGAGGCTCAGGCGAATTCACCACCTGCACAATCGCCTCCACAGCCTTCAGCGGATCGCCCTTCTGGCTGCCAGCCGCACTCGCCAGATTATCCAGCACCTTGCCGGCCGAATCCTTGTAGTCCGCAATCCGCGTCTTGGCGAACACCGCCGACCCCGACAGAAACTCCGTCCGAAACGGCCCCGGCTCAACGATCGTCACCTTGATGCCCAGCGGCGCCAACTCCACCGCCAGCGCCTCCGTGAAGCCCTCCACCGCAAACTTCGTCAGGTTGTAGAAACCGAGTCCCGGCGTAGCAATAATTCCGGCAATCGACGACAGGTTCAGAATGTGTCCACTCTTGCGTGCACGCAGGTGCGGCAGAAACGCGCGAGTCACATTCACCGTGCCATACACATTTGTATCGATCACACGCTTGATCTCGGCGTCGCTGGCTTCCTCAATCGCAGCCATCAACCCATAGCCGGCATTGTTCACCAGCACATCCACGTGCCCAAAGTGTTCCAGCGCCTGCTCTACCGCGGCCTTGATCTGCTCCAGATGCGTTACATCCAGCGAGAGTGCCCGCGCCGTCTTCGGATACGTCTTCTCCAGGTCGGCAATCGTCGCGATGTTGCGCGCCGTCGCCACCACCTTGTCGCCTGCCTTCAACACCTCTTCAGCCAGCAACCGGCCAAAGCCCGAGGAGCAGCCCGTGATAAACCAAACGCGTTGTGCG
>DASWOP010000209.1:0-1808 GCA_036404255.1 Acidobacteriaceae bacterium | reverse complement strand
TAGATGGTCGGCTGATAGCCGTAGAATCCATCCACCTGGGCGGTATCAATCATTAAATCGTCCATAGAGAGCATGCCGAGACGCTCGAGAAATCCTCTATTCTCGCTGTAATAGTGCGGCATGTTGGCGGAAATCACTACTTCGTCACCCGAAACATCATTCATCTCCCGCACTTCATCCAGATGCTGCAACCAATAGATGGACAGCGCCCTGGATTCTGCGCCAGTGTCGACACCACGGGTGAAGTTGCGCACGACCTGCGCATAGGGGACGAGATAGTAAAAAATGAAGAACGAACAGAGCGTGACGGCCGCCAGTCCTGCCGGCTTTAACTTGAAGCGGAGCGCTCCGCAAACGACAGCATAGATCGCAAGCGGGGTGATCAGCGCCTGTTTCGAAGTCGCCATGATGCCGCCTAAGGCAATCATGTAAAGACTGCCGAGAATAAAGATCAGGTTGAGACTGCTGCGGCCTTTGGTGGAGTGGATCCGGTCATAGAGGGCAAGCATGAGTCCAAGCGGTAGAAACTGCTGGAACTGGTTCAGCGCGCTGCCGATGGTACCGGGAGCATTGCCAAAAATGAGACCGAGAAACGGGAGCGCTACGCCGACAGCGAAGCAGCCGATAGCGACTTGACGGATATCGCCAGACGCATCGACATTGCGTTCAAGGAGGGGAACTTTCGGGATAAATTTGCGGCTAATCACAATTGCCAGCAAAACGGACCACATGCCCACCATGTAGACAAGTATGGAGAGCATGGGGGCTCGCAGGTTCGAGTCTGCAGCTTCTCCAGTCAGGACTTTGGCAACCTGCGAGAGCAGAAGGCCCAGAATGGCGCTGGCAAAGATATATGCGCCGCTGGCCCGGTACATGCCGCCAGCCAGATTAAAGGCTATGGTCGCGAGCATGATGTACACGAAAACACAGAGGGCAAAGAGCAGATGGGTTCCCTGCAGCACTTCCAGAGTACAGAGCACTACACCAAAGACTCCGGCATGCCAGGGAGTGATCCGCTCGGGAAAGGGTATCCGCATAGTTAGGCTGGACGGCCAGGCTGCGATACCAGCCTGGGATTCAAGTCCTTTCCCAGTCTAGCAAGGGTTCTGGCACTCGCGGGCTTTTCGATGATGCAATCGGGAAATCAGACCAGATTCTCCGCCAATCTGACCGGACGTTTCAAAGTGGACATTGACAAGGACGATTTGTCGTAATCAAATCAGGAGATTCTAATTCTTTGCATTACAGCAGTGTGAAACTTTCATGGGTGAAGAAGTTGCCTATCTCGAGCGGAAAAAGAGATATGGCCGCAAGTGGTAGGACCACAGCATCCGACAACTAGTTCGGAGAGAGTCACAGAGAGTAATAGTTGTTTCAATTCAGGAGACCAGAGTTATGACCTATAGCAGAACGAACCTTCGTGGCATTCTTGCGCTTGCCCTGGTGGCAGTGCTTGCCTTTGCCTGTACCGCCGGCCACGCCCAGGAAGTCAGCGGCAGCATCAGCGGAACTGTTAGCGATACCAGCGGGGCAGTCGTCAAGGCAGCAACCGTTGTGGTAACCAACACCGCACAAAACCGTGTATTGCGCACGGTGACGACCACTGGAAGCGGCTTCTATACGGTCACATCGCTGCCGGTGGGGATGTATAGCATCACGATTACTGCGCCTAAGTTCTCTACCTACGTGGTGAAGAGCCTTCCCCTGCATGCCAACGATGCACTGACCGTGAACGGTACGCTCAAGGTCGGCACGACGGACACGGTCGTTGTGACGGCGGACCAACTGCAGATCAATCTTGAGAATGC
>DASWOP010000208.1:0-5570 GCA_036404255.1 Acidobacteriaceae bacterium | reverse complement strand
GGTAGAGAAGCGCTCGGGCAGATCGATGAAGCCGAACTCGGCGGTGGAGAAGATGGTGATCTCCTCGGCAAAGCGCGAGATGTGGCCACCCATCTGCGCCAGGGTCTGGGTGAACTCCAGCGCGAAGTCGCGGTCGCTGGTGGCGTCCATGCTGTTGGCGGTGGGTGCGTCAAAGTGCAGCGCCGCGACGGCGATGGTGCGGTCCAGCGCGAGCGTTGCCCCGGCGATGGCTCCGGCGCCGAGTGGGCAGAGGTTCATCCGCTTGCGCGCGTCTTGCAGGCGCGAGGCATCGCGCAGCAGCATCTGCACGTAGGTCTGCAGCCAGTGCGCGACGAGCACGGGTTCGGCGCGCTGCAGGTGCGTGTACGACGGCATCACGGCGTCGCCGCACTTTTCGGCGAGGTCCAGCAGGGCTTCGGCCCAGGCATGCACGCCGCTGAGGGTGGCGTCGATTGCGTCGCGCACGAAGAGGCGCATATCGGTCGCGATCTGCTCGTTGCGCGAGCGGCCGGTGTGCAGCTTCAGCGCAAGGCTGCCGATCTCTTTGGTGAGTTCCAGTTCGACGTAGTGGTGGATGTCCTCCGACTGCGGCGACGAGGCAACGATTGCCGTGCCGACCTGCTTGTCCAGCATCCACGAGGCTTCGCGGTCGCTGACGGTGATGTGCGCGGCCCACATATCGGTACGCAGTCCCACGGATTCAAGCCCGTGCAGCGTCTTCTCCAACTCATCCGGTGTGAGAATTCCGGCGGCGGCGATGGCGCGCGCGTGTGCGGCGCTGGCGGCGACCTCCTGCGGAAGCAGACGCCAGTCAAACGGAAATGAACGCTGCCATTGCTCGAACTGCGTGTCCAGCGGCTCGCGAAAGCGGCCTGACCACATCTTTGCGGCTTGTTGCTCGTTAGACATGGCTAATCCTTATCGCTCCCGTTGTTGAGCTGTGGCATCGCCGCACCTTTGCTGAGTGTGAGCAGCCCGGTTTCGGCGTAGGTCAGCAGCTTGGCGCGGGTGTCTGTGATGTCGAGATTGCGCATGGTGAGTTGGCCGATGCGGTCACGCGGGGAGAACGTGGACTCAGTCTTCTCCATGCTGAGACGCTCGGGTTGGAAGGTGAGGTTCGGTGAGTCGGTGTTGAGAATGGAGTAGTCGTTGCCGCGGCGCAACTCCAGCGTGACCTCACCCGTGATGGGTTTGGCGACCCAACGCTGAGCGGCTTCGCGCAGCATGATGGCCTGGGGATCGAACCAGCGGCCCTGATACAGAAGGCGGCCCAGTTTGCGGCCATGGTCGCGGTACTGCTCGATGGTGTCCTCGTTGTGGATGCCGGTGATGAGGCGCTCGTAGGCGATGAAGAGTAGCGCGAGGCCGGGGGCCTCATAGATGCCGCGGCTCTTAGCCTCGATGATGCGGTTCTCGATCTGATCGCTCATGCCGAGGCCGTGGCGGCCACCGATACGGTTGGCTTCGAGCATCAGCTCAACGGGATCTGCATAGGCCGTACCGTTGAGAGCGACGGGAAAGCCTTCTTCGAAGCGGATGGTGACCTCTTCGCGCTTGACCTCTACATCGTCGCGCCAGAAGGCGACGCCCATGATGGGGGCGACGATCTTCATGCTGCTGGTGAGCAGCTCCAGGTCTTTCGCTTCGTGGGTTGCACCCAGAATGTTGGAGTCGGTCGAATAGGCTTTCTCCGAGGACATCTTATAGCTGAAGCCGGACTTCTGCATGAATGCGGACATCTCGGCGCGGCCACCGAGCTCGTCGATAAACGCGGCGTCGAGCCAGGGCTTGTAGACCTTCAGGTTCGGGTTCACGAGCAGACCGTAGCGATAGAAGCGCTCGATGTCGTTACCTTTGAAGGTGGAGCCGTCGCCCCAGATGTTGACGTCGTCTTCCTTCATAGAGGTGACAAGCATGGTGCCAGTCACGGCGCGGCCAATTGGAGTGGTGTTGAAGTAGGTGACGCCCGCCGTGGTGATGTGGAACGCACCGGATTGCAGGGCGGCGATACCCTCGCGCACGAGCGGGCCGCGACAGTCGATCAGGCGAGCCTTCTCCGCGCCGTATTCCAGCGCCTTGCGCGGAATCTCGTCGTAGTCGGCTTCGTCCGGCTGGCCAAGGTTGGCGGTGTAGGCGTAGGGCACAGCGCCCTTCTGCTTCATCCAGTGCAGCGCGGCGCTGGTGTCCAGCCCGCCGGAGAAAGCGATGCCAACCTTTTGGCCGACCGGTAGTGTTTCGAGAATTACGGACATAATGTGATGACTTTCCTTGAACGCTTGCTATTGGATCGTTAGGACTCGCGACTAGTCGCGCTTGCGAGGATTGCGATTGCGGCTGTTCGGAATACGCTTGGCGCCGCCGAGCAGCATCAGCAGCAATGCCTTCTGCGCGTGCATGCGATTCTCGGCCTGGTCGAAGACAACGGACTGCGGGCCGTCGAGCACAGCATCCGTCACTTCAGCATTGCGGCGCGCGGGCAGGCAGTGCATAAAGACGGCATGCGGCTGAGCATGCGCCATCAGTGCTTCGTTCACCTGGTAGGGAGCGAAGATGGGTGCGCGCTTGGTGGACTCGTGCTCCATACCCATGCTGACGCAGACGTCGGTGTAGACAGCGTCTGCACCTGTCACAGCCTTGGTGGCATCGTGCATCAGCGTGATGCTGCCGCCGGTGCGTTCTGCAATTTCGATGGCGCTGTGGATCACGTCAAGCTTGGGCGCGTAGCCCTTGGGCGTGGCGATGGTGCAGTGCGCGCCGAGCTGCGCTGCGGTCAGCATCAGGGAGTGGCAGACGTTGTTGCCGTCGCCAACGTAGGTGAATTTCAGGCCTTCGACCGAACCAAAGCGCTCTTCGAGCGTGAAGAAATCAGCGATGGCCTGGCAGGGATGCTCGTAATCCGAGAGCGCATTGATGACCGGGATGTGCGAGTACGAAGCCATCTCCACGATGGTCTCGTGCGCGTAGGTGCGCAGCACGATGATGCTCATCCAGCGCTCCAGATTGCGCGCCATGTCTGCCAGCGATTCGCGCTCGCCGAGTGGCGACTGCGTCTGATCGACAAAGACTGCATTACCGCCGAGCGTGTTGATGGCGGTCTCAAAGGTGAGCCTCGTGCGCAGGGACGCCTTCTCGAAGAAGAGCACCATCTGCTTGGCATCAAGCGCGTGGCGGAAGTCTTCCGGATGCTCCTTCACGGCATGCGTAAGCTCCATGAGCGCAGCCATCTCCTGCACGGAGAGGTCTGCAATGGAACAGAGATCGCGGCCGTTCAGTTCCTTGGCTGCCTCGGCAAACGCGGCGTCAGACTGGATGCCGAGCGTGGCGGGCTGGAAGGTGGGAGCGGTTGTCTTCGGATTCATGACAAGTGTTTTGCTAGCCATTGGCGTGTTCTCCTGCCAGCACTGCGCCGGCCTGGGTTACGTGCTTCAGAATGTCGTCCAGCGCGCTCACGGTGATGTTCACGTGCTTGCGCTCCAGAATGAATGGAGGAAGGAAACGGAGTACCGTCTCGCTGGTGCGGTTGATAATGATGCGGCGAGCCATCATCTCTTCGAGTACGCTCTTGGCCAGTTCGGCGGAGTTGAGTTCCATGCCGAGCATCAGACCAAGCCCGCGTACTTCTACGATGGCGCTGTGTTTGGCAGCGAGGCCGAGCAACTGCTCCTTGAAGTAGCCGCCCACATTGCGCACATTGGCGAGCGTGTTTTGCTGCTGCATGGTGTCAATCACGGCGATGGCCACGGCGCAGGCCAGTGGGCCGCCGCCGAAGGTGGTGCCGTGCATGCCGGGATGAATGGCGCGAGCAGCCTCTTCCGTGCAGAGTGTCGCGCCCATGGGAATGCCGCCAGCCAGCGGCTTGGCTAGTGTGGTCACATCAGGCTGGATGCTAAAGTGCTGGTACGCGCACCATTCGCCGGTGCGGCCCATACCGCTCTGGATCTCGTCTGCCAGCAGCAATGCGCCGGTGGAATCGCACAGTTCGCGAGCCGCGGCGAAGAACTCCTGCGTGATGGGGCGGATGCCGCCCTCTCCCTGCACAGCTTCAATGCAGATGGCGCAGACATCGCTGGAGAACTTGGCGCGCAGGTCGGCAATATCATTAAATGTGACGAACTCGACGCCGGGCATCACGGGTGCGAAGGGCTCACGATACTTCGCCTTGTGCGTGGTGGCGACAGAGCCCATCGTACGGCCGTGGAAGCTCTGATCCATGGCGAGAATCTTTGTGCCAATGGTCTTGCCTTCCGAGCGCAGTACTCCGGCATGTGCGCGGGCGATCTTCAGCGCGGCTTCCCATGCTTCTGTGCCGCTATTGCAGAAGAAGGCGCGGTCCAGGCCGGTGATCTCCGTCAGCCGCAGAGCGAGCTCTGCCGTGCCGCGGTGATAGAAGAGGTTGGATGTGTGCAGCAGCGTCTTGCTCTGCTCTGCAATAGCGTTCTCAATGGCGGGATGGCCGTAGCCAAGCGCGGAGACGCCGATGCCACTGAGCAGGTCGAGGAAGTCGTTGCCTTCCTCATCGCGCAGGTAGACGCCTTTGCCGCTGACGAACAGATTGGGGTTGCGCTCGTAGGTCTGCAGCAGGAGCTTCTTCTCGGCGGCTTGTATCGATGACAGATTCATCGTCATTAGGGGGTCCTCTCTTGATCCTGTTTAGGGGTCGCGCTTAGGCGACCATCACTTCCGTTCCGTCTTCAACGCGCGAACTGCAAAGATCGGGTAATACGCCGGCAGATTCCGCCGGCAAAATTCGTACACGCTTCACGCCGCCCAGCAGAGCTTCGCGGCAGGCGTTCAACTTGGGCAGCATGCCGCCGGAGATTACTGCAGCCTTCTCCATCGCGGGCACCTGCGCCAGCGAAAGCCAGCGCATGATGTTGCCGTCAGCACCTTTGACGCCGGGAACGTCGGTCAGAAAAACCAGCGCATCGGCGTGAGTGCATACGGCGCAGGCTGCGGCCATCTCGTCGGCGTTGATGTTGTAGTACTCGCCGTCAAAGCCGAGCGCGATGCTGGAGATGACCGGTACAGCATCCATCTTCCAGATGGCTTCCAGCCAGCGCGGATCGGTCGCGGCAATCTCGCCGACGAAGCCGAGGTCGGGATTGGTCTTCTTCTTGCGCGCGCGGAAGACAGCACCGTCGCCGCCGGAGAGACCAACCGCAGCCTGGCCATGTTTGCCCAGCGCTGCGACCAGCGATTTGTTCACTCGGCCGGCCAACACCATCAGCGCAGCGTCTCGCGTCTCGGCGTCGGTAATGCGCAGGCCGGAGACGAACTCGCTCTTCTTGCCCATGGCTGCCAGAACTTTGGTGAGCTGCACACCGCCGCCGTGAACCACGGCGACCTGGTTGCCGTCGCTGGCGAGCGTGGCGATGGCTTTGCCGATGGCGAAGAGAAGCTCCGGCTTCTCCAGCGCTGCGCCACCGAGCTTAATGACGTACTTCATAGCAAACCCTCTGCTTCCTTAAATCCGCACATCAGATTCATGTTCTGCACGGCCTGACTGGCCGCACCCTTTAGAAGATTGTCGAGGCAGGAGATCAGCACCAGCCGCTTGCCGTCCTTTGCCA
>DASWOP010000207.1:0-12351 GCA_036404255.1 Acidobacteriaceae bacterium | reverse complement strand
CCGTGGTGGAATCCGCTGGTGACTTCTTGCTCACTTGTGCACCGTAGTGACGGCCACCTCAAACTGCGCGTGTGCCGCCGCCACGGAGCTGTCGCCCACCCACACATCGTAGGTGGAGGCATCCGTCTCACGCTGATGCGTCGACGCCGACCAGAAGCTGAGATCGGCGGTGGTGAGATGCAGCTTCACCGTCCGCTCCTCTCCCGGCTCAAGATGGATACGTTCGAACCCCTTCAACTCGCGCACCGGTCGCGAAGCTGTTCCCGAGCGCTGATGCGTATAGAGCTGCACAACCTCGTCCCCTGCAATACCGACGGCGTTCTTCACATCCACCATCACATCGATGCCTGCCGCGCCCAGCGTTGTGGACGACAGTTTGAGATTGGAGAACTGGAATTGCGAATAGCTCAGACCATAGCCGAAGCGATATAGCGGAGATTGCGGCTCATCCCAGTAGTACGAGGTGGCACCCGCCGCATCCTGGTCCTGCTGCGTATGGTTGTGGTTGTAGTAGAGCGGCTCCTGGCCCACATTGCGCGGCCATGTGACCGGCAGTTTTCCCGCAGGGTTCGCATCTCCGAACAGCAGATCGGCAACGGCGTTGCCTCCCTGGGTCCCAGGAAACCATGCCTCCAGAATTGCGGGGACATGCGTCGAAGCCCACGTAATATCCAGCGGCCTGCCATTCACCAGCACCAGCGTGACCGGCTTACCAGTCGCCACGACAGACTCCAGCAGAAGCTCCTGTTTGCCGGGAAGAGCGAGCGAAGCCCGCGATGCATACTCTCCGCTCATATCGTCCGTCTCACCGAGGACAAGGATCACCTGGTCAGCAGCCTTCGCAGCCGCTACTGCCTCTGCGATATCCGCATCTGCCTGCTGCTCCGTACCCACGGCGGGCAACGTGTCCGTGTTGAGATACGGCTCCATACCGCGCTTGATCGTGGTTCCATTCGCATAATCAACCGCAACACCCGACCCAACCTTCGCGCGAATGCCTTCAAGAATGGAGACCACATCCTTGGGCTCCCCGCCGAACGACCACGAGCCCTGCAGCTCTTTGTGCGCATCCGCGAGCGGCCCGATCACAGCAATCGATCGCGCCTGTTTGGGGAGTGGAAGCTGTCCGCCCTCATTGCGCAGCAGTACGGCCGAACGCGTCGCTGCCGTGCGAGCTAGCGCCAGATGTTCCGGATTATGCAGCGCCGCCTCCACCTTGCTCTCGTCCACATACGGATGCTCGAAGAGCCCGAGCCCGATCTTAGCGCGCAACAGTGGCAGCACCGCCGCATCAATCTGCTGCATCGTGAGCTTTTTCTCCGCCAGCAGTTTGGGCGCATGCGTCAGGTAGCTATCCGAACCCATATCCATATTCACGCCAGCCGTCAGGCCAAGTAGCGCCGCCTCTGCATGATCGCGCGCGTAGCCATGTGCCTCCAGGTTGTAAACAGCCCACGCATCGGAGACCACAAATCCATTGAAGTGCCACTGCCTGCGAAGCACATCTTGCAGCAGCCATCGATTGCCGCTTGCGGGTACATCGTTGAGGTCCATGTACGCGCTCATGATGCACGCTACGCCAGCATTGACCGCTGCACGGAACGGCGGCAGGTAAACATTCTGCAGTTCGCTCTCGGAGAGATAGGAGGCATCGTAGTCGCGTCCGCCTACCGCTGCGCCATACCCCGCAAAGTGTTTTGCGCAGGCAAGAATATGGTTCGGCGCACCAGCACCCTCTCCCTGGAGGCCGCGCACCCGCGCCTCTCCCATCCGCATGCCGAGGTATGGATCTTCTCCTGCTCCTTCCACTATGCGTCCCCAGCGGGCATCGCGCGCGATATCCACCATTGGCGCAAACGCCCAGTTGATGCCTACGGCAGAAGCCTCCGCTGCCGCTGCTGACTGAATCTTGCGATTCAACTCCAGGTCCCACGATGCCGCCGTCGCAATTGGCACGGGAAAGATCGTACGAAAGCCGTGAATCACATCGAAGCCGATAAGCAGCGGGATATGCAGTCGCGACTGCTCCACCGCCACATGCTGCACACGGTTGATCTCATGCGCATCGGTGAGAAACAGATATGACCCCAGTTCTCCCTTGCGCAACCGGTCATCCTTGAGCGTCTTGTCCCAGAAAAGCTGTGAGATCTGTCCAAGCTTCTCATCCAGTGTCATCTGCTTCAGCAATGCCTGCGCGCGTGCTTCCACCTTCGCGTCGACAGGCGGAGGTGTGGCCTGAGAAAGCGCTGCCGTCGCGGTCATCGCGGCGGCAGCAAGCAGGGCTGTCAATACAAAACGATTCATACTTGCTCCCGTTGAGTGCTAGAAGGTGAGGCGACCCGCGAACTGCATGACTCGCGGAGTATAGCCACCAATGATCTGTCCGAAGCGAATGTCCGATACGGTGGCAACCGGAGCATCATAATGTGCCGTGTTCAGCAGGTTGAATGCCTCGATGCGCACCTGCAGCTTCATGCTGCGCGGCAGCGCATACACTTTGATCAGAGACATATCTTCATTCGTAAATCCGGGGCCACGGAGATAGTTTCGCGGAGTGGTACCGGGAGTATGGTTAGCCGCTTGCGTTGAAGAAACCTGGAACGCCGCAGGATTGAACCAGCGGTTCACCGAGCGATGACCTACGGCGGCGCTGGTACCGGTCAGGTTGGGTCGCAGGCTGGGATAGTTCTTATTGTTGCTTGCGCTCAGAATATTGAACGGTCGCCCACCCTGCAACGTGGTGATGCTGTTAACCTGCCACCCGCCGACGATTGCGTTGGCTATAGGCCCCGCTCCCGAGAAGAACCGCTTATTGCGCCCGAAGGGCAGCTCAATAATCTGGCTCGCAACAAACACATTGCGGACATCCGAATCCGAGCTGGCATACTCTACATTCACATTCAGCGGATCCTGTGGCCCGGTGGAACCATTCAGATTGAACGGCGCCGGCCCATTGTCGCGCGCATGCGACCATGTGTAGGAGGCCAGCAGGCTATATCCCCGCGAGAAGCGACGGTTCACCTTCGCCTGCAGCGAGTCATAGTTGCTAATGCCGACAGGAAGCAACGTCTGCACCTTGCCGATGTTGGTCGAGAGACGCTTATTGATGTTATAGTCTCCAACCTCGTAGGAGAGGTCCCTTGTGATGGCCCCTACGTAAGCCACCTCAAAGGAGGTATTCCCCACTGTCTTCTGCAGCGTCACGTTGTAGTTCTTCGAGTTCGCCGTAGGGAAATTGTTGGGCTCGGAGTACACCGTCTGACTGGGCACGCTTGCGGTCACCAAGTTGATAGAGCTCGCTCCGCCTGGAATGGAAATTGAGGTTGGCCGCGCGACGCCGGCATCCAGGTGATAGGCAATCGCATACGCGCTGTTATCAATCTCCTGTTGCACAAAGAACGGATAGTTTTTCGTCAGGAGATCTTCGCGCGCGTCATTCTCCGGTGAGTAGAAGATACCGAAGCCGCCGCGCAGTACAATCGTCGGCGTAATCTGAAAATCCCACCCCACCCGCGGCATAAAGTCTTTGGTATTGGAGTTGATCAGCGACCGCGAGTTGTTGCCACGCCCAGCGAGCTGAATCATCAGCGTATTCACATCAAAGTTTGATTGGTTGTTGTTCTTCTCCACATAGGGCTGCTGGTACTCGTAGCGCAGTCCGTATGTGATATTCAGCCTCGGAGTTACCTGCCAGTAATCCTGCAGGTAGAACGTATGCTCGTTGGCTGTTGTGCTGGCCTTCGTCAGCTGCAGCCCCTGAGATGTATAGAGCGGCAAACCAAGCAGCAGGTCTGCCACTTCGCTTCCTCCCGTTCCATAGTAATAACTCTTATCATAGAAACCGTCCGGCTCATTGCACGGCAAGTAACTGTATTGGCAGTAGATCGGATCGCTAGTCAGGGCGCTGTAAGCGCCACCATAGTACTGGTACGGCACGGGGAAGAGCGAAAAATCCGGGTGCGATGACAGATGCCGGTACTCGTATCCCAGCTTCACATTGTGGCCCTTGCCCGTCCACGAAAGCGTATCGACGAATCCAAGATTCTTATCGCGGAAACTGAGCGGCTTATAGGTCGAACCACCGACCGTTGGTCCGCTTTGAAACTGGATCTGCGGAAAGCTGTAGGTTTGGGGAAAGCCGGGAATATTTGAGTTTGCAATTCCGAAGGCCGTCGCGAGATTGGAGCCGTCGATCAGGTTGTTCTGTTTGACGGTAGAAAGGAACCAGTTTCCCCGCGCTTCGTTTAGCAGACTCGCAGAGAAGGTGTGGTCATAGGTCAGGCCAACCACGTGATTCTCGAAGCTGGTAAGGTCTCCTCCGCCGTCTCCGCCACCCGTTCCGGGATACGCGGTATAGCCCGCATAGGGATCGCTCGACGATGTATCGCCCTGCTCCGCGTCATACGTAAGATAGATTCGATTGTTCTGCGAGAAGGTGTAGTCCGTGCGCAGGTTCGCCACGTTGCTGTTGCTGGTAAAGTATTGCGTTACGGCAAAGTTGCTGTAGATGTCCGTGCCCTGCGGCGCTGGAAAGAGTTGCTGCAGAATCGCTCTTCCTGCATGGCTGACCAGCGCTGCAGGAATAATGTTCCCTGAAAACCTCTGCGGAGATCCGTACGTTTCAAAATAGTAGGGGTTGAAGATCGGAATCGGAAAACCGCTGGTAGGATCCAGCAACTGTGAAAGGTCGGCATCGCCCGCGGTATTGAACGTTACCTGATTATTAGGGGCCGTCTGCCCGTTATACGAAGACGAGTTATGGTTCCGGTTTCCCTCATACGCGAGAAAGAGAAACGCCTTGTCCCGTTTCAGCGGCATGCCAAACGTTCCGCCATAGACATTCTGCACCAGTGTTGGCACCGTACCGGCAGGAGACCTCGCCGGATTGGCCGATGTCGCCGTTGGCCGGTAGAACTCATACAAACTCCCATGCAGATTATTCGTGCCCGACTTGGTCTGGATGATCACCGAACCGCCGGAAGCTCGGCCAAACTCCGGTGCATAGGCTGACGTAACCACCTTGAACTCCTGCGTTGCATCCGGGCTCGGGCGCACGTTCGTATCGTTGTTGCGATTCCCCGTCACCTCAACGCCATTGATCTGCACCGAGTTTGAAAACTCGCGCTGCCCATTCACCGCAAGATTCAGATTGTTGCCGCCGCCTCCCGACACGACTCCGGGAATCAGTTTGAACAGACTGGTGAAATCGCGGCCTTCGAGGGGAAGATCCTCGATCTCACGCGTCCCCATCACCTGCCCCGTCTCCGCGCCCTGCGTCTGCAGCACCGGCCCGCTGTCTGTCACCGTCACGGTGCTGCTCACATCGCCAATCTTCAATGAGATATTGAAGTGCGCCTTCTGATCGATGTCCAGCTTGAACGCGCCTACGTTTGCATTCGCAAAGCCGCTCTTCTCCACCGTGATGGTGTAGCGATCGGGCGGCAGCGCCTGCGCGGTGAACTCGCCTGCACCATCGGTCGTGGCATTGGTGATGAGACCCTTGTCGCGGTCCACGATGGAGACCTGCGCTCCCGGGACGACGGCGCCTCTGGCATCCGTAACGCGGCCGGAGATGGATCCGCTTGTGGCCTGACCCAAAGCGGACGCCGCGGCCAACACAAGAATCAGCAGACTGATGGCGAAGCAGGAGATGCGGGTAAACCGGAGACATGATGTCATTGCAGTTAGACCATCCTTTTTCCCGTTTTCTATCGAGCTTGAGAAAACGTCTTCTTCCAGAGGCAGAAACACTAAGAGCTTCGCAACCAATTTGTCAATATAATTTCTCCTGAATTATTTTCATTAGGGATATCAGCATGGAAGTACGGGGCTTTTATCACATATAGCTCTTCTTCCTATCTCGTTAGCAGTTGACAGATTGCGCTGGGAAACCTTTACTGGATGTCCATGGGAGTCTACGGCAAGTCATCGGTGGATATACGCACAGTCGCACGGCGCGCGGGCGTTTCCATGGCCACGGTCTCGCGCGTGATGAACCATGCGCCCACCGTCGACCCCAAACTTGCTTCCCGCGTGCTCAAGGCCGCTAAAGAATTGCATTACACGCCCAACACCCAGGCACGCGCCCTCGTCTCCGGCCGCAGCCGCCTAGTCGGCCTGATCGTCTCCGAGATCATCAACCCCTTCTTCCCTGAACTCATCCAGAACTTCGAGGACGCCACAGTAATCCGCGGCTACGAGTTACTCATCGGCTCCACCAACTACTCACCCGCACGCATGTCCCAGTGCGTTCGCCGCATGGTTGAGCGCAAGGTGGAGGGCGTTGCCGTCATGACCTTTGGCATGGACGAAGATCTCCTACAGGAGCTCGCACAGTGTGGCATCCCCGTCGTTTCCGTCGGCCGCAGCGGCACGCCGAAGTTGTCCAGCTCCATCGACGTCGATTACCGCTCCGGCATCCGGGAGGCGGTGCAGCATCTCGCCGTGATGGGCCATCGCGATATCGCATTCATCAGCGGATCATTGCATCTCAACGCTGCACGCCAGCGGCAGGCAGCCTACCAAGCGGCTATGGTTCAGATCGGCATCAAGGTTCCTGCGCACTTCATCATCGAAGGCGATCACACCATGGAGGGTGGCTTTGCCGCCGCCGAACGCCTCTTCAGCTCCCCGCGCATGCCTACCGCGGTCATCTGCTCGAATGACATGACGGCCATCGGTGTGCTGCACTCCACCTCGGGCCGCGGTCTGCGCGTACCCAAAGATATCTCCGTCGTCGGCTTCGACGATATTCACATGGCGCGCTTCACCGTGCCTCCGCTCACCACCGTACGCATGGCCTGTTCTGATCTCGCCGCTGCCGCACTGGATGCTTTGCAGCTCAAGCCCTCCGGCGCGGCAAAACCTGTAGCCACTACCGCAAGCCCTCTCGTTCCCACGCGCCTGATCGTGCGCCAGACAACCGGCCTGCCGCGCAAAGCAAAGCTGCCCAAATCGCGGACACGCACAACCGTCCCCACGCCCCAACGTAAAGATTGAGTCTTCCAGCACGAAGGAGTCTTGCTATGCAAAAACTGAGCATCCTTACCGTCGGTCTACTGTGCGGAGCCATGATGCACGCACAATCCACGCCAAGGAATCCTACAGCCAGTGTTCCTCCTCCACCATCGCTCATGCTGGGCGCCGCGTGGTATCCGGAGCAGTGGCCTGAGCCGCGCTGGGAGGCAGACCTCCAACTGATGCAGGACGCGCGCCTGCACGTCGTGCGCGTGGGCGAGTTCGCCTGGAGCACGCTCGAGCCCAAAGAGGGCGAATACGATCTTGACTGGCTTGAGCGCGCCATCAACCTCGCCGGCAGGCACGGCATCTACACCGTTCTTGGTACGCCCACCGCCACGCCTCCCGCCTGGCTCACCACAAAATATCCCGAGACCCTGCGCATCGACGAGAACAGTCGACAAGACGAGCACGGCAATCGCCTGCAATACAATTGGAGCAACGCGAAGTACCGCGAGCTCTCCCGCGATATTGTGCAGCGACTGGCTGCGCGCTTCGGGCATAACCCCTACGTTATCGGCTGGCAGCTTGACAACGAGATCTCGCAGACCTCAACCGACTCTGGTACCCGCAAGCAGTTTCAGGACTGGCTGCAGGCGCGCTACGGTACGCTCGATGCGCTGAACGAGCGCTGGACCACCGCCTACTGGAGCCAGAGCTACACAGCCTGGTCGCAGATCCCAATCCCGAAACACGCCGGTACAGACAGTGGCAATCCCGGCCTCCTGCTCTGCTGGCGCCTGTTCATTTCTGACACCTGGCGCAGCTATCTGCTCAACCAGATCGATGCCATCCGTCCCCAGGCAGACAAACGCCAGTTCATCACCACAAACACGATGGGCTTCTTCCAGTACTACGACCACTACATCACCGAGGACGTCCTCGACCTCGCCGCATGGGACGACTACGTCCCCAACGGCGTCATAGATCCGGCGTGGAACGGTGCGGCTCACGATCTCACCCGTGGCTTCAAACGCAAAAACTTCTGGGTCATGGAGACGCAGCCCGGCTTTGTCAATTGGTCCTCCGTCAATCCATCGCTCGATAAGGGGGGCGTCCGAGCCCTCGCCTGGCACGACATCGCCCATGGTGCGGATGTCGTCAGCTTCTGGCAGTGGCGCAGCGCGCTCAACGGACAGGAGCAGTATCACGGTACGCTCGTCGGCGCAGATGGCACGCCCGTCCCGCTGTATCCCGAGGTGCAGCAGACCGGTGCGGAGTTTGCACGGGCTGAATCCGCGCTCGCCGGCACGCACGTCGTCTCGCAGGTTGCACTGCTTCACTCCTACGAAAGCCGATGGGCAATCGAGTGGCAGCCGCAGAGCAGCAAGTTCGATCCCCTCGCCGAGATGGTGCGTTACTACAAGCCTCTGCGCCAACTTACGCAGACAATTGACATTGTCTCGCCAAGCGTCGATCTCTCCGGTTACAAACTCGTCGTCGCCCCCGCGCTCAACCTCATCACCCACGACGATGCGCTCAACCTCATCGCCTATGTGAAGGGCGGCGGCAATCTTGTGTTCACGCCACGCTCCGGGATGAAAAACGGCGACGATGCCCTGCAACCCAACCGCCAACCCGGCGAACTTTCCGCTCTGCTCGGCGGCCGCGTCGAACAGTTCTACGCCCTCACAAAACCCGTCCCGGTAGACGGTACACTCGGCGCCGCACAGGCAGATATCTGGGCCGAGCTACTCAGTACTTCATCGCCAAACCCCACCGTTCTTATGCGCTACGGCACGTCCAACGGCTGGCTTGACGGCCAGCCCGCGATCATCACCCGCAAGATTGGAAAAGGTAGCATCACCTACGTCGGTACCACCTTTGACGATGCCACAATGCAGAAGCTGGCGCAGTGGCTCGCAACCAACTCCGGCGTCACGACTGCGCCTCTCCGCGTCCCCGAGGGCATTGAAGCGAGCGTACGCACCGGCGATGGCAAGATCATCCACATCCTGGTCAACTTCTCCGGCACCCCGCAGACCGTACACCTGCCCGCTGCCATGCAGGACGTTCTCGGCGGTGCATCCGTCCGCGACGTGAGCCTGCCCGTCTACGGCGTAGCCGTCCTGCGAGAGACCCACTAACATTCTCAGCATGCGCCCACCGTCTCCCATCTTCGTCCTAGCTGCCACGCTCGCCATCCTCGGCTTGCCACTGCAGTACGCACATGCCTCCACCTATCGCGTGGATTGCACTGCCGAAGAATCCACGTCCAGCCACAGCGCCCCAACTGGGGCAACGCTTCGCTCCATCGACCAGGTCAATGCGCTGGAATTGAAACCAGGAGACACTCTCTCATTCCGCCGCGGCACCGTCTGTCATGGAGCACTGCATCCCCTGGGCTCCGGCGGCGCGAACCGAGTCATCACCATCAGCGCTTACGGCGAGGGACCACTACCGCGTATTGAGGCCGCTCCGTCCGATACCGCAGCTCTCACGCTCTTCAACCAGTCCGGCTGGAGCATCGATTCAATCGATCTCCGGGGCGGCACCACGTATGGTGTCTTCATCTCCGCCGCCAAGGGCCGCATGGAGCATATCAACCTGCGCAACCTCACCGTCAGCGGAGTGCGCGGACCGCTCCGCAGCAAAGACTCCGGGCTGGTCGTTATCAAGCCCTCTTCCCCAGAGGCCACCCTTACCGATGTACACGTCCAGGGCGTGCGCGCCTTTGGCACTACACAGTGGGCGGGGATCTTCGTTGCCGGCGGCTCGCTTACCAACCCTGCCACCAACGTCTCCGTCGATAGTTCCAGCGTGCATGACGTGCAGGGTGACGGCATCGTCATCTTCAATGCGACGGACGCAGCCATCCGCAACTCCGCAGCCTGGCACACCGGCATGCAGCATGCGCAAACGCTGGGCACTCCCAACGCTATTTGGACCTGGCAATGCAACCGCTGCATCGTCGAGAATAATGAGGCTTTCCTCACTGACTCTCCTGGCGTAGACGGTGGCGCTTTCGATATTGATTGGGGCAACACCGCAAATCAGGTTCTGCGCAACTTCGGCCATGACACGCAGGGCTACTGCGTCTCTGTCTTTGCCGCCGAAGGCCCTACCACTGCGAGCACTGTCGATGGCAACCTCTGTCTCGCAAACGGCCTTAGCCCGCGGCTCGCGCAACGACAGGGGGCAATTCTTCTCATGACCTGGAACGGCGGCGTCATCGACGGTCTGCACATCACCGGCAACCGCGTCGACTGGCGCGCTGGGGGAAACACGCCCGTTATCCAGTCTGGCTCAAAGCTCAGCGCAACCGACATCGTCATCGATGACAACGAGCTTCACACCACCGGCACCGCGCTGGTCGACTCCGTGCTCGCCTACACTGGCGCCGGCAATCATTATCTTCTCAGCGGAGCGTCGCTGTCAGAGGTTGAAGCCACGCGCCAGGCCATCACCGCTTCCGGCCACCAGGCCACCATAGCCGCTGAACCTCTTGTCTCCACCTTCACGCCACCATCCGCCTCGGCAAAGGGCTGGCGTCTTGTAGCCACCACTCCCAATAATGAGCCCGCGGCTCTGGACCGGCTCTTCGTTCTTCTCGAAACAGCATCGCTGGAATACGGCCATGCCGGGCTGCAGATTACCTTCTCCGGCAGCGAATCCCAGTTGCAGGCCGCGCAGGACTGGGGGCTTCCGCAAGATGGCGTGCAGATTGCGCCGCTCCCGCCACATCACGGCCGCTTCGCGCTCGAGCTCATCGCCCCCAACGGAAAACCTGTCGCCACGTGGGAGGGGGCCGCTTCCGTCATCGATTTTGGTCTTGCGCTGCGCAGTGCTCTGGGCGAGCCCATCTATGGCCGTCTGCCGATCGAGCAGGTCAAGGCCACCGACTAGCTTCCGGCACAAAAATACCGTCAAAAATGGCATCTGGAAGCGTGTACGGAATCTGCATCGGCAACGGGAGAATTTTACGCCAAAACTGTTCATTCTAAACGAGAAACCTGTTGGTTTGGGCCTGGGGAGCACCGTTGGACGCGTGGTGCGCTATCACGGTGTTTTTGACGGGCTGGCACGGGCAAACCACGGGTAATGTGAGGATGAGCGGTTGGGTAGCTTTAGCCCGTCATCGGGTAAGACGGTCCGTTGTATCCCTGTTTTGCTTCTCTGCGATTTGAACGCTGGAAACGGGGCTCTCCGGTTTCATTCCCTGCCGCACTCTTTCCCATTGCTCGTAATACTGCTCACAGAAGTAGCAAAGCGGGCCTTCTGTACGTATCCCACAGCGCACACACTTCCGGACATAGAAGAAGCGCACATAGAGCTTGCAGCCGGCGATGAAGAGCACCGCGGCAACGCACAAAACGCCATACGCCTTGAGGATCAGAAAGAAGAGATGCACTTGCCCACCGGTATTCAGCTATTCAGCAAGATATAGGGCACGGCAAGGTATAGAGAAACTTGTATACCTGAGGTATACAAGTTATGGAATAGACTACGCAAAAGCCTAATATCTGGCCGATGAAGCTAGACGAATCAACCCAGATGGTCCATTTGCGTATGAAGATGGACCTGTTGAAAAGACTGGATGATTTTCGCTTTGAAGAGCGCTTCTTCAATCGGAGCGATGCGATTCGCTGGTTGCTGGACTGGGCACTGGAGCAGAAGCCTCGCCCGCCCAAGAGCCAGGCAGAGCGATTTCCTTCGTAGCCGCCGATGCCCGGTCTGCAAACAGGATTCGGTCATTGGGCACGGGCATAGCCGCAAGCAGGCAGACGACGAACATCAAAACTGGATTTGGACTCATCGCGGCAGCTGCGGGAAGACCTGCACTCTCCTTCCGCTGCGCTGTCGAGCGGGCACAAAACGCTCTATCAGGCGTCTTTGCATGGACCACTCCAATCTGCTCTTCCGCATCCTGTAACCATCTAACTGTTTCGTCTCAGGTTTTGCTGTGGGGTGTTGCCGCGCGCCTATCATACGGCTGTAGCACTGTTAGACGGAACCGTCCTTATTGTTGGAGGCATCCAATATTGAGGTAGCGGATCGCCTTGGGGAACCGGCTATGCAGATACGGAGAGGTGGCTGGGGTAAAGCGAACAGTCGGGTAAGTGGAGGTTCTCGTCATCTCCGGGCGTTCCATCGCCTCCCTCAACACGCCCCTCCATATTTCGCTAATTATTTTGAGAGTCCTACTTCGCTGCTCGAGGGAGGCAGGTCGGCCTTACTGGTGCCCCACTTTGTCCCTTGTTTGGATGTCATGGAAAAGATAACGCGTGTCCGTCGACCGAGCAGCGTCTGCACGGGCAACCATGAGCTATCTTGCTGTCTATCATTGACGACTACCGATTCTACGTATGGACCATCATCCCCGTTTCTCAGGAT
>DASWOP010000206.1:0-4664 GCA_036404255.1 Acidobacteriaceae bacterium | reverse complement strand
CACGACTAAAGGAGTCCTACTAATGTCTTCGAAACAGAGTCTTCAGCTTCTATCCCGATTCCGCGCGGCTGCGATCGCACTTTCGCTCGCGGCAGGCATCGCTGCAATTCCGGCGGTTGCCCAGCAGGCGCAGACGACAGCAGCTCCGGCAGCTTCAAGCTACCTGGCCAGCCCGAATCTGCAGCTATTTTCCAGCTCTTCCGCGACCAGTTCGCAGAACGAGGCTGTGGCCGGTGAGAGTGCGAGCCTGAGTGCTTCGCATATTGGACCGAATGCAGATGCGAACGCGCAGGGAGGCTACGGCGGAGCTCCGCCGCGGCGCCGCCCGTATGGCCGCCCGACCTATCGTGACCGCTACACCAACGCGGATGGCTCCAGCAAGCTGGCGTGGGAGGCAGGCGCGGGCTTTACCGTGCCGACGCAGGAGTCTGGCCAGTACCTGAAGCCGAGCTACAAGTTTACGTTCGGCGCGGGCCGTGCGTTCAGCAAGAATTTTGCGATTTTGGCGGAGTACAACTATGACCACTTCGGGATTCCGGATGCGCAGTTGAACTCACAGCTGAGTCTCTACAACACGCTGGGTGCGCAGCTGACGCAGTTGAACGGCAACGCGCACACCTGGTCGCTGACGCTGGAGCCTGTGCTAAGTTTTTATAGCTCAGGTAAGGCAGGAGCGTATGTGATTGGTGGTGGCGGCTTCTATCGCAAGATTACGAACTTCACCACTCCAACGATCGGGACGTATTGCGATTATGAATGCTATCCGGTAGCGCAGGATCAGACCATTGACCACTACTCCAACAATGCCGGTGGCTTGAACATCGGTGCTGGTCTTACCTACAAGGTGTCTAATTACAGCAACCTGAAACTGTTTGCCGAGGCGCGGTATGTGTGGGTTGATAACTCGCCGAGTTCGACCAATACCGCGGGTGCTCCGAACTATGGTTATCCGGCGGCAAACTTTGAGACGAAGTACATTCCTGTGACGTTTGGCGTGCGCTTCTAAAACCGCTTTATTGATTGCACCAGCACAGGCCCGGAAGAATTCTTCCGGGCCTGGGCTGTTTAAGAGACAAAGAGTTGTTGGCGATATGGGAGAGCTTGGCGCAGTCGTGGCTGGAAGCTGCGTGCGGTATGGGTGACGTGGAGAGCGTCTGGATTCTTCGGCTGCGCTCAGAATGACTCGATTAGCAGTGGTGGTGAACTCGGAGATGGGCGGGAGCGGTCGCGCTACACGCGCGATGCCCACCTTAGATCACCCCAGCGAACAAATGCGTTCGTTGGGGCACCCAAATTTGTGGCGGGATTGGCTTTTGAGATTTGGTTGAAGTGTCCGCATGAGAGAAGATTGGGTCAGAGGCTGAGATGCAGATGGAAGAACCGCACCAGGATGCAGCCTAGCAAAGCCCCGGCAAAGGCGCAGATTCCCACTGCGATTTCGTAGGCCAGCGTGGTCTTGCCGATGGCCTGTGCCGCGACATAGACGATGACGGAGAAGATGATGCAGGCGAAGGCGATGCCGACGAGCAGCGTATGCCCCTGCACAAGGTAGGAGATGAGGGCGCCACCGGTGGCGGCAGAGAGCATCCAGATGAGGGCATTGAGGAACAGGAAGCGAGGATGCGGTTCGCCATTGCGGGCCATCCAGCGCGGGGCGGTGGCATAGGTGAAAAAGACGAGCGTAAACGCAATGCCGACCGCAATGGCATAGGCTACGAGTAGAACGAACACGTCCAGAAGTAGGCTGCCCATAACTTCCCAATCCTAGTACGGGATGAAGGTAGCTTGGAAAATCCTGCGCGGGTACAGCTAGATTCCCACGGGGTAGGGCTTCTCATGCAGTTCGCCGCTGGTGCTGGAACGCTCAAAGAGGCCCTGGAAGAGGCTGAGCAGGCCGGTATACATGTAGCCGAAGACGAAAAGAATGATGAAGGGCACGGTGAAATAGTTATCTGTTGAGACGGCGTACCAGACCATCCAGATAAAGTAACAGCCGAAGAGGATTTCGAAGAAGGGAATAATTCCAAGGCGTTTACGGTACTTCTTCTTCGCCGCGGACTTATCGCCCTTCTTGTTCACGCGATATTTGGGCGTGCGGGCGAAGGCGGACTTGATGCCGAAGAGGGCTTCCATCACGGCTTTTGTGTTGGTAAGGGTCAAGCCTACGCCGAGAGCCATGAGACACGGCAGATAGAGGAAGGTTTTGTACCAGTGCTTCGGAAACAGTTCGCGCTGGCTGGCGAGATAGAAAGATGAGATGGACATGGTGCTGGCCATGAAGAGCGGCAGGTCAATCAGACACATCTGCAGCCAGCCCTGATAGCTGCGGATGATCATGGCCGGCATCATGATGGCGCTCAGGATGATCATGAGCGGATAGCTGATATTCGCGGTGAGGTGATACCAGGCTTCGAGCTTGGTGTGGAAGGGGGCGTCGCTCTTGAGCACGCGCGGCAGAATCTTCTTTGAGGTCTGGATGAGTCCCTTGGCCCAGCGCGCCTGCTGCGTTTTGAAGGCGGTCATCTCAATGGGCAGTTCGGCGGGGCATTCGACATCCTGCAGGTACTTGAACCGCCATCCCTTGAGCTGGGCGCGGTAGCTGAGGTCAGTATCTTCGGTGAGGGTGTCGTGCTGCCAGCCACCGGCTTCGTCGATGGCCACGCGGCGCCACATGCCGGCGGTGCCGTTGAAGTTGAAGTAGACGCCGGCGCGCGAACGGCCGCCATGCTCCAGGACGAAGTGGCCGTCGAGCAGGATGGCTTCGACCTGGGTGAGGAAGCTGTAGTTGCGGTTGAGGTGCGTCCAGCGGGTCTGGACCATGCCGACGCCGGGCTCGGCGAAGTGATGCACGACCTGGTTGAGCCACTGCGGCGGGGGGACGAAGTCGGCGTCGAAGATGGCGACGAGGGTGCCTTTGGCGGTGCGGAGGCCTTCGTCGAGCGCACCGGCCTTGTAGCCGTGGCGGTTGGTGCGATGGATGTAGTAGATGGGCTGCGGGGGGAGTCCGGCGAAGCCGTTGGCGTAACGCTCGACGATGTTGCGGGCGACTTCCATGGTTTCGTCGGTGGAGTCGTCCAGGAGCTGGATCTCGAAGCGGTCACGGGGATAGTCGAGGTGGCAGACGGCGTCGATCAGGCGATCAATCACGAACTGCTCGTTGTAGATGGGCAGTTGGATGGTGACGAAGGGAAGCTCATCAAAATGAGCTGGTGGTTCGTCCGAGTGGGAAGCGTTGCGTTTGTGTTTGTAGTAGAGATAGACGAGCTGGTAGCGATGGATGCCGTAGAAGGCGAGGATCACCATCACGATGAAGTAGGGCACAAGGAGGCAGGTATCGAAGAGATTGGCGCGGTAGAGGCCCTGGAAGGTGTGGTCGGCGTAGTGGCTCTTGTAGTAGTGCGTAAACCCGTGCTGAGGCGCGAGCAGCAGAAGCGATAACAGATAGGCAGGGTTGAACAGAGCGCAGCTCTCCAGCGGTAAAGATCGGGTCAGTTCTAGATTGTACGCGACTGGCTGAGAACATTTATTCTGAACAGACGAGAAGAAGGGGAACTGATGGGTTGGTTGCGGAGAAGTTTGTCATTGGCGCTGCTGGGCGTGGTATGCACGACGGGTGCGGTCCGGATGGCCGTGGCGGAGGACAAGCCGAAGCCAGCGGGAGCACAGGACAAGGCAAAACCGGGTGCAGCGCAGGATAAGGCGAAGCCGGAGCCGGATGTGATTCTGTTCACCAACGGAGACCAGTTGTCTGGCACGCTGCTGCGCGGGGTGGGCGACAGCGTAGTGTTCAAGAGCGATGTGGCGGGGGAGATTACGGTTCCGCTGGCCA
This sequence comes from Acidobacteriaceae bacterium, assembly GCA_036404255.1. Lineage (GTDB taxonomy): Bacteria > Acidobacteriota > Terriglobia > Terriglobales > Acidobacteriaceae > JARLFX01. Next base: position 835 of record DASWOP010000206.1, on the reverse strand, counting down.
AGATCAAAGAGCTGCGGTCGACGGGGAGCTTTGCGGTGCTCCGCAAGGGGCGCCTGGTATCACGCACGACGGTGGAGACGGGAACGCTGGATGTCCGCGACAACGAGGTGACGGTTGCCTACCCGACGAACCCGCCTGAGACGCTACCGGTGAAGGCGGTCGCGTTTGTGATCGACCAGACGACCTATGACCACGAACTGCAGCGGTTGCCGGGCTGGCGCTATGGGTGGAACGGCACGGTGACGGCGGGCGCGAGCTTTGTGCGGTCTACCAATAATGGATCGACGTTCAATGGCGCGCTGGCGCTGGTAAGGGCTATCCCAACGGTGCCGTGGCTGCCTGCGCGGAACCGGACGACCTTCAATATGGCGGAGACGTATGGGAAGCTGAGCGAGCCGGTGATTCCACCGACCGATCCGCCGACGCCGGATACGGTGGTAAAGACGAATATCTACCATACCGATGCTGAGCGGGATGAATACTTCACCCAGCGGGGATATGGGCTGGTGCAGATGGCGTTTGACCACAACTTTGCGCAGGGCCTGCAGCTTTCGCAGAGCTATGGCGGTGGTGTGGGCTGGACGCTGATCAAGCAGCCAAAGCAGCAGCTGGACGTGAAGGGCGACATGCACTATCTAAAGCAGACCTTCCAGACACCGGCGAGCAATCAGAACCTGGTGGGTTCGACGCTGGCGGAGGTGTATGTGCGGCGGCTTCCGCGGAAGATGGTGTTCAACCAGAATGCTTCACTGATTCCGGCGTGGAACAACCTGGACGCATATGCAGCCAATATCAACGGGACACTCCTGCTGCCTGTGTTCAAGCGGTTCAGCTT
>DASWOP010000205.1:0-4377 GCA_036404255.1 Acidobacteriaceae bacterium | reverse complement strand
CGCCCGCCGCGTCCGCTTCACGTGCTTCTCAAACCCTGCTGCCATCGCCAACGTCTGCTGCTGCGCCATCGCTTCCACCTCGATGACTCAACCTAAAACATAAGGCAGTGGAAAGAAAGAACTTAATCAGAGTCTCCTTAGTACAAAATGGAGCCCATTGAACCAGTCTCTAAATTATTTCGTTATGATTGTAAGAATCTAAGCGAGCAAAAGCTGTCAAATAAGGACTCAAACCGTACGGAAGGTGTTCCTTCCGACTTCAGGAAGCAGTTGTCTATCGTCCTGCCCGATATGGCCGCAGCCGCCTATACGCGGTCACAGCACCTGTCGGTACTGGATGCCGAAGGAAGTCTGCACCCGCCCCATAATTATCTAAATGTTGCCGACACGCTGCAAAAGTTCAAAGCAGAATTTCTGCCCCTCTCTCCCTTGATTGACCCGCGTGGGCGCAAAATTTTAATTATCAAAAACAATTTTCCCAAATTTCTAAACTTGCGCCCCATGGACAAAAATCGGCCAATGAGAGCGCATACGATGATTGAAAAAATCGAGACCAACACATTTGTAGAAACAGAGTATGCATTCGAGCGAGATCGTCTTCAGTCCCTCTTTTGGATACCGGACATCGTCTGCAGGCCTGATGCAATCTACAGGAAAAAGAAAGGCTTTGGAGTCGTAGAAGCAGAAGAGGTGTACGTCAAAGTGTATAAAAAACAGAATGTGGGTTCGCCGGTAAAAGTTGTATTCACACATCGCATTCAAGGCGGCAAGAAGAAAGACTGGATTGTAATTTCTTCTTATTTCACCTCCCGCTCAACCGCCAAGCTATACACAGAAGGCGAGCCGCTCTGGCCGGTTAAATAGGAAAGCCCCTTGCGGGGCTTTCTGTGTCCGATTTAGGCGCTCGGATCCAGCGTAGAGCCCGGGATTGCACCAGGCATTGGTCTCAGAGATATGATGCCCGAATAGCCTTTACGATGCAAGCCGAATGTATCAAATGTCCGCAAAACCATAACAAATGGCTCATTTGCTTGAGCCATTGTCTTCATCCTAAGCCAGTTGGAAGCTCTCGCCCAGGTAAATCCTCTTCACCTCAGGATCGCGCCCCAGGTCCCCCGGCGTTCCCGTGCGGAAGATCCGTCCCTCGTTGATGATGTACGCCCTGTCGGTCACCGAGAGCGTCTCACGCACGTTGTGGTCGGTAATCAGCACGCCGATGCCGTTCGCCTTCAACTGGAAGATGATCTCCTGCAGATCGAGCACGGCGATGGGATCGATGCCGGAAAAGGGCTCGTCCAGCAGGATGAAGTTGGGCTCGATACACAGGCATCGCGCGATCTCTACCCTGCGCCGCTCGCCGCCGCTTAGAGCATAGCCGCGCGTCTTGCGCACATGGCCGAGGTTCAACTGCTTCAATAGATCTTCCGTGCGCACACGGCGCTTCTCCCAGCTCAGGTGCTGCGCTTCCAGCACGGCGAGGATATTCTCTTCCACCGTCAGCTTGCGAAAGACCGATGGCTCCTGCGGCAGGTAGCTGATGCCATAATTCCGCGCTCGCAGATACATTGGCAGGCGGCTGATATCTTCCTTGTCCGCCAGAATGCGGCCGCTATCGGGCTGCACCAGCCCAACGATCATGTAGAAGGTCGTGGTCTTGCCCGCGCCGTTCGGCCCCAGCAGCCCGACGACTTCGCCGCGCTCAATCTGAATGCTGACGCCACGCACCACCTCGCGGCCACCATAGGCCTTGCCCAGCTCTTCCGTTGCCAGCGTATTCAACTTCTGCATGCTATCGATTTACCTTCAGTTCGGTACGCACACGTCCGTTTGTGCTGCCACCCGAAACTACGACGCTATCATCGCCGGAGTTGAATATCAACGAAGCCCCGGTGATGCTGCCCTTTGCCGGATCAACCAGCCGTGGCGGAGCACCCGCGGTTCCCGTCAGCACAAACTGACCACTGTTTCCGCTTGTTGGATGTGCCGCCGGCGCAGCGGGATTCATGGCAGCCACGGGATTCGGCGTGTAGACCAGTTGATCGCCATAGCCGCGCCGGTCGCCCGTCTCCAGCGCCACCTGCCCAGAGGCGACGATCCGCTGTACGCTGCCATCCAGCCCCGGCAGCTCCGCACTGGCCTGCGGCTTGCTCCCAGCCGCTGCCGGAGCCATGAACACCACGGCCCGCTGCGCACGGATGGTTCCGTCGCTGCTCTGCACATTCACGCCGCCATTGAACTCTGCCTGCCTCGGAGCCGCCACGCCGCTCTTCTTGTCCGCTGCCGGGCTGGTATAGACCATCCGCCGGCTGGCCACACGCATCACGCCTGGGCCCTTCTTCGCTGCGGTGGGCGATGCTCCATTCCCGGCCAGCACAGCATGCACGGCGCCCGCATCCCCGGCGTCGCCAAAGGCGGTCAGCCGCTGCGCCGCACGGTCAAAGTCCAGTACCGGAGCCTCCACCTGCGAAGCATCCTGCCATAGGCGCGCCCGCGGCTGGGCGCGGGCGCCAAAGAAGATTGCATGCTGGCTGGCGTGATGGATCTCCGCGTGGTCTGCCACCACGTGCGCTGCGCCCTGCGTGCCCGCAGTTGCATAGTTGCCGCGCACACTGCCCGTCAGTTGCGCATCGCCGCTGCCGCGCGATACCCGGATGCGCCGCGCCGCCATCTGCATGCCACCATCCGCGATTGCCGGGTCGGCCTGCGGGGCTCCGGTCAGCACCAGAGCGTCATCGCTGCCGGTGTATTCAGCCCGCTCCGCCGTCGCATTCATAGGCTCTGCGGTTCCACCAGCCTTCGCCACCGGAGTCTGCGTCAGCGTTACGTGTCCCTGCTGCACGGCGTGATCGATCTGCGCTGCCAGCCCCTGCTCGTCCGCCCGTTGCGCCTTGTGCGCCCCATGCTTCGTCTCCCGACGCACCGGCCGCATCACCGCGTCCAGCGAATCGCCGCGGCTCTCGCTCACGGAGCGGTTCGCCGCCGTCTGCGTCAGCACGGTGTGCCCCGCGCCATGCAGACTCTCTACCGCCAGCGGCTGCTGCTTCGTGAAGGTCGCAGTCAGCGTATCGCCAGACAGCGCCGTGCTCTCGCTGCCAGTGCTATTCGTTCCCGGCTTCGCCTGCACCGGATTGCTCACCCACAGCCGTGCATCTCCGGTTGCTGTGGCCTGGCGCGGCACCGGCGTTGCTCCCGGCGCATTGTGAAAGTCGATCGTCAGCATGCCGGCGTGCAGTTCGCGCTCCGTCCATCCTGTCGCCGCCTTCTGCTTCTCGCGTTCCACCGTATGCACACCGCCGGTCAACTCCGCCCGCTGTGCCTCACCCTTCACAAAAATAATATGCGCTGCCGCTGAATCGCCCTGCGCTATGCGCGCCGTGCCACCCGCCGGAGCTTCGTTGACAGCATAGTGAACGCCGCCCGTCGCCTGCAGGTCCTTCGGCTCACTCGCCGTTGTCATGGTCAACACCGCATGCTGTGTGCGCACCGTGCCGCCGCGCGCCAGCGTTAGCGTTACATTTCCACGGGTATCCACCCGGTCGGCAGACCCGTCCGTTCGCATCAACACCTCAGCATGGTCCGCTGTCGCTGTCTCGCCCGCCGCGGTGTATGTCACGTTTGTGAACACACACAGATTCGTATCCCGGTTCAGTTCGCCATGCCCCGCCGTCACATGCACTGGGCGGCCATTCTGCATTGTGTCTGCTGTAACCGCCGAATTTAGCGTAATCACTCCGCGGGCGGAATCGTACTGCGCACCCAGCGCATGCCCGGTCACACCGCCGCCAAACTTGAACGTGATCTCCTGATCGGTAGAGGCCAGCCCTTCCTTTTGCCGGAAGATCAGACCGCGCGTGGTCACGTGGACCATGCTGCCGCTGCCGCCCAGGTTCTTGTCCGCGTCCGCCGCCGCCGAACCCTTCACGCTGGCAGATACCGCCTTCGCCGGAGCCTGCAGGTCGAGGAACACATCGCCCTCCGCCCGCGCAATCCCAGTGGACGGGTCATACTCAAACTCCTGCCCCGCAATGCGGTCGGCACGGTCCTACTTGCGCCCATACAGGATGATGGTGACGTCATGCAGCTTCACATGCCCGCCCCGCTTCATCTGCACCGCCTTGGCAGCGTGCAGGGTGAAGAGCGTCTTGCCCTGGATCGATTGGGAGTAAGTAAATTCGTTGGTGGTCTGCTGGATGTCCATGCCCAGCTTGCCGGGGAGATCGCGCAGCAGTTTGCGCCGCTCGTGCTGCCCATAGAGCAGCAGAGCCACAACTCCCGCAACAGTAAGCGCCGCCGAAAGCAGGACCCAACGGCGCAGTTTTTCAATCGTGATTGGCATCGCACGCGGCTCGCCGCCGCTAGTCCATCATCTCACCGAAC
>DASWOP010000204.1:0-8202 GCA_036404255.1 Acidobacteriaceae bacterium | reverse complement strand
CCTGCCGCCTCTCCCTCCCGGCAGAAAGCCATCTCCTCCTTCGCGTTATCAGCACGCGCTGGATCAGCAGGAGCTCGATCTTCTGCTGGACGAGATGGACCACTCCGCACCGCGCCGCAGCTTTAGCATCCTCTCTCTGCGTCACTGATTTCCGTCCTGAAAGTCTCCCTGGTGGCGCGAAAAAATACTCCCGGCAAAGTACAATCGAAAGTGCCGGTGATCCACACGAACACCGGCATCTGCGGAAGTGGCGAAATTGGCAGACGCACTAGCCTTAGGAGCTAGCGGAGAAATCCATGGGGGTTCAAGTCCCCCCTTCCGCACCACACACATAATAAACGATTTGCAATGAGGCCAACCGAAATCGGTTGGCCTCATTTTTCGCGACTGTAGTGGTTTTTGTAGTGGTTATAGAAAAAAGCTACTGTCGTCCAGCCGAAAAGCAGAAGGCATCTGTAGCAACCGCGATCTCACAATTTGCTCCTGTCTCTGCCTAGTGATTTCCTGCTCGATGTGTTCGAGAATTCAGCAACGGGCCGAATCTCGTATCCTAAGCCTGTGAGTATCACTCGAATTCCCGGTTTATCTTCCGAAGCCCAAGCCGTCGAAGCGCGCACTATCGGGCTGGTTGGCGTGAAACTTGACGGACTGGTAGAGCAATACCGCAAGCGGTTTGGAGTTGTGGTTGGAACGGATTTGGCGAGAGAGCTTTTTGCGGAGTACACCGCTTCCCTTCAAAGTCGTTTGAACTTAGCTCTGGCCGTTCAACGCTCGGCTGCTTATGTGGCGGATGCGGTGTATGGACGCATCCTCTCCGGGCCGGTCGTTGGCGATGCCCTGTTCACGGCTGGCGGAACAGGTGCGGGCAAAACGACGGCGATCCGCACCAGTTCGCAGACGAAGGGCTTGATCTCTAAAGCGGCTATCGTCTACGACAGCAACTTCAACAGTCTGGGGTCGGCCCGCGCAAAAGTGACGCTGGCACTTGAGGCCGGTCTGAGGGCGATTATCATCTTCGTCCATCGACACCCGGTGGAGGCGTATCTCCAAGGCGTCCTGCCCCGAGCTTTGGAGGAAGGACGCACCGTTTCCATCGAAAGACACCTGAGAATGCACCGGGACGCTCTCAAGACGTTTCTCCGCTGCCAGAGAGTCTTCGCTGACAACCCACAAGCTGCATTCCTCGTATTGAACAATACGGGCCATGAAGCTGAGGCATTCCCGTCCGATATTGCTTATCTAAAGAGCGTGCAATATTCTAAAGAAGAGTTGTTTACCGCCATTCAGGAGGGTTTAGATCATGCCTATCGCCAAGGACAAATCAGTGAAGCTCTCTACACGGCGTCGTGCGGACGTGCGAGTGGTTCCCCAAATCAGCCCTAAGCGGGCGCACCCTGTCTCGACGGAGCAGATCGCGGAGCAATTTTGCGCGGAGATGATTCAAAATTTAAAGCGCAATGTCCCTGAATCGAAACACCGCTTGGCCTAAGTAGTGGCTGCGAGAACAAATTCGGCCAATCATCTCCCCCTGTCCCTTGGCTCTGTCGTGGTCTTCAGTTAAGTTTCAAATAACTTCAGCAGATACACACTGCTCGTTGGTCAGAACCCGCCCTGCAGGCCTCGGGCTAATGGTCTCTGGATACTTGGTCAGGCACAGAGCAAACGCCAAAACCTCGTATATCCACTTGCAAGCTGTCCCTTACTATCTCAGGGGGTAATGGTACACTTGTGTACGCAATGGTACACAAGGAGTGGCGATGGAAACCCTGAGAATTGGAATTCGAGAGTTTCGCGACAAGCTGTCCACGTATCTGTTGGAGTCCGACGCCCCGATGGCGATCACCCGGCATGGGGATACGGTCGGCTATTACATCCCGGCACGCCGCAAGCGCAGCGACAGCGAGCGTGCGGCGCTCAAAGAAGCGTCCGCCCATTGGCAGAACATACTGGCCGCCAAGGGAATCTCTGAAGAAGAAGCGCTTGAGGATTTCAAGCAGCGGCGTGCGGGCAGGCGCAAGTGAACTCACCGAAACGATTGGTGCTTGATGCCAACATCCTGCTGCGTGGGGTGTTTGGCGTTCGAGTGCGGAGTTTGCTCGAAGCCTACGAAGATGCCGCTGCATTTTACAGTCCTGACGTGTGCTTTGACGATGCGCGGAAGTACATCCCTGAGTTGGCGGGCCGCCGCAATTTTGATCCCGCCGTTGGCCTTGTGGTGCTCGATCAACTTGCACGCATCGTGCAGGTAGTTGACTGCAGCCTCTACGAGGCACACGAAGAGCTTGCCCGTGCCCGCATCTCCTCTCGCGACGCAGAGGACTGGCCGATTGTCGCCGCTTCCCTGTTGCTGAATTGTCCGGTCTGGACTGAGGACCAGGATTTCTTCGGCAGCGGTATAGCAACCTGGACTACCAACAATATTGAGCTGTATCTCCGAGACACTTAGCCCGTGTTGATCTTAAACTTGACCGTGCAATCCATGGGGGTTCAAGTCCCCCCTTCCGCACCAACATGCAACAGAGCATGATCTAAGACCAACCCCCTCCGGTTGGTGCCTTAGCCCTCCCCAGGCTCCCACATACCCTCGGAGCCACCTCTGTCCCCAGCAGTTCAATCGCATGCAGCAGCCGGTCATGCCGCAGCGCCACCACGCTCATCTGGAAGCTGATGCGCGCAATCCCACCCAGCGACTCATGTATCCGCAGCACCTTCGCTGCCACCGTCTTGGGGCTGCCCACCACCAGCGCTCCCGTCGGCCCCAGCAACGCGTCAAACTGCCCGCGTGTCACCGGCGGCCATCCCCGCTCTTTGCCGATCTTCGTAAAAGCCTCCGCATAGCCCGGAAAGAAATCGTCTGCTGCCTGTTTATCCGTATCCGCCACATACCCCAGCGCGTGGACGCCCACCTTCAGCGTCTCCGGCGCATGTCCTGCCCTGCGCCCAGCCTCGCGATACGCATCGATCAGCGGACGAAACCGGTGCGGCTCCCCGCCAATGATCGCCACCATTAGCGGCAACCCAAGCATCCCGGCGCGAATAAACGACTCCGGCGTCCCACCCACGCCCAGCCAGATCGGGATCCTCTCCTGCAGCGGTCGCGGATAGATTCCCTGCCCCGTCAGCGCCGCCCGATGCTTCCCCGCCCACGTCACATGCGTCGTCTCGCGGATCGCCAGCAGCAGGTCCAGCTTCTCCACAAACAGCGAGTCATAATCCTTCAACTCCAGCCCAAACAGCGGAAACGATTCAATGAATGACCCGCGCCCCACCACCATCTCTGCCCGCCCGCCGCTGATCAGGTCCAGCGTGGCAAACTCCTGGAACACCCGCACCGGATCAGCCGCGCTCAACACCGTCACCGCGCTCGTCAGCCGGATCGTCTTCGTTCGCGCCGCCGCCGCAGCCAGAATCACCGCAGGCGCCGAATCCAGGTACTCCGGCCTGTGGTGCTCCCCCAGCCCGAATACATCCAGTCCAAAGCGGTCGGCGCACTCAATCTCTTCCAGCAGTTGCCCCATGCGCTCCACGCCGCTCGGCGTAATCCCCGTAGCTGGATCAGGTACAGCCGCAATAAAACTATCAAGCCCTATCTGCATAGCCTCATCTCCGGTCCCGCATTCTCATTTACATGCAAGACATTCCCATTCCTTCGGGCAGTCTGTTATGGTCGCACCATAGTAGACGCCCAACCGGGCATAAATGGTGCAATGATGCCTTGCGATCCTGAAGAACTCCGTCACGTTCCCCTCTTCGAGCTTCTCGATGACGATGAAGCCCGTATCCTCGCCGCCCAGATTGAGATTGCGAAGTTCGCCCCCCGCCAGCGCATCTTCAAAGCAGCCTCTCCGCCCTCTCACGGTTACATCGTGATGTCCGGCAGGGTTCAGGTCTCCACCACCGATGAAGACCAGCAGGAAGTCATCGTGGACGAGCCCATACACGGTGATTTTTTCGGCTTCGCCTCCATGTTGCAGGAGATTCCCCACCAAACCTCCGCCATGGCCATCGAAGAAACCGTCTGCCTGGAGATTGGCCGCGACGACATCGCCTCCCTCATCACCCGCAGACCCATGGCCGGCCTGGACATGCTCACCGTGCAGGCCCGGCAGTTCCACGCCACGCAGAAACTGATCCAGTCCCGTGCCATGCGCAACCCCAACGAACTGATTGAAGAGCAGTCCACCTTCGGCGAGCGCATCGCCGATCAAGTCGCGCGCTTCGGCGGCTCCTGGACGTTCATCATCCTCTTTGGCGCCGTGCTCATCACCTATGCTTCCATCAACACCGCGCTGCACAACCGTGCCTGGGACCCGTATCCGTTCATCCTGCTCAATCTCTTCCTCTCCATGCTGGCATCCATTCAAGCGCCCGTCATCATGATGAGCCAGAACCGTCAGGACATTAAAGACCGCGTCCGCAGCGAACTGGATTTCGATGTCAACCGCCGCGCCGAGTCGGAGATCCAGTCGCTCTCCCACCGCCTCAGCCTGCTCATGGACAAGATGGAGGACGTAGAAGACTCTGTGCGGAAGGTCCTGACCCCAACCGCCAAAACCGAATCCCCCAAAGACCCCAGTCAGGCCTGAACCGCCCGCTCCCTGTCGCCCCGAAGCCATGCCCAGGCAATATACGCAGAAGCTTGTGCTGTAGAAAGATTCTTGTTCTAATCTGTCGTTCTGAGTGCAGCACCGAAGAAGTCTGTTGCTGTCGCCTTTGTCTTTGCCTTATCCCTTCTTCGTCTTTGCCTTATCACCTTAATCACCAGAATCACCGTTAAGCTGTTCCCCCCAAACCGTCGCCCGTGATTTAATGGGACATAACGCGCCGCTGCGCGGGAGAGACCCTTCCCATGGCCAACATGCTTCTGCCCCTCGAAGAACGCAATCTCACGCCCGATCAGGTGGAATCGCTGGATAAGCGCCGCCGTCGCGGTCACCTCTTCCTCGTCCTCTGCTTCCAGACCGGCATCATCGCCACGCTGCTCACCGTGTGGGCAGGCCAGGATCTCACCTACTCCCCCGGCTGGATACACCCCATGGCCTACTACTGCGCCGCGCTCTATGCGCTCTGTGCCTTCTTCGCCATCTCCGGCCTCCGCCTCCGCCGCGGCCATCCCGAGTTCAACTAAGTCTCGGTCACAATCCTGAGAAGGGCCTCTGCACCGCGCAGAGGCCTTTCTCGTTGCACCTCAACTCTTTCATTGCAGCAGCTATACTGAAATCAGCGGCTTGCATCCCCGCTTCGCACGCACCGGCATCCATCTGTCCGCTATTGTCGTCATAGTTATAGCCCCTAATGCCGCTCCTTTCCATCCCGGACACGCCGACCGCCCTCGCCGCCCCCCTGCGCGATAAACACGGCCGCGCCATCACCGATCTCCGCATCTCCATCACCGACCGTTGCAACTACAAGTGCGTCTACTGCCGCACCGGCAACGACAGTGGTGCCAAGTACAGCGAGCTCGCACTCGACGAATACCTCCGTCTCGCTCGCGTCTTCGTCTCGCTCGGCATCGACAAGATCCGCCTCACCGGCGGCGAGCCTCTCCTTCGCAAAGACCTTGTCCAGATGGTGCAGGAGATGTCGCAACTCCGCACGCCCTCCGGCGCGCCGGTAGACATCGCCATCACCACCAACGGCCATCTCCTCGCCGACCTCGCGCAGCCACTGAAGAACGCAGGCCTCACCCGCATCACCGTCAGCATGGACGCGGTAGACGCCGGCACCTTCGCCCGCATCACCCGCGTCCCCGGCAGCTACGAACGCGTCCTCGCTGGCATCCGCGCCGCCCAGGCAGCCGATCTCGCGCCCGTCAAGGTCAACGCCGTCCTGCTCCGCGGCTTCAACGAAGACCAGATCGAGCGCTTCGCCGAATTCTCCCGCACCGAAGGCGTCATCGTCCGATTCATCGAGTTCATGCCCCTGGAAGAAGACCGCGTCTGGACCCCCGAGATCGTCATCTCCAAGCGCGAGATTCTCGAGCGCCTCGAAAAGGTCCGCCCCGTCGTCGCCCTCCTGCCCAACTCCCCCAGTGAGACCGCCCGCCGCTACACCTTCGACGACGGCCTCGGCGAGATCGGCATCATCGCGCCCGTCTCCGAAGCCTTCTGCGGAGCCTGTAGCCGCATCCGCCTCACCTCCGACGGCAAGATCCGCACCTGCCTCTTCTCGCAGATGGAGCACGACCTCTACGGCGTCATGCGCCGCGGCGGCACCGACGACGACCTCACCGCCTACATCCGCACCGTCGTCGACCAGAAGGAAGCTCGCCACCACATCGGCGAACCCGACTTCCTCAAACCCTCCCGCAGCATGGTCCACATCGGCGGCTAACCAGCCAGCCGAGTCATTCTGAGCGTAGCGCAGCGGAGCCGAAGAATCCAGACGCTCTCCACGCCACCCATATCGCCGCAGGCTTCCGTTGTGCCAGACCAATTCGGGCGAGCCGAAGGCGGGTATCCCATACATCGCAGCTTTATGCGATGTGTAGGATATTGTCGCGCAACCGGGACCCCCGGCGAACGGCATTTTGTTCGCTGGGGTGGAGTAGCGGAGACCGTCTTTGTCTTTGGCTGTTATTCCCAGCGCAACAACAATCTGATTGTCATTGAGCCTGGCTTATCATTTTGAGCGCAACGAATGAATCTCAAAAGCTCATCGCACCGGCAACTCTAATCCGTGTGCTCCGTGAAATCCGTGGTTAGCTCTTTGCCTCTATCTCCGCTGCAACCCCTTCGGAGCCTTCTTCTCCACCGGCAGAATCACATCCCTGTTCCCTCTCGCATCCGGATGCACCCCGAAGTCCCACACCCCCAGGTTCACATCCTTCGCATTCAGCACTTCCATCAGCGCATACTCCCCCGGCAGCAGAGCCTGTTTCGGCGTCAGCTTCATCCAGTGCCCGCCCGGAAGCAGCTCGGCAGTGGTCTCCATCACATCCTCCTGCCGGCTCACCCTACCCAGCATCGTGATCTTGAAGCTCCCCACCACCCGCACATCCGTCCGCACATCCGCGCGCACAATTACATACTCTGAATTAGCCGACCCGCCCGCCGGAACCGCCGCGTTTCCGCTCGCCCCATGCGTATCCACCTTGAACGCATCCGCCGGAGCCTCCTGCGGCAGATTATCGCCAATGCGCACATAGATCACCGGCGTCCCCGTATGCAGTTGCGTCTCCGCGCTCGTCCCCTTCAGTTGGATCAACTGGTGCGAGCTCGCAATCGGATTCACCGTAGCCTTCAGAATGTTGTGCGCCGTATTGCGATTCAGGTCGCTGTCGTTCTGCGGCAGTATCGCCAGCTCGTTGCCTCCGTCATACACATCCAATGCCAGCACACTGCCCTGCTGCTCCGGCAGCCGCAGATTAGGAGCCACCTCCGGCGTCCGCGCCGCACTGTCCGCCTCCATGGCCGCCAGCTCCGGGTCAAGCGCGGCCTTCCCGCTGCCGCCGCCCGTCTTCTCCCACGCCTGCGTCGCCGGCCAGTCCACCAGCTTCGCCGGAACCTCTTCCTCCGCGCCATTGCGTTCAGCGCTGCGATAGTGAACCACGCCGCCCTTCACGCTGTACTCCGTCACCGCCTGGTAGCTGCCATCTTTCAGGATCAGCCGCGTCGGATGCTTACTGCTCTGCGCCTGCCCCACGCCCAAAGCGGCACACAACATCGTCGCGCCCACCATCCACTGCCATCGTGTCCAAAATTTTCTCATCATACCCATCGCAACTCCATCAGTTTAGACGGCGAATACCCCAAATCTGCAACCCCCACAAATGTGGGTGCCCCAGAGCCTGTCCTGAGCTTGCCGAAGGATCTCGATTTTGAGACCTGGGTTTGCAGGATGTGGGTGCCCAGGTCTCGATTTTGAGACCTGGGATGGCGTCGCGAAGCGGCGGCCGCGCGGAGCGCGCAAATCTCTCTAAGTCACAAATACTCCCCGTTCCCCCCAAACCTCCCCGAGTCATTCTGAGCGTAGCCACTCGCAGCCTCATCGCGAGTGGCGCAGTCGAAGAACCCAGACGCTCTCCGCGTCACCCATACCGCCCCAGCCTTCCGCTGCACAGATGCCCTTCCCCCTACCACCGAAGCCCTTCGCCGCGCACTCCCCACACCTCCTCATCCCCGCGAATCCACTGCCCACTCCCCCGTTTTCCACCACCCCACCCCCAATACCCCTCTTCCAACAGCCCGCATAAGCTGCGAT
>DASWOP010000203.1:0-8439 GCA_036404255.1 Acidobacteriaceae bacterium | reverse complement strand
ACGGCGCATAAAAAGGAAGGTTTGGTGGGCAGCGAGGGATTCGAACCCCCGACATCCTCGGTGTAAACGAGGCGCTCTAACCAACTGAGCTAGCCGCCCATTCTGCAAGCCTGCTTTCAGTCTATCGGCCATCTGCGATAGTTGCAATGCGCCGCTTCACACCCATACCCTGCCCACATTGGTAGACTTCTCTAGGTGCCCAGCCTTGTCATCAATGCGGACGATTTCGGACTCACCCCCGGCGTGAACCGGGCCATCGCGGAGTTGCACGATGCTGGCTGCCTCCCCTCCACCACGCTGATGGCCACAGGTGATGCATTCGACCACGCCGTCACGCTTGCCCAGGCCCGTCCGCTCCTCGGCGTGGGCTGTCACATTGTGCTCACCGATGGCCTCCCGGTGCTGCCTCCTCACGAGATTCCATCGCTCCTCGGCGAAGACGGTGTGCACTTCCGCCCCAAACTTGGCCACTTCGTCCGCGACCTGATGCTTGGCCGCCTGAAGGAATCCGAGGTTGAACGCGAAGCCACCGCGCAGATTCGCAAGCTCCAGTCTGCTGGCGTACGCGTTACGCACTTTGACTCGCACAAGCACGCGCATCTCTTTCCCGCCATCGTGCGCCCGCTCGCTCGCGCCGCCCTTGCCTGCGGCGTCCATGCTCTGCGCAACCCATTTGAGCCTGCGTGGAGCGTCTCTGCTGCCAGCAGCAGCTGGTTGCGCCGCTTCCAGGTCACTGCGCTCACCCGGCTGCGCGATCCATTCTTCGCGCAATTTGCAGGCCTGCACACGCCAGACGGCACACTCGGCGTCTCTGCCACCGGCAACCTAAACTCTGCCAGCCTTCACGCCTTGCTCCAGGCCATGCCCGAAGGCGTCTGGGAACTGGTCTGCCATCCCGGCTACAACGACGCTTCGCTGGACAAGGTAACCACCCGCCTGCGTGCCGAACGCGAGATCGAATACACCGCGCTACTACAGCAGATTTCCCTTGCCCTGCGAAACTATCCGGAGCTTCAACTCATCTCATACACAGCCCTTCAACCCACCGGCAACGAGGCTCCATGAAGATCGGCATCACATGCTATCCCACCTACGGCGGCAGCGGAGTCGTCGCCACAGAGCTGGGCATTGAGCTTGCAGAGCGCGGCCACGAGGTTCACTTCATCACTTACTCGCAACCCTTTCGCCTTACAGGCCGCGAGAAGAACATCTTCTACCACGAAGTTCCCGTATCCAACTATCCGCTGTTTGAGTACCCGCCTTACGATCTCGCTCTGGCCTCGCGCATGGCAGAAGTAGCAGAGTTGCACGAACTGGATCTGCTCCATGTCCACTACGCCATCCCCCACTCCGTGAGTGCCTTGCTCGCTCGCCAGATACTGGAATCGCGCGGCCTGCGCCTGCCCTTCATCACCACGCTGCACGGCACGGATATCACCCTGGTTGGTCTCGATCGCTCCTATCTTCCCATCACCCGCCTCGGCATTGAGCAGAGCGACGGTGTCACCTCCATCTCGAACGATCTCAAAGAGCGCACGGTCGAAGACTTCGGCATCACCCGTGAAATCGAAGTCATTCGCAACTTCGTGAACTGCGACTTCTACGTGCGCCGCGCCGAATCAGTCGCAGCACAACGCCCCCGCTTCGCCGCCGATAACGAGAAGCTTCTGGTGCATCTCTCCAACTTCCGTCCCATCAAGCGCGTCCCCGAGGTGATACGCATCTTCGCTCACGTTGCAGAAAAAATTCCCGCGCGCCTGATGATGATTGGCGACGGCCCCAACCGCTCCGAAGCAGAATGGCTCGCAAAGCGCCTTGGCATTTTCGAGCGCGTTCACTTCCTGGGCAAGCAGGATGCCGTGAATGAATTGCTTCCGCTCGCCGACCTCATGTTGATGCCCAGCGAAATGGAATCCTTCGGTCTCGCAGCCCTGGAAGCGATGGCTTGCGAAGTTCCCACCATCGCCACCAACGTTGGCGGCGTCCCGGAGTTAATTGAGCATGGCCACAACGGTCTGCTCTTCCCTGTTGGCGACGTAGCTGCCATGTCACAGGCGGCTATTGAGTTGTTATCGGATAACGCGAAGTTGCAGACCATGGCGAAAGCAGCGCGCAAAACAGCGCAGGAGCAATTCTGCGCTTCCCGCGTGATCCCTTTGTATGAGCAGTTTTACCAGCGTGTACTCCGTCAGCCCGTGATGCGCGCGCCGTCGCTTTCGCTCTAGCGTTCCGTTCCCTCGCCAGCAGATGTCCGCGCCTGTTGCAGCCGCATCGTCTCAGCTAAAATCGGCAGCCACAGCACAATTCTGGTCCCGCGGCCCGGCCTGCTGTTGATCTCAATCCGCGCACACGGCTCCTGCGAACTTGCGTGGCTACCTTCATTGCCTGTGCCATACAGCATCTCCACGCGTTCACGCACATTGCGCAGCCCAATGCCGTTTCCGCCTCGCCGCGCTGCCATCGCACTCGCCCGGCTACCCTCCGGCAACATGCCCACGCCGTCGTCTTCCACCTCCAGCACCAGCATCTCACTCTCCACGCGGCTGCGCAGCGTAATGGTGCCACCGCTGATGCGCGGCTCCAATCCATGCTTGATGCTGTTCTCGATCAGCGGCTGCAGCAGCATGCTGGGCACGATCAGCGGCAGCGATTCCGGCGCAATCTCTTTCACCACCCGCAACTTCTCGCCAAAGCGAACCACCTCGATCGCCAGATAATCTTCCGTAAACGCCAACTCTTCGCTGAAGGGTACAAATGCTTCGCGGTCCTTCAGCAGCGTGCGCAGAATGTTCGCCAGCTTTACGATCATCTCCCGCGCCAGCTCCGGCTTGAAACGCACCAGCGAACCAATCGAGTTCAGCGTGTTGAAGAGAAAATGCGGATTGATCTGCCGCTGCAGCGCATCCAGCCTCGCCTCCAGCAGTAGCCGTTCCTGCTCCTTCAGCTTCCGCTCAATGCGAATCGCATGCCATATCTTCAGCGGGATGCCAACCACCACCGGCGAACACAGGCAGATCGCCAGCTCAATCGGCCACGAAGTGGAGTAAAGCCCGAAGTAGCGCCGCGGCCTCCAAATTGCAGTCAGGCTCACAGCGAAGCTCATGCAGCTAATCAGCACCAGCAGAAATACCTGGCGATCCAATTGCGGTTGCCGCAGGTTGCGGCGTATCCAGCGATAGATGCTCAGATCGATCAGCGGCGAAAACGACCAGATGTCTTCCATCGCCGCAAAGTGCCGGAAGGTGCCTGCAACGGCAGCCACGCCGAGGTTCACCACCGGCGCAAGATATTCGTGATGCCGCACTGCCGGAATAGACAGTGCCAGCCCGCCCAGCATGCCCCACCACGGCCCTGTCAGCAGTCCCAGCAGAACCGTCGCCTCAAAGGATAGATCCGCCGCCAGAAAGTTCGGCACAATCACCCGAACCCACACGCCCAGCGTCAGCGGAACGCATATCCACGCCAGCAACTTCAAGCTCTCCGCCGGAGTTCGCCGGGCAGAGAGCAGCAGATCCTTGAACGTCTCTGAACGGGCAAGCGCGCTGGAAACAGCCGCCGCCACGCCCAGTTTAACGAGCAGGGTGATGAGGATGAGTTTGGGCTCGATCACGTCTCTACTTTACGCTGAGACCGCTGTCCTGCGCACCGCAATCCTGCACACCGTAAACTTCAAACATTGTCATTCTGAGCGTAGCGAAGAATCTGCTTCTCGCTTTTGGCTGTGCCGTTAAGCGTCAATCCGCCCCTACCGGTACCGGTGCCGGATCTTCAGCACCGTGCTGAACACGCCCGTTTCGTCGCGCGCCGCCACCACGGAGACATTATCCGTCAGGTTCAACTGCAGTTGGATCAACTGCTGCGCCGTCTCATTCACGTTCGTCGCATAGGTCACCGTCAGGTTGCGCGAGAGCTGCTGCTCCACCGTAATGCGCGCGGACGATGTCCCCAGCGTGCCCACGAACGACGGATCGATCTTCACGCTTCCCACGCCAAACAGCTTCTCCACCCGGTTGCTCACCGTCGCATTCAGCGCGCCGCCCAGCAGCGCACTCGTCGTCGGGTCCACGCCCTGTGAAGTCTGCTGCTGCTGATAGATCTGCGCCTCTTCCTGCGTACGGCCCAGCGCCAGCAGCGCAAAGATGTCCGTCTCAGAGAGCGGCGGTTCCGAGCGGTACGTCGGCTTCAGATTGCTCGACGTTCCATGCACGCCCACCGTCACATCGTAGTTCTCCACCCGCGTCGTGGCATCCACGTCAATCTGCGGATCGATGCGAACTGGGTTGGTGAAATAAATATTGCCGCGCTGCAATTGATACGTCTGCCCCGCAAACTTCGCGCTGCCATCCGTCACCGTGATCCGCCCCAGCACCGTGGGCACTGCAATCGTGCCGCCGATATTCAAATCCACCATGCCGGCAAGCTTGGCATACGAATTCTGAAAATCCAACTGCGGCGACGAGGTCACATGCACCTGCAGCCGGATATGGCTGGACGGCGCATTCGGATCAGGCGGCGCAGGCAGTGCAGCCGGTCCGGCGAAAGCCGCAAAGTCAAAGTCCGGTCCGATTCCAAATCGCGTGATCAGAATGTTGCCGCTCAATAGCGCGCTCGACGTGGAACCCTGCAGCCTCAAATTCGCATTCGCTGTCGAACTCAGTCCGTTGTACCGTACCCGAACGTTGTCTCCAGTAGCCGTCAGATCGGCGAAGAATCCGTTCTTGTACGTCATGAAGCCGCCAATCTTCAGCAGCCCGCCGCCGGTCATCGCCGTTAGCGTCTGCACCTGCAGCCGGTTCTCCGTGAACACCAGCGTTCCATTCATCTGGCTCAAACCATTTGGAATATCTTCCAGCGCCATCGCCACATCGTGAAACTGAACCTTGCCGCTCAGGCTCGGTGCGCTCATCGTGCCGCCCGCATTCATGGAGAGCTCGACGCGCCCGCTGGACAGAATGTCTGGGTCCACGACCTGCACCAGCTTCATGTTCACATTACCCTCGGCATGCATGCTCAGCTTCCCGGACGCGCTGCCCGTGTTGAATAGTTGCGCCGTCCCTGTCGCCTTCAGATCCGTATCTGGGCCGGTAATATGGGCCTGATCAATCCGCAGCAAACCATTCTGCAGACTGGCTCGAATCGGCTGCGGTGCCTGTAGTTCAATCCCCGATAGGTTCGCGTCAAAATGGTTAATCTCCGCCGTTCCATTCAACTGCTGCGGAGCAGCCAGCGGCCCGTTCAGCGTGATCACTCCGCCGATGGAAGAGTGTCCGGCCATGCCCTTCGGCGCGTACAGCTTCAACAGGCTATCCACATTGAAAGCCGTCAGCTCCAGCTTCGCTTCCGTCTGGTAATTTCCCGTCAACTCTGTCTTGCCCCCCAGGTAGAGCCGCCCACTGCTCAATTCAGAATTCGCGGCAAAGAAGAGCGTGCTCCCCTGGCTATGCATCTCCGCGGTTAACCCGCCCATCTGCTCACTGCCCAGCGTCAGGTTGGTTAGATGCACGGTGGCGCGCAGCCCCGGCTGTTGCATCGTTCCATCCGCATCCGCCAGCAGCGTCAGCTTGCCGTCCACGGGATACTTCGAAGCCGCCACCGTCTGGAACTGCGAGAGCTTCAAATTATCTGCCTGCACATGCGCCCGCAGATGTTCACTCTTCAGGTCGTAATCACCAGTGCCTGTAATCTGTGCGCCGTGCAGCACCAGCGCGGCGTGCGTCACTCGAATATCCTGTCCCGCCGCGCTCAGTGCAAACTCCGCTCGCTGATACGGTTCGCCATACAACACGCCATCCGTGAGCAGCACGTTTCCATTGCCATCCAGGTTGCCCAGTGTCCCGGTCACATGTGCATGCATCTGCACCTTGCCGCTGAGTTGCAACTTCATTCCCACGATGTCCAGCAGGTCCGATGCCTGGGCCTGCGGCATATCCACCGTTGCGTCCACCACCGTGGCATCATCCCAGTTGTAATCCACCACGCCCTTGCGCGTGAGCACGCGGTGCGGCAATGCCTTGCCTGTCGCAGACAGCGTCAGCGTCCCGCGCTTCACCGTAGAGTTCGTGATCTTCAACTCCGCCGGCGTATAGTCCGCATCGCCCACAACCGAGTCGATCAGGATGTGACGGATCTCTGGTGGCGGCGGCACATAGGCCGGCGTATTGCTCGAACGAAAATAGCTCGCCAGCCTTTCCGTGATTGGTTTGACTGGGGGCGGTGGAGGTGGAGTAGTGCTTGCCGGCATCAACAACTCCAGGTTCTTCCCTTCCACATGCCCTTTGATGTCCAGCATCTCCACCGGCCCGGAAGCAGTACCGGTGAAATGCACGTCCCCATGCAGCTTGAGCGGCACCGCATCCATGCCGCGCTTCCCGTTGTACTCCAGCCCCAGCGTGCGGAAGAGCTGGTCGAACTCGCCCAGGTCGTGCGTCGTCAGATCCGCCTTTAACTGCGTCAGCGGATCGCCCGTGTCCACGCCCAGGATGCCGCCTGCATCCAGCGTTGTCGCAGGCGTCTGCACATGGATGCTGGCAATCGCCACCGTCTCATTGCCGCCGCGATACTGCGCCAGCACCGTCCCTGTTACCGGCACATCAGAGCGCATGCCCGGATGCTTCACTCCCGTCGGCGCAAAGGTCAGGTTGCCGTTCACAATCACCGTCTCGCCGCCGTCGCCCCACTCCACGTGGACGGGCCCGGTCTCAGCCGTATCAAATCCCAGATCACCGTAGCCCTTCGGCGCTGTGAATTCCATAACGGTGCGCAGCGGAATCGCCGTGGTCTGTGCATCGATATACGCATGCAGCGTTCCCGGCTCGATCTTCACAATCGCTTCCCCGCCCCCAGCCGTCTTCCGCACCACCTTCACCTTGTGCGTCACGCCATCCGTCGGCCCCAGCCAGTTATCAATGTGCATCGCGCCGGTCACGCTTCCGCCACCCGGCAGATACGCCTCCATCTCCGCCAGTTGCAGCACCGATGGCGTCGCCCGTATCTTCGCGCCGCCATCCACGTCGTGGATGCGCACATCGGGATCGCTGTAGCCCGCCTTGCTCAGTCGCGCCACGCCAGTGATGGCATACGCCTCATCGCAACGGCCCCAGTGATATGTATTCGTGTCTTTCTGAGACGACGCTCGCGCCGTACCCGCCTTCGCTCGCCCCGCTGCAATCTCCGCATCGCTGCAGCTATGTCCATCGAGCTTCAGATCGACGATGCCGCCCGTCAGTCCATCCAACCCGCTGATCGCCGATACCTGCTTCAGTTCCACTGTGCCCTTCGCTGCAACCTGCCATGCAGGATGATTGAAGTCTTTCAGCGACCCCGTCAGGATCAACTGCGAACGCTTGCCTGTGTCGAACTCAAAGCGCTTGATCTCCATCGCATGCCGCGCAAACGTCACGTCCGCCGCCAGCCGAGACTGCACCGTCGGCTCTTTCTTCATCGTGGTCCGCAGATCGCTCAGCCCCACGTGGATCGCGTAAAGATCACCGCTCATCTGGTACTGCACATTCGCATCCAGGTCCCGTGCATCCACGTTGAACGGAATCGCTCTGTCATTCAGCAGCACCACTCCGTTGTTCACCACCACGCTCTCCGCTTCCAGATCGAGCAGCGTATCCGCCACCGGCTTATTGCTTTCACTCTTCGTCTTCGGCGTAGGCTGGTTGGTCGAGCCATCCGGATAGATGATGAGGTGTGCCTGCGGCCTGTCCACCTGCAGCAGATTCAGCGCAATGTGCGATGCAATGCTATTGTCGTTCACCAGGTGCGCGCCCGCGGATTGCGAAAGAAAGCTCCTGATCTGCAGCCGTATCTCGATCCGGTCGGCCTGTAGATACGGCGCCTCACCCGGCCCTTCCAATCCATGAATCACCAGGTGCTCGGCTACTGCGTCCAGCCGCCACAAGCTGAAGTGAAAGCCCTGTAGCTCCACGCGTCCGCCCGTTGCCTGCTCCAGCAGTGCGATCACCCGGTGGCGGACCTTCTGCTGAAACTCAGTCGTTGACACATACCACGACGCTGCGCCGATCAGCGCCAACACAACCACCAGCACACCGGCAACACCTAACAACGTGCGACGCAACCACCGTTTACGCAACGGCGCAGGCGGTTCAGCATCGGGCTCCATGCTATGCGCAACACCTGTCTCTTCTTCCGCGGGAGAACCTGGCAACAAATCTTCGCTGTCGCTCATGGCATCTCCTCTCCCGGATGCAATGTGCGTACACTTCCTTGATCGCGCAGCGACTTCAGCCAGTCGTTCAGCATGGACGTGACCTCCCGCTGTAGCAGCACCTCTTCAATGCGGGCGCTCAGTGCATCCATCGGAGGCGGCGTAGCCTTCTGCCTGGCATACTCCGGCAACATCTGTTTCTGGTAATACTCCGTGATCTGTTGCCGCGTAATTTGAATACCGGAGCGAAAGCGAATCTCAATAAA
>DASWOP010000202.1:0-2615 GCA_036404255.1 Acidobacteriaceae bacterium | reverse complement strand
AGCTAGGCGCAACAACAGCGCATTGAAGCGGAACCGTGAATGTGCGACAGTGAAAGCGGGCTGTGCATCGTATCCAGTGTACCGTATTCGTGCGAAATCCAGCGGCCCGGGCACACATTGCCCATCTTTCGAGAAGTCTTCACCCAGGTGTGAGCCTCATGTTTCATAAGTCCGTAAAGAAGAGCTTCGATGACGTCCTCGCCAGTCTTGGCAACCACAAGTTTGATGTTGCCCCCGCGTCTGAGGGTGCAAAACGCATTGGCGGACCACACGCCGTGCGCGTCTCTCAGCATGGCTGCGCGGCGGAGATCGCGCCGGTAGCCGACCCCAAATCCGAGGCCACGACCGAAGTGATCTCGCGGCCCGGCTTCGTCCTCGGCGGCGAGATCGCGCGCGTGCTGGATCGCGGCTACCAGAAGTTTCTGAAGACATCGAAGCTCGAAATTCCCGCCACGGCCGATCATCTCCGCGCCATCCACCTCTTTCATGAGGAACTGAACGAGGCTACCGGCGCTACCAGTTTGTACAACGAGTCGCTGGGCAGCACCAGCGACCGCTACCACTATGACCGCCTGGTTGGACGCAGCTGAGCGGCTGCAAAAAGCTTAACGGGGATCACAGTGATCAAGGGCTGAAGGCGGGGGGATTAAGACAAAAGCGATTGGCTTTGCCTTTCACTATGTTCAGCTTTTTATCAGCGTCATCCTTGTTAAGTTTTGGGCCGTGGGCCCATATGCGCGCATCTCACCTAGCAGGAGATCCAACGCATGAACGTCCGCGCACTCGTCTTCCTTACAATTTTCGCCGCAGTTGCAGCCTCCGGGCAGAACGTAATTCCTGCGCCCGACGGCAGCCAGCAGGGCATACAGGACCAGCCCAGCGCGTCTGGCACACTCCCCCCGGAACAGCCCGCAGCTACGCTGCCCGGGGCATCCACACCGGAGAGCGGGAGCCGCTCCAATGCTGGATCTGCGCGAAACACCCCGGCTGCGAATCCACCGCTGGGCCATCCTATTCCGCTGCCGCCTATTCCCATGTCGCCCGACCGCGCAGACGATTCTTACGCCATCTACTCGCTGCTGATGCCGGGAAGCTACCTGCTGAATCTTGGGCCGGAGCACAACCAGGCATGGCTCGTGGCGGATGCAACCATCACCCGCGGGTATCCTAGTGACCGCGTGCCTAGCGCGCGACGCTGCATCCAGCCGCCAACTGACCGCACGCAGGACTTTCGCGCTGTCTTCGAGGATTTCGACAAACACGCGATGGAGAGTATCCAGCTGGACCGGAATTTTCAGGTGCAGATTCCCTACCGCCTGTTGAGCGAGAAGGAGCGCAATTCCTTCAGCATCACCCGCTCTGCTTCCGGCCCAGCGCCCGATGCGGCCACGGCAGATGCCTTCCGCGGTGCGCCCGGCATCACCTACTTCTCGCAGGTCTATTTCAACCTGGGGAATACGCTGGCGCTGGTCTATATGCAGGAGTGGTGCGGCCCGAAGTGCGGTCAGGGCCAGTGGATCGCGTTGGAAAAAGTTACCGGAGGATGGGTCCGCCGCAACTGGAATGTGTGCTCGCTGGCTTCTTAAAGCTCAACGGTGATGACAGTGATAAAAGCTGATTACAGTGAAAAACAAAGGCAATTGCTTTTGTCTTAATTCCTGCCTTCAGTCTTTATCGCCGTCATTATTGTTAAGTTTTTTGGGGACTACCGAACTCTCTGCCACTCGCGATACGCGTCGCTCTTGCTCAAGCCGCGATCCCTGGCTACACGCTTCAGCGCATCCTTCTCGCTTAGGCCGTCCTTCAGCAGCGCACGCATGGCTTCGGCCAGGGAACCTTCTGCCTTTTCCGCTGCGAACTCGCCACTCAGCAGCAGCACAATTTCGCCGCGAACCACATCGCGTGCGGCCAACTTCGCCCGCACCTCTGCCACCGACCCGCGCAGAAACTCCTCGTGCAGCTTGGTCAATTCGCGTGCAACGACTACGGCATGCGATGCGCCGAAAACAGCTTCTACATCCGAGAGCGTTTCCAGGATGCGGTGGGGGGCTTCGTAGAAGATGTGCGTCGGGATGACTTGTTTGTCATCCCGCAGCGCAGCGGATGGATCTGCTTCTGTCTTTATCTTTCCCAGCGCTTCCAGAAATG
This sequence comes from Acidobacteriaceae bacterium, assembly GCA_036404255.1. Classification (GTDB taxonomy): domain Bacteria; phylum Acidobacteriota; class Terriglobia; order Terriglobales; family Acidobacteriaceae; genus JARLFX01. The sequence goes on along the minus strand of DASWOP010000202.1, from coordinate 467 downwards.
TTTTGCGTGGACCTGCCTTGCTCGGCAGAAAGCCGTGGAAGACAAAGCTTTCCGCAGGCAGACCGCTGGCGATCAGTGCGCTAACTGCTGCATTCGCTCCCGGCACTGGAAAGACCTGCACTCCGGCTGCAATTGCTGCCTGCACAACGCGTCCCCCGGGGTCTGCGATGCCGGGTGTTCCCGCATCGCTCACAATGGCAATGCGCCCACCCGCCTGCAACTGCTCCAGCAGATCGCCGGCGCGCTCATTTTCATTGTGCAGGTGGTAGCTCACCGTGGGCTTCTTGATGCCAAAGTGGTTCAGCAGCTTCTGCGTCTGCCGGGTATCTTCGCAGGCGATGCGGTCCACGCTCTGCAGCACGCGCAGTGCCCGCAGGGTGATGTCTTCCAGGTTGCCGATGGGCGTCGCCACCAGGTAGAGTCCCGGAGCCAAAGGCTTATCGGAAACAGGTAGCGGTGCTTGTTCC
>DASWOP010000201.1:0-5213 GCA_036404255.1 Acidobacteriaceae bacterium | reverse complement strand
ATGGTGGTCATGTGGCATTCGCTGCGGATGTTATCCGGCAACATGCCGGCAAAGAAGCGGCGGGAGTCGCGGCCGGGCTGCTGGACGTACTTGGGTCCGGGCGGGAAGCCGCCGGACTTCAGCGGCGGATAGGATTTGGGGGCCTGTGCTTTGGCTACCTCCGGGAGGAGTGCAGCGGCGGAGAGCATTGCAGCGGGCAGAAGGGTAGTAAAGTCGCGACGGTTCATGGAGGCTCCTATTGGTCTGACCAGTTCGCAGACAGAGTACGGGAGGGAGTGGAGAGGTGGCAAGTGAGCGCTTCGGGCATAGTTGCTTTGCGAATGGATTTATAGGGATGCGAGCTTTTGAGATTCTTTGCTTCGCTGCAGAATGACAATTAATAAATAAAGGTTGAATGGAGAGCACAGAAAAGCCCCGGTCGCCCGGGGCTTTCTGCTGCGGATGAGTTGCGGTTAGATGGTGGTGAGGGAGACACCGGCGAGATTGGTGTCGTCCTTGTCGCCGCCGTCCTGGGTGAGGGGGCGGTAGAAGAGCGAGTTGTTCTCGAGGTAGACCTCGAGGAACGCAGGACGCTCGGTGATGTTGCCGGCGATGAGTGCCTCCGACAACGGGTCCTCCACGAAGCGCTGCAGGGCGCGGCGCAGGGGACGCGCACCGTAGGTTCGGTCGGAGAGCGTCTTCTCGATGATCCACTTCTTCGCCTCGTCGGTGACGGAGATGGTGATCGCCTTGTGCACCAGATTCGTGTTGAGCTGTTGTACGAGCAGTTCGAGAATCTGGATGAGGTCCGAATCCGAGAGAGCCTGGAAGATGATGATCTCGTCCAGACGGTTCAGGAATTCGGGGTTAAAGGTGCGCTTGACGTCGCTCTTCACCAACTCTTCCATCTTGTCGGCCACCATGTCTTCATTGCTCGTCTGGAAGCCGAGACCCTGCCGCTTCTGCAGGTGCTTGGCCCCGATGTTCGAGGTCATGATGATAATGGTGTTCTTGAAGTCCACCGTGTTGCCGAGTCCGTCAGTAAGCTGGCCATCTTCAAAGACCTGCAGCAGGATGTTGAAGACATCCGGATGAGCTTTTTCGATCTCGTCCAGCAGGACGACGGAGTAGGGCGAACGCTTGACGCGCTCGGTCAACTGGCCGCCTTCCTCGTAACCGACATAGCCCGGAGGCGAGCCGATGAGCTTGGAGACGCTGTGCTTCTCCATGAACTCCGACATATCGAAGCGGATGAGCGACTTCTCTGAGCCGAAGAGGAACTGCGCCAGGGTGCGCGCCATCTCGGTTTTGCCGACGCCGGTTGGGCCGAGGAAGAGGAAGCTGCCGATGGGGCGGGCAGGATTCTTCAGGCCGGCACGGGAGCGGCGAATCGCGCGGGCGAGGGCAGAGATCGCCTTCTCCTGCGAGATGATGCGCTTGTGCAGTTCAGATTCGACGCGGAGGAGCTTCTGCGTCTCCTCTTCTTTGATGGATGTGATGGGCACGCCGGTCCAGCGGCTGACCACGTCTTCGATGTCTTCGCGCGTGACAATGCCAGCGGAGGAGTCGTCGAGGTGGTACTTGTCGCGAAGGGCGCGCAGGTTCTCGCGCTCCTTGCGCTCTTCGTCGGAGTAGAAGCGCGCCTTCTCGAATTCGTGGTTCGCGATGGCGTTCTCCATCCGGTGCACGATAAACTTGATGCGCTTCTGGACTTCGGTGATCTCTTCGGGCAGCGAGGTTTGGCGCAGCTTGACGCGCGCGCCGGCCTCGTCGATCAGATCGATCGCCTTGTCTGGCAGGAAGCGGTCCGGGATGTAGCGGTTCGAGTGAGAGACGGAGAAGGTGATCGCGTCGTCGGTATAGCTGACGGCGTGGAACTTCTCATACTTCTCCTTGATGCCCATGATGATCTTGATGGCATCTTCTTCATTGGGTGGCGGCACTTTGACGGCCTGAAAGCGGCGCTCCAGCGAGCGATCTTTCTCGATGGATTTGCGATACTCTGCCGGTGTGGTAGCGCCGATGCACTGGATCTCCCCACGGCTGAGTGCGGGCTTCAAGATGTTGGCGGCGTCGAGCGAACCCTCTGCCGAGCCTGCGCCTACGAGGGTGTGCAGCTCATCGATGAAGATGATGGTGTTCTGATTCTCCATCAACTCCTTCATGATGGTCTTCAGGCGCTCCTCAAACTGGCCGCGATATTTGGTGCCCGCGACGATCAGTGAGAGGTCAAGCGCGAGCACACGCTTATCGGCGAGGAAGCTGGGAACTTCGCCGTCTGCAATGCGCTGGGCGAGACCTTCGACGATGGCGGTTTTGCCGACGCCGGGTTCGCCGATGAGTACAGGATTGTTTTTGGTGCGGCGGCAGAGAATCTGGATGAGACGCTCCAGTTCTGCGTCGCGACCGATGAGCGGATCCATGGCATTGTCGCTCGCGGCCTGGGTGAGGTCGCGGGAGAACTCGGCCAACATGGAGGATTCGCGCTGGCGGTTTTGCTGCTGCGAGGGGGCTTTCTCCTGCGTGGTGCGCTGCAGCTCCTCGCGGATGGCGGGAAGGCGCAGGCCGCGCTCATGCAGAATTTCAGCGGCAAAGCACTTCTCTTCGCGCAGCAGTCCGAGCAGAAGATGTTCGGTGCCGATGTGTTTGTGGGAGAGCCGTTCTGCTTCTTCGGCCGCGTAGGCGAGTACGCGCTTGCACTCGTTGGAGAGCGGGAGATCCACCGAAGTGGAGACTTTTTCGCGGATGGTGGTGTGGCCTTCGATCTGTTTTCTGATCGATTCGACCGAGGCATGGGAGCGCAAAAATCTGTTGGTGAGGGCCTTATCCTCACGGAGCAGACCGAGCAGCAGGTGTTCCGTTTCAATGTACGGCGAACCAAACTGGCTTGCCTCATAACGCGCAAAGAAGATTACGCGCCGCGCTTTTTCTGTATACCGTTCGAACATGTTCCCCCTTGGCTGAAACCGTCCTGTTGATGACCGTTCGTGCTGAGCGGAACGGCGGTTTAACTAGCGGGTTCTTCGGTGACTGTTCTCAGTTAGATGCACATCTCCACCGGCTGGATTCCGGGGAGCGCGCTTCCGGAAAGATTCCGTGGGAGATAGAACATACACTACAACAAAAATGGTGCAATTTTATAGGGGAACTGTGGGAAAGTGCGTCCGATTAGAGAGTTGTGGGCGCAGTTTCAATGAGTTGCCCGCCGCGCAGAAGGAAGGCGCGCTCGCACCGGCGGGCGAAACTGAGGTTATGGGTGACCAGGACAGAGGTAAGGCTGTGGGCGGCGTGCAGGCGCTGCAGCAGGGCAAATACGACGTCTGCTGTGCGCCCGTCGAGGTCGCCGGTAGGTTCGTCTGCGAGGAGGATTTTGGGCTGGGTAATGAGTGCACGGGCCAGGGAGACGCGCTGCTGCTCGCCGCCGGAGAGTTCGCCGGAGCGGTGGTCGGCGCGGTCCGCCAGTTCGACCTCAGCCAGCCATTTTTCGGCTTCGGCCAGGGCAGCTTTGCGGGGGACATCGCGGGCGAGCAGAGGCATAGCGACGTTTTCCAGCGCGGTGAACTCGGGCAGCAGGTAGTGGAACTGCCAGACGTAGCCGATGGAGCGGTTGCGGAAGCCGGCCTGCTGCGCTGGTGTGAGGGAAGAGAGTTGCGTGCCGTCGCAGATGACTTCGCCGGAGGTAGGCGTGTCCAGCGCGGCGAGGATGTGCAGCAGGGTGGATTTGCCGGTGCCGGATTCACCGACGATGGCGACGAGATCGCCGGGAGCGAGGGAGAAGCTGAGGTCGCGAAAGAGCTCGAGCCTGCCATTGCCGGTGGGGTAGGACTTCGACAGGTTTTCTACGCGGAGCATGTTGTTAGCTTACTTGACCTTACTTGGCGATGGGTTCGTGGAACTGCGGCTGGAAGGTGATGCCCATGCGGTTCCATGCGTTGATGCTGGCGACGGCCCAGGTGAGATCGACCAGCTCTTTCTCGGTGAAGTGCTGGCTGACTTCGTCGAAGATAACGTCTGGCACGTGGCCGTCCTGGATGTTGGTGACGGCTTCGGTCCAGGCGAGGGCGGCGCGTTCGCGCTGGGTGTAGAGGGTGGTGTCGCGCCAGTCGGCGAGGCTGGCAATGCGGTCGGGCGTCTCGTTGGACTTCTTCAGCTCCCAGGTGTGCAGGTCGATGCAGAAGTGACAGCCGTTCAGTAAAGAGGCGCGCAGGCGGACGAAATTGAGCAAGGTCTGCTCGAGGCCGCTCTCGGCTCTGAGGTAATGCTCGAGTGCGGACTGCTTTTCGTAGGGCTCGGGGGAGACTCTGGGGTATTTGAGTTTGCGGTCCATGGAAGTTGGATGCCTCTGAGAATGTGGGGTACGGAATTATTCGTAACGCAAGGCTTCGGCAGGCAGAACACGTGCGGCAGAGCTGGATGGATAGAGTGTGGCCAGCAGCGAGACGCCAAGCGAGACGGCGGCGACGATGACGACGTCGATGATGCGTGGTGCGAAGGGGAGATAGTCAATCGAGTAGACCGAGGCATCCAGGTGGATGAAGCGGTAGTGGCCACCGGCCCAGGCGGCTCCGAAGCCGATGAGCATTCCGAGCGTGGTGCCGATGATCGATATCAATAGGCCCTGGAAGAGGAAGATGCGGCGGATCTGCTCGGCGCGGACCCCGAAGCTCATGAGCACGGCAATGTCGCGGGTCTTCTCCATCACCATCATGGTGAGAGCGATGAGGATATTGAGCGCGGCGACGCAGACGATCAACGCGATAACGATGAAGGTGACGATCTGCTCCAGTTTGAGAGCGCGGAAGAGTTCGCGGTTCTGCTCCATCCAACTGGTGGCTTGGAAGCCGGGCCCGGCGGTAGCTTCGATTTCGCGACCGATGGCGTTGGCGCGGTAGAGGTCGTCGACTTTGAAGCTGATGACGGAGATAAGGTCGGGCTCGGAGAAGAGGCGCTGAGCGTCGATGAGGCGCAGGAAGGCGTAACTGGAGTCGTACTGGTAGAAGCCAGAGCTGAAGACGCCAACGACCTGGAAGCGCTGATAGCGCGGGATGAGGCCGAGCGGAGTGAGTTCGCCCTGCGGGCTGGTGACGAGCACGGTGTCGCCCACCTGTGCGCCGATGGTCTGGGCGAGGTCTCCGCCGATGACGATAGGGTCCTGCGCGGACGGCGAATCTTTGTTTTCCGCTGCACTTAGAGCGTTGGCGCTGCCGGTTTTCACAGTCTGGAGAAGGTCGCTG
>DASWOP010000200.1:0-10005 GCA_036404255.1 Acidobacteriaceae bacterium | reverse complement strand
TGGATTATGCACGCGAGCAGACAAAATCCACCATCAATGAAGCTCGCCGCGCCCTGTGGGACATGCGCCATGATGATGATCTCGATCTGGTGGCAGCGATTCGTGCCATGGTGGAACAGGCTGGCAGGGACCATCCCTCCATTGCTATTACTTTGGATGCAGCGCAGCCGTTGTGGGCGTTTTCATCGAGCGCACACGAGGTGCTCATGTCCGTTCGGGAAGCTCTTTACAATGCCATTCAGCACAGCGGCAGCGATCGTGTTGAGGTGAGAGTGGATCAGAACCGTGGGGGCAATATCTCAATCTCGGTCACGGACCACGGCGCCGGATTTGATCCCGAGCGTCTGCCCGACGGACACTATGGTCTGATTGGTATGCGTGAGCGCATGGCTAAGCTTCATGGCCAGCTTACACTCCGCAGCATGGCCGGCAAAGGCACTACTGTTACACTTTCCTTCCATCTTGAAAGCAGCCGAGTGCATCGTAACGGGGAATAGGGTTATGGAAAAGAAATCTCCAATTCGTATTCTCATCGTCGATGACCATCCGATTGTGCGCGTGGGCCTCGCGGCCATCATCGAGGCTCAAGAGGGCATGACTATCGTAGGACAAGCTGGTACCGCCGCTGAGGCCGTGCGGCTCTTCAAGGCGACCAGTCCGGATCTTACCCTGATGGACCTCCGCCTGCCTGATTGCAGCGGTGTAGAAGCCATTCGCACGATCTGCGCTGCGGACTCGGATGCCCGGGTCGTCGTGCTGACGACCTATGAAGGCGACGAAGATATTCATCAGGCGCTGGAGGCTGGTGCGCGGGGATATCTCATCAAGGGCATGTCGCACGATCTTCTGTTGCAGGCGCTGCGCCGCGTTCATGCCGGCCATCGCTTTCTGCCTCCGGTCGTGACTCAGACGCTGGCTTCGCGCATGCCTGGCTCAAATCTGAGCCAGCGCGAACTGGACGTTCTGCAGCTTGTTTTTGCAGGAAAGAGCAATCGCGAGATTGCGGACCATCTCGGGCTCAAGGAGTCCACGGTCAAATCCTACGTCAGTGACATTTTGGTCCGCCTCAACGTGGAGGACCGCACGCAAGCAGTTGTAGAAGGGCTCAAGCGCGGACTGGTTCATCTCTGATACCAACTTTCGGCGGGTTCGCATCGCAGTGCAACCCTGTATAGTTTTCCATCGAGGGCCGCAACACTCAGGCCCGGCGGCTGGAGCTATGCGAATTCTTTCTCGAACAGTCACAGCACTTCTAATATTCGCTCCGCTCTGTGCTGCTGCGCAGACCGCGCCTGCCGCTGCCTGCCCAGCCATCGCCATCGGCGCGGATGTATCGTTTCTGCCACAGGCAGAGGCTGCGGGGAAGGTGTTTCGCGATGAAGGCGCACCGCACCCTGCACTCGAGATTCTCCGTCACCATGGTTACAACTGGGTGCGCCTGCGGCTCTTCAACCATCCGGTGGCGTTGCCCAACGACCTCAGCTATACGCTGGCTGAGGCAAAGAAGGCCAAGGCGCTTGGCTTCGGCCTGTTGCTTGATCTGCACTATTCGGATGATTGGGCGGACCCCTCGCATCAGAGCACGCCTGTCGCGTGGCAGAAGCTCTCCCATTCGCAGCTTGTGGAGGCTGTCTATGGCTTCACTCGCGATACGATCGCCCAGTTTCACGACGCCGGTGCGATGCCGGACATCGTACAGGTCGGGAATGAGATTACGTCTGGCATGCTCTGGCCGGATGGCAAGCTGCCGGAAAACTGGAATAACTTTACGGACCTGCTCAAGGCTGGTGTTCGTGGCGTAGCCAATGGCAGCGGCACTGCGCGCAAGCCGAAGATCATGCTGCATATCGATCAGGGCGGCAATAGCGAAACCACGCAGTGGTTCTTCTCCCATGTGATCGCGGCTGGCGTTCCATTCGATGTCATCGGCCAGTCCTACTATCCGTGGTGGCAGGGAAGCATTGCGGACCTGAAATCCAATCTTGCCTTCATGGCCTATACCTATCGCAAGCCCATCGTTATCGTCGAAACAGCATTCAACTGGCAACCAAGCGACGACAAAGACGAAAAGAAGAAGACAGCCTTTCCTGCAACGCCAGCGGGGCAGCGCGACTTTCTCACCGCTGTTTCCCAGACCGTTGCGGCCACACCAAACAACCTTGGCCGCGGCATCTTCTGGTGGGAACCCGCTGTCTCTGGCTCGCTCTCCCGCCGTGGCTTATTTGACGATCAGGGCAATGCTTTGCCGGCCATCCACGTCTTCGACGCCTGCACGCATACGAAGTGAGGAAAATGATGAGATTCACGAAGCATGGCATCGCCATTCTGGCAGCCGCAATGTTGCTGTCTTGCCCCGTCCACGCACAGAATCTGGTTTCCATAGATGCATCTGCAGTAGCTTCTTCACCGCAGCCGGTTGCAGCGGTGCTCGGTTCAAGCCGTACTCCATCCGGTGATGTGCTCGCAGCCAACTCCCAGTACCTCACGCTGAATGGCAAGCCGTGGCTGCCGGTGATGGGCGAGTTTCACTTCTCCCGCTACCCGGAAGCCGAATGGGAGCAGGAGATTCTGAAGATGAAGGCGGCGGGGGTGAACGTGGTCTCCACGTACATCATTTGGATCCATCATGAGCAGGTTGAAGGCGTCTTCGAATGGAGCGGGCAGCGCAACCTGCGCGAATTCACGCAGCTCTGCGCTAAGCACCAGATGTACGTCTATCCACGCATTGGGCCGTGGGCGCACGCTGAGGTGCGCAACGGAGGTCTGCCCGACTGGGTGCTGAAGAATAGCCCCGTCCGCCAGGATGACCCGACCTATCTCCGCGAGGTGCAGTCCTTCTTTAGTCAGATCGCCGTCCAGCTACACGGCCTGCTCTGGAAGGATGGCGGGCCGGTCATCGGCATACAGATTGAGAATGAGTATCGTACTTCCGGCTCTGGCAAAGGCGACGAGCACATCCGCACACTGAAGAAGATGGCGATCGATGACGGTCTCGATGTTCCTCTCTACACCGTTACCGGATGGGATGGTGCTGCGGTTCCGCTGGATGCCGTGCTGCCAGTCTTTGGGGGATATCCTGACGCGCCCTGGGAGAGCTCGTCCTCCCGGCTACCGCCCAATGAGGTCTACGCATTCCGCTTCGGCAACCGTGTTGCCAGCAGCATGGGCGCCATCGGGGGTAACGGTCAGAGCGGCGCTACCATCTATCGGGGCACTCCATTCTTCACGGCCGAGGTGGGTGACGGCATTCAGGATACTTACTTCCGCCGCCCGGTGCTGAATGCCGACGATATCGCCGCCATGGTGCCCGTGATGCTTGGCAGCGGCGTCAACCTCCTCGGCTACTACATGTTTCATGGCGGACGTAACCCCGAAGGCGGAGCCATCACCCTGCAGGAATCGCAGCGCACAGGCTATCCCACCGATGTGCCCGTGAAATCGTATGATTTTCAGGCGCCGCTCGGCGAGTTTGGCCAGCAGCGCGAATCGCTGCGTAAGCTCAAGTTGATTCATTATTTTCTGAATGATTTCGGCGGCTCGCTTGCCCCGATGGCCCCACATGCGCCGTCTGTCGTGCCTGCCGATCCCTCTGATGCCAGCGTTCCTCGCGTTGCCGCGCGCACCTTCGGCGATTCCGGTTTCGTCTTTTTCAATAACTATGTCCGTGGCTTGCAGATGCCGGCTCGTTCCGGTTTTCAGGTGGAGCTGAAGCTGCCCGCTGCCGCTGTTCGTGTCCCGGCCGCGCCGATCACTCTACCAGCGGGAGTGTATGGCATCTGGCCCGTAAATCTTTCGCTGGGCGATATCCATCTGCACTACGCGACCGCGCAGCTCTTCAAGCGCGTTGTCTCCGAAAGTAGAACATACTACTTTTTCTTCACGATTCCGGGCGTCCAGCCTGAGTTTACGTTCGATCACTCCATGCGCCCCGTCGGTATCCCCTCCACTGTTGAACAGCAGCTTACCGCGGACGCTCTTGTGCTGCGTCCCCGCGCAGGCGTGGAGACAGTGCTCCACCTGAACCGTGATGTCTCTGTTGTGGTAATGCCGCAAGCCGAAGCAGAGCAGGTTTGGAAACTGGATGACCCCGCGCTTCTGCTTCGTACCAGTGCCGAGGTCTTCTCCGATGGCCCGCATTGGACGCTGCTTTCCACCGGTGACTCCCACTTCCGCTTCGGCATCTTCGGCACGCACTCCACCCCATTGCCGGAGAATGTCCACGTCCATCCCATGCCTTCCACCGGCATTTTCTCCGAGTATCGGGTAGATCTGCCCGCTATCCATCCGGTGGTGAAGGTGGTGAGCATCCGTCCCGCTGCGCCTCGCGCCCCTTGGCAGATGGGTCCCTCCGTCGCTTGGCGGCCCAAATCCATCCCTCTCGCGCCGGAGGATGCTGAGTTTGCAACGGCTGCTGAATGGCGGCTCGAAGTGGCCGATTTGCACGCAACCCGAGCTGTATCAGACGTTTTCCTCCGTATCAACTATCAGGGTGATGTCGCCCGCCTGAGCGGGCATGGTTTGTTGGATGACAATTTCTGGAATGGCCAGCCATGGGCCGTAGGCCTGCGTGAGATCGGGCAGGCCTGGCGCAGCAAACAGACCTTTCGCCTGAGCATCCTTCCTCTGCCGCAGTCTTATCCGATGTACCTGGAGAATGCTGCCAGCTTCCGCTTCCGCCAAGGTCGGGCGCTGGCTCTGGAATCGGTCCAGATCATCCCCCAATACCGGTTCGTCCTTACAGCTTCGGCTCGAAATTGATGCCTATTGAACTTTTTTGTTCTACCCCCTACTTTCGGCGGGTGTGCGTCGTCAATGCAAGCGCATACAGTTTCGTCTGTTGTGGTTCAGCCCGGCGCTCGCTCGCATCCTGAACGGCTCGAATGTCAGGACGATGATGCGCTGGTGTATCAGCAAACTTCTGGAGGTAGTTCGTTATGGCAGCATACGGAAATGGCAGTTTTACACTACGGTTTGGCAGGGCTCTCGCAATCGCCGCCGTAGGTTTCGTTCTTTGCGTGACCGGGATCTTGCATGCCCAGGTTGGCCAATCCACGCTGACTGGCACCGTGGAGGACGCTACCGGAGCCATCGTTCCCAATGCTACCGTTACGCTGACGAATACCTCGAATCAGAGCCAGCGCACCGCGCGGAGCGATGCCCATGGTTTCTTCTCATTCCAGAATCTGTCCGCCTCCACCTACGAAGCTCGCTTCCACCGCGACGGATTTACGGACCTCGTCCGCCGCAACATCGTTGTGCACATCGCGGATAGCCTGGAGATTCCTGCCATCCGACTGCAGATCGCGGCGGTCGATCAGAGCGTAACGGTGAGTGCTCAGTCGGATGCCATTATCCCCACGACCTCCGGTGAATCTTCCTACACCCTCTCGTCCAAGCAGATGGAAAATCTCGCGATTGAGGGCCGCAGTGCCATCGAACTCCTCGGTCTGGTCCCCGGCGCGGCTAACTCGGGGAACTTCAATTCCGACAGCTACAGCGGCCAGACCGCTGGCTTCACCCAAAACTCCAGCGGCTACAGCGTGAATGGCAACCGTTTCGATCTCACCCAGGTAGTCAGCGACGGCGCGACCGTCTCCGACGTGAACACCGCCGGTGCTTCCGCCGTCACCCCCAACATCGACATGGTGCAGGAAGCCAAAGTTGAGACCTCCGCCTTCCTTCCGGAGAATCCTAACGGCCCCATCGTGATCAGCACGGAAACCAAGTCGGGCGGCAGCCTGTTTCACGGCGAACTCTATGCCTCCGTTCGCAATCACATCTTTGATGACACAGACTGGCGCGTAAAGAATTTGAAGCTGCCCAAGCCATCTGACGCCTACTACTATCCTGGTGTGAATATCAGCGGCCCCCTCTTTATTCCCGGTACCGCCTTCAACAAGAACCGCGACAAGCTCTTCTTCTTTGCCGCCTTCGAAAAGGATCTGCAGTATGTGCAGGACCCGCTCTTAGACATCCGTCGCGCTGTAACTCCGACCGCGGACATGCGCAACGGTAATTACACTAACACCGCATACATGAGCAATTTTTCAAGTACGGCGTACTATGCCAGCGTTACACCATGTTCGATACCGAGTGATCATTCGGCCGCGCTTTGCCTGGCGCCTGGAACGATTAATCCTGGAGCCATCGATTCAAATGGTCATATTCTGCTGAACTTCTTACCGCTACCTAATGCCGATCCCACTGTAACCGGTGGCTATAACCTGATCTCCAGCGTGACCAAGTTCCAGCCGCGCGATCAGGAAAGTATCAAAATTGATTACAACCTGAGCCAGCGTAACCATCTCTCCGCCCGCTATAACCATGAAGCGGAATCGGTGCCGTTTCCCTTCGGCTACTATGACACCTACACACCCAATGAATTTCCGGCAGGGCAGTATAATCACAACACCTCAAACTCGGTGGTCGGAAACCTCGCGACGACTATTACCCAGAGCCTTACCAATCAGCTTATCGTGGCCTACACCCAGCTTGGATTCCACACATATCTGCACAACGAATCCGCTATCTCTCGCGCTGCGCTTCACTATGCCGGACCGGATCTCTATAACAACTCCACAGACATTATGCCCAACATCCAGCCGGCTTACGGAGGCGCAAATTACGCGTCGAACTACCTGGTTGGCGGCAGCTATCCTACGGTCAATGGCCCGCAGAAGACTTGGGTTATAAACGAGAGCGTCACCAAAATACAGGGAACGCACACCCTCAAGGCTGGCTTCTACTTCTCTCAGCAGCAGTTCTCGCAGCTCACGCAGGGCGTTGAAAATGGCACGATCGAGACTGGAGAATATTGCACCTACACAAATCCCGATGGAACGTGCGGTTATGGCGTAAATACCATGAATGCTTTTGCCGACTTGCTCACCGGTCAGATTGCCGGCTATCAGCAGAGCACCAAGAACTTCGTCGGAGAGATGAGCCAGAAGCGCATCGACTTCTTCGCACAGGACCAGTGGAAGATTACACCGCGCTTCAATCTGAACTATGGCCTGCGTGTGAACCACATCGGAGCCTGGTTTGAGAAGAATGGCCGTATCGTGGTCTTCGATCCTACGCGCTATAACGCCGGTGCAAGCTATGCGGATGCTCCCGGACTGGTCACCCACGCCACCACCCCATCCATCTCCAAGAGTGGCGGAGCTGACCTCGGCTTCCAGCTCGCGCCTGATGTGGGCTTCTCCTGGGATGCGCTCGGCAACGGCACCACCATCGTCCGCGGCGGCTTCGGCACGAACTACTATGCTGATCCTGGCTCGAATGCTTTCTCAACCATTCAGGCACCACCCAATGAAACGTTCACCAGCTACTACGGTCTGACGACGCTCTCGGCTATTCCCAGTCTGCAGACCTACCAGCCGCTCGGTCTCTATGGCATCGGCGATATCCACGACCATCATCTGCCGGTGACGCGTTCTTACTCTCTTGCCGTTGCGCAGACCTTCCCGCACTCCATCAACATGGAGGTATCTTACAACGGTAATATCTCCAAGTACCTCACCGGCTTTCTCAATACCAATCCGGTACCCGAAGGCTGCGCCGCTGAGTATCCCGGCTATACCCCCGGATCGTTCGACGACATCAATTGCCGGCCTTATAAACTACTTTCCGGTCTCAGCACTGAAGTGCATAACCTCAGTTCGTTCTACAACTCTCTACAGGTCACCGCATCCAGGCAAACAGGAGCCGTCAATTTCTGGCTGACCTACACCTACGGCAAATCGATGGCCTACAACTGCGAAAATCCCTTCAACGAGCGCCGTTGCTATGGGCCTGCGCCCTTTGATCGCAGTCAGAACCTGAACATCTCGTATCTCATCAATCTTCCACGCGTCAGTCAGAGGTATCTCGGCAATCATGCTGTGGTGAATGGCATACTGGATGGCTGGCAGTTCACCGGCATCGAACAATTCGCAGCGGGTACACCACTCACCTTTACCGCAGCCGCGTCGGCAGGCGGCAACACTGGCAATGAATACGATGGCCTCCACAATCGCACCATAACCATTTCCTCAGATGGAACTGCGAACTTTGATAACCGTTTTACTGTAGGCACTCCTGATGAACAGGCGGTTCCTACGCTTACCTGCGATCCGCGCGCAAATCTGCATCCGCATCAGTACTTCAATGCATCCTGCCTGATTGCGCCGAATCTGGGTGCGCCGGGAAATCCGAGCATCGGCACATACAATATGCCGTACATCCATGGTCCTCGCTCAGAATCCGATAATGTCGGTTTCTACAAGGGCTTCAAACTCGCCAATAATCGCAGTGTGCAGATTCGCGCCCAGGCATTCAACATCTTCAACCATCCGATGGACGCTTTCGTGCAGTACGACCCGGCGCTTGAGCTCCATTACCCCTCTTACAACGCAGCTCCGGACAATCCTACGCAGGCCGGCTACACCGCTACCAAACTCGGCCATCGGACAGTACAGTTGGAGGCGAAGATATTCTTCTAGTAGAGCCTGTTTAATACTTTGGTTACAACTATGTGGCCTTCACAACGGATACGAATGATTACGATTATGAATGTAATTGTCAAGGCAGAGGTCTGAATGAATTAGAGCAATTTGTCTAATGGTGTAGAGTAATTATGGTGGCGATCTGCGACATGAGCTCACATGGCGCGAGCATATTCGGATGATTTGCGAAGAAAGTTGTTGGAGGCGCACGACCGCGGGCAGGCAAGCCTGGCCGAGTTGGCGTCACGCTTTGGTGTGAGCTGTGGCTGGGCATGGAAGATCTCCGCGGCGCGCAAACGCAGCGGCCAGATGGAGCGGCAGCGGTACCGGCCCGGTCCCAGCAGCCAACTGGACCGGAAAGTATTGGCAATTGAGCAGATGGCTTGCATCCTGATAGCCGACACGCAGGGATGGGTCGAAGTGATTCTTGGTGATGTAGTAGGAGCCGGCCCACTCGCTATCGGTGCGGCGCCAGCGCGCGATGCTGGTAAAAGAAAGCTCAGAGGCATGCTGATAGATGCCTGCCATTGCTTTCCGTCCAGCTTTCCATTCCTCATTCGCCATAAGCTGGAATGCGAGCTGATATCCGACGTCGGGCCATACATGGGCATTGATGCGCCCATTCGCAGGTACCTGGCCGGTGGGATCCTGCAGAAAGAGAGAGGTCCGGGTTCCATCTTCAGCGGCGTGCCGAATCTCTGCCGCACTCGGCCCGTCGTAGCCGCTCTCTGCCAGTGCAAGTAAATTGCCGCGGCCTACCACCTCGACGGTCAATGTATCGGGGTCGCTGGTGCGATCGTGACAGAGATGCAAGGGGGTGGAAAGTATTCTGCTCCGTTGCTCGGAGAGCCACGCATTTCAATGAAGCGTACCGCATCAGTGTGGGAGACGAGGCCTTCCTTGTAGCGGGACCATTCGCCCTTCATGGAGTACGTCATCCAGTTGATGGTCAGGGGGCCAACGATTTTTTCGATTGGAGTACTAGGGGTGTCATCAAATGAGCCAGATGGAAGCGGCGGCGAGGTGAATGGCAGCGAGGAAGTTGCGAGCAGTTTTGTCGTATCTGGTGGCGATGGCGGGGAACAGCTTGAGTTTGGCGAAGAAGTTTTCAATCAGGTGGCGCGTTTTGTAGAGTTCCTTGTCATACTCGCGTTGAACTTTTCGATTTGCTTTGGGCGGGATGACAGCCTGTTTTCCGGCCTCTTGCAGAGGGTTCAACATCCGTTCGTCGGCGTCAAAGCCCTATCGGCAATTACCGTTTTGGCTTTGAGTTGCGGCAGTAGAACGTCTGCTCCGTCCAGTTCACAGGCTTGTCCTTGCGTGAGATGAAAGCCGATCGAGTTGCCGAGCGCATCGACAGTGGTGTGGATCTTGGTGCTTAGCTGTTTAGTCCCGGAGATAGATGGGTTGGATTGAGTTTGAAGCGCTGGGGTTCTTTTGTCCAGGTGGAGCAGATGTATTCGTAGGGGGTGAGACCTTTGAGGGTCTTGAGTCTTCGGGCGAAGTTGTAGGCGTTGAC
>DASWOP010000199.1:0-5441 GCA_036404255.1 Acidobacteriaceae bacterium | reverse complement strand
GCCGTACTTTGACCCCTTCAGGTTCAGTACGTCGCGCAGCACCCACAACAGGGGTGTATCCGGCGACACGTCTACCGTGGCGGTCACATTGTTGACGTTTATTTTGATGGGCATCTGTTCACTCCACAATCCGGTAGGGGGAAAGGATCGGTCACGAACTTAGAGTTGAAGTGTATCAAGTTTTCCGCTCTTCCATTACAGAACAGCAACTCAGGTGGCGATGATCGTAGACCGCAATCACGCCATGCGCGAACTGCCTCATCGATCTCCTCGTCATCACAATTTCCCATCTCCATCGCTCCCGAATCGACTTTTCCCCCCAGCCCGGCTAACGTGTATTTATGGCTCGCACCAAGGGATTCGATCCGGATATAGCACTCAAGGCTGCGGTGGAGGTCTTCTGTCGTCTGGGATACGAACACGCCTCCATGGAAACCCTCATGCGGGAAATGGGAATCTCCAAACAAAGCCTCTACGATACCTTTGGCGATAAGCGCTCCATCTACTTTCGCGCGATGGGCCACTACCGCGAGACCGCTAACGCCGGTTACCGTGAGATCTTCTCCACGGAGCCAACCGTAAAAGGCGGTTTCGCCAAGCTCTTTCAGTCCATCATTGCCGAGAACAAAGAGCAGCACCAGCGCGGCTGCCTGCTGCTAAGCGCAAACCTTTCCAGCGCTATCGACGATGCCGAGGTCAAGCATTTCCTGCACGAAAACCAGCGCGAGGTCGAATCCATCTTCCGCGCTGCTTTTGTGCAGGCAAAAAAACGCGGCGAACTTGGCCCCGCCAAAGATCCCGCCGCGCTGTCCAAATTCTTCGTAGCCACCATCCAGGGCATGCGCGCCCTCGCCCGCCTCAATCACAATCGTCAGGAATTAAGGCACATCGCTTCCGTCGCGCTCGCTGCCATCGAATAGCCGTTTAGATTAAAAAACCCGCCCCCTGGATAATTTTCAATTAATACTAGACTGCATAGTCTAGTATCTGCTTAGATAGTTTGGATCAATCGGCTTTTGCTTCCTGGATCGGCCAAAAATTCATCGTAAGGAGCATCCTGATGCGGTTCCTTCTTCCCCTTGCGCTCTTCCTTGTTGGGGCTTTCTCCGCTCCAGCCCAGCCTTCGCTGCCCTCCACCTTTCACCAGAAAACAGTCCACAGCCCCGCGGGCGCTGATATCTTTGTGCGCTACGGCGGAACCGGCCCCGTCGTCGTTCTTATCCATGGCTACGCAGAGAATAGCGATTCATGGGCTCCGTTGGCCGATGACCTCATGAAAGACCACACCGTCGTCGTCCCAGACCTTCGGGGAATCGGCCGTTCCTCCCGGCCAGACAGTGGCTACGACAAGAAGACGCAGGCGCAGGACATTCGCGCTGTCATCACCGCCCTCGGCTTCGACAAGACCTTCGTCGTCGCGCACGATATCGGCAACATGGTTGCGTACGCATACGCTGCAACCTATCCAGACAAAGTGCAGCGGCTGGTTGTGATGGATGCTCCCATCCCCGGCATTGAGCCTTGGAGCGACATCCTGCAGAATCCCGGTGTCTGGCACTTCAACTTCCACGGCCCCGACGCTGAGCGCCTGGTGGCAGGCCGGGAGCGCATCTACTTTGATCGCATATGGAACGACTTCACCGGCGATCCAGCCAAACCCGACGAAGCGACCCGGAACTTCTTCACCTCCACTTATGCCGTGCCCGGTGGAATGAGAGCAGGCTTTGCCCAATTCACCGCCTTCTCTCAGGACGCGAAAGATAACAAGATCTTCGAGCAGCAGAAGCTCACGATGCCCGTCCTCGCTGTCGGCGGAGAAAAGTCTTTCGGCTCCCTGCAGGCTGTCATCATGCGCCATGTCGCAACCAACGTGCAGGAGGCCACCGTTCTCGGCTCCGGACACTGGCTGATGGAAGAGAAACCCGCAGAGACCATCCGTTTGATTCGCGGATTTCTTGATGCTTCACCCGAAGAGCGCTTCACCCCAACAGAATATGTATTTCCTTCGCAGGGCAATCCAGGCACCGGCAGCTCCGGAGTCGCCGAGATCAGGACCATCGTCCTGAAAGGTGACCCCGATCAGCGCGGCATCTACACCATCATGCTCCGCGTCCCCCCGCACACCCGCATCGCCGCCCACTCTCACAGCGACGACCGCGTTGCGACCGTCATCTCCGGCACGTGGCGCATCGGCTACGGAGACACCTTCGACGAGGCAAAACTCAAAGCGCTCCCGCCCGGCAGCTATTACACAGAGCCTCCCAGCCAGAACCATTTCGCCGAAACCGGAGATGATCCTGTTCTCGTGCAAATTACCGGCTTTGGCCCCTCCTCAACCGAGTACGTTGACCCACTCAAGGATCCCCGAAAACTCCCGGCAGCCAAATAATCAAAATCGGGTCCCTCTGAGCGCAGGCTGATGGCTCATACATACCATCTTGTAACGAACCGGATACCCACTCATCACGCAGCTTCATCGCGGGATGAGTGGGTATCCCCACGAACCGCTCCCGCCCCGTGGACGTCGTAGCGTCCATAAGGCACCCAGGCGCTATCCATGAAATCACCGTGCCTCATCCAGAAACTGTCCATACACCGTCCAGGACAAAAACACGAAATACCAAACTTTTCTGGAAAGTTTGGCGTAGTTTCCATCCAAAATAGCTAAAATTAATACAGAAAGTAAATTTCATGCGCACTGGAAGAAGGCCATAACCCGTTTCGAATGAAATATTTACCCGTAAATACCTTGTTTCCAAATATTTAGCCGCAGCCTCATAGGCTAAATAACTGCAAACAGGATATTTAGCTTTTCAGATGGGGGAGGGGGTACCCCTCCGCCGCTGTGAGCACAAGCACTGACTCGCTGTACTTAGTAAGCCAGCTTCACCGGCGAATAGCTCAGCGTGTCATGCTTCGTCTCATACAGCAGAAAACATAGGTCTGGATTGTCGTTAATCATCACGCCCACAATGATGCTGGCGTGGTCGCGGTGCGAAAATTTCACGTGGTGACTGCGAACGATGCCGTAATCGCTCTTCGTCGTCCAGTCCTCTGTGAACCGTTGCAGGCTGTACTCAAACTGTTGCGGATGCTGCTTCCACTCCGCATCATTCATCCAGAGCCCGTAGGCCTTGTCGAAGTCCTTCGCTTCCACCGCATTCAGAAAGCTGTTCACGCGCAGCTCCGCCGGCACGTTAGAGAAGAACCAACCATGGCCCATAAAAAACCCCGTGAGCGCAACGGCAATGATCAACACCACAGCCACCAGCGAGCCGATGAAGATGTTCTTCCTGCGTGCTTCTTTTTTCTCGTCGTACTGCGGTGCATCCAGTAGCGCCATCGTGAACCTCCGGAACTAGTCTCTGCTGAACTGCGTCTGCTGCTTCTCCGCATGGCGCTCCAGCGCCAGCGCAATCAACCGGTCGATCAACTCCGCATACGGCAATCCGCTCGCCGCCCACAGCTTGGGATACATACTGATCGCGGTGAACCCGGGCATCGTATTCAGCTCATTGAGATAGATGCGTCCTGGCTTGCCTTTGTGCCCCGGCTCCTTCAGGAAGTCTACCCGAGCCAACCCCGCGCACTCGCACGCCTTGAACGCCGCCAGCGCCATCTCGCGGATGCTCTTGCTCTCCGCCTTAGTCAGCCTGGCCGGAATGATGGGCACCGACCCCTCGCTGAGGTACTTATCCTCGTAGTCGTAGAACTCCTTGCCCGGCACGATCTCCCCTACCACGCTGGCCTCCAGCGCATCATTACCCAGTACCGCCACCTCCAGCTCGCGCGCCCTCCCCCCCCGACCTCCGATGCCCTGCTCGACCACAATCTTCCGGTCAAAATCAGAGGCAAGATTCAGGGCGGCTTCTATTTCACTGTTGTTATGGACTTTACTGATGCCGACGGACGAGCCCATATTCGCCGGCTTCACAAACACCGGATACTTCAGCTTGCTCTCGATCAGCTTGGTGCAGCGCTTCGGATTCTCTCGCCACTCGGAGCGCAGCAGCGTCACATGCTTCGGGATTGGCAGCTTTGCGGCGGCGAAGAGGCGCTTGGCCGCGTCCTTGTCCATGCCTGCGGAAGAGCCCAGCACGCCCGAGCCAACGTATGCAATATCGGCCAGCTCAAAGAGCCCCTGGATTGTGCCGTCCTCACCAAACGTTCCATGTAACACGGGAAACACTACATCCACCTTGAGCGCGGCAGCAGGATTCTGCGCGAGCGTCGTGCTGGTTCCCAGCAGCTTCTGCGGAGCCAGTTTCTCCCCCGCCAGCAGAGCTTTTGCATTGGGCCCCAGCAGCCACCGGCCATCTTTCCCAATCCCGATCAGGGTCACGTCATACTTCTTCCGGTCCATCGCCTTCAGAACCGACGCGGCTGAGAGCAGCGATACCTCATGCTCTCCACTCTTGCCGCCAAACAGAACTGCAACCTTCAGCTTCTTCATAGCTCTCACTTTATTCCGTCGCAGCCTTCACCGCATATTGGTCCAGCATGGCAAACGCAGCAGCGGCTTTCTGGCTCGCACTCGCTGCTGTTTCGTCCAACTCGTACGCGATCTCCAGTGTGCCTGTCACAGCTGCAGGCAGCGCATACAGTTTGCCTGCAACGCCTGCCCAATCCACGCTGCCAGTCTCTGGCGCAGCCAGTGGCCACAGATGCTCGTCCTTCGCCGTTCCATCCTTTGCGCCGTGATTGTCATGCAGGTGTAACTGGCGGATGCGCGGGGCCAGAATCTCCAGGGCGGACACAACACCATCGTCGCTCAGGTTGGCGTGGCCCACGTCCAGGCAGACGCCTACGGAATCGAAGTGCCCGACGCGGAGAATCTCCAGCAGATTCGTTGGCGTGGCCACGTCGTTTTGCAGATTCTCCAGGTGCAGCTTCACTCCCAGCGGATGCGCAAAGGCTTTCAAGTGCTCAATGGCGGTCAGCGAATGTTCCAACTCGCGTGCGCTCCACGTTGCGTCTTTACTGCCCAGATGCAGCACCATGGACTCCACCGGAATCTGCTCGGCCACCTCCAGCGCGCGTTTTACCTCATCCATCGCGTCGATGCGGTGGGATTTCTCCACGTCAATCAGGTTCACTATTGGGCCGGACTGACGGCTCCATTCATTGCCAGAGTGCAGAGGCTGGTGCAGGGTAGCTGCGACGGGATTGGAGCGGAACCACGTGCCGATGTCGCGGACGGCGCTGCGATCGGTGTAGTCAAAGTGGGGCCGGGCGGCGAAGAGCTCAATGGATTCCGCCCCGCCATTCCGCATAGCTTCCAGGTGGCCGGGGTGCAGCCGGTGCCGCAGGAATACGTGGGTGGAGAAACTATGCCGCATCTGGTCAGGATAAACGCTACAGCGCACAGGAGATAGTGCATTTGTCGGTTCAACGGCTCACGATGCCGTTAGAATCGACCATGCTATGTCCACGCACGTTCG
>DASWOP010000198.1:0-7118 GCA_036404255.1 Acidobacteriaceae bacterium | reverse complement strand
TAGGCGACGGCACCTTCCGCCTGAAGAAATCCTTCGAAGCTGCCGACCGTGTCGCCCGCAAAATCGTCCTTCTCGGCGAAGACGAGGTCCAATCCGGTATCCTTACTGTGAAGGATTTTGAGACTGGTGAACAGTTGAAGGTTCCTCGCGCGGAGTTTGTTCGGAGGCGACAATGAACTATCGCATCGAATTTGACAGAGAAGAAGATGGACGCTGGATCGCAGAGATCATCGAACTGCCTGGCGTGATGGCCTATGGAGCATCGAAGGAAGAGGCAGAATCCAAAGTTCAGGCGATTGCGCTGCGTCGCATAGCCGATACGCTGGAGCGCGAACGGACGACTATGAATCACGTTCAGTTCGCAGCCGCGTGAGTTACTGGCCAAGCACCAAGGCCAGAAAGGTTTTGAAGGCGCTCAAACGCATCGGTTGGGCGGAAGACGAGAGAATCAGCGACGGGTCGCACCTCCAGCTTCTTCGCGATGGATTTCCCAGATTTACATGGGCTTTTCATGGTGGCGAAGAGATTGGTCCTAAAATGTTGTCCCGGATCGCAAAGCATACCGGATTGAAGCCGGAAGATCTGTAAGGCACCCGCCACTACATCAATCCTCCGTAACTTCGTAGAATGGAAGAACTGTGAACTTAGACTTTTTAGGAACCCTGCAGCGCACGCACATGTGCGGCGATCTGCGTGCCGAACACGATGGTCAACAGGTTGTGCTGATGGGCTGGGTCAACCGCCGCCGCGACCATGGCGACCTCATCTTTCTCGACCTCCGCGACCGCAACGGCATCACCCAGATCGTTCTCGACAAGGAACACAGCCCTGAGGCGCACGCCAAGGCCGAAGCCTCCCGCCCCGAGTTCGTCGTGGCCGCTGTCGGCAAGGTCCGCAAGCGCGACGCCTCGCTCATCAACCCCAAGATGCCGACCGGCGAGATTGAAGTCCTGGCCGGCGATCTTCTCCTGCTCAACGAGGCGAAGACGCCGCCCTTCTCCCCTGCGGAAGAAGCGCCCGTCAACGAAGAGGTACGGCTGAAGTACCGCTACATCGATCTCCGCCGCGCCGAGATGCAGAAGAACCTCCAGATGCGCCACAACGTGACCCGCGCCATCCGCGAGAGCCTCTCCGCCGAGGGATTCCTGGAGATTGAGACGCCCTACATGACGCGCTCCACCCCCGAAGGCGCCCGCGACTATCTCGTCCCCAGCCGCGTCCATCGCGGAGAGTTCTACGCTCTGCCGCAGTCCCCGCAGATCTTCAAGCAGATTCTGATGATCGGCGGCTGCGACAAATACTTCCAGATCGCCCGCTGCTTCCGCGACGAAGATCTCCGCGCCGACCGCCAGCCCGAGTTCACCCAGATCGATCTGGAGATGACGTTCCCGCAGCAGGAGACCATTCACCACGTGGTGGAGAACTTTCTGACCGCCGCCTTCAAGGCTGCCGGCATCGACCTCAAGCCACCCTTCGTCCAAATGACGTATGACGACGCCATCCGCCTCTACGGCATCGACAAGCCAGACATGCGCCTCCCCGCCATGGTCGAGTTGACCGACGAACTGACGTCCGAGTTGCGCGCCACCCTCAAGATTGAGCCCGCGCTCGCCGTCCTCGGCTTCGTCATTCCCAGCGTCGGCACGCTCAGCGGCACTCAGCGCAAGCAGATGCTCAGTGAGATTCGCACCAGCTTCGGCGACTGCGGCCTCGACGCCCTCGACGTGGATCGCCTCAAGACCAACGAGACCTTCGCCCCTCTGGCCACGACCCTGCTGCAGAAGCTCAACCTCGGCGCGGACGACCTCGCCGTCGTCATCACCCCCAAGCTTGGAACTCCGCCCAAATGGAACTACGACGACAAGTGGATCTACAAGCGCGTCGGCCAGCTCCGCCTCGATCTCGCAAAAAAGTTTGCCGACCGCCACAAGCTCTTCGAGCAGACCGGCACGGCGAACGACTACAAATTCTGCTGGGTCACCGACTTCCCCATGTACGAGTGGGACGAAGAGGCCAAGGTCTGGAACGCTGCCCACCATCCCTTCACCTCGCCGCACGAAGACGACATCAAGGCCGACCGCCTGACCAACGACAAAGGCGCCGTCCGCGCCCTCGCGTATGACATCGTGCTCAACGGCACCGAACTTGGCTCCGGCAGCATCCGTATCCACCGGCAAGACGTGCAGGCAGAGATCTTCCGTTCCCTCGGCATGTCCAACGAAGAGGCGAAGGAGCGTTTCGGCTTCTTCCTCGACGCGCTGGAGTACGGCACCCCTCCGCACGGCGGCATCGCCCTCGGCCTGGACCGCATCGTCATGATCCTCGCCGGCGCCCCCAGCCTCCGCGAAGTGATCGCCTTCCCCAAGACGGCCAAAGCCATCGACCTCATGATGGACGCGCCGACCACGGTCAGCGATATCCAGCTCCGCGACCTCTCCATCCGCACGGTCGTGCGTTCATAATCTCACTCGCAGAAACAGCAAAACGGCATCGCATTGTGCGATGCCGTTTTTTATCTGTTTCTTGCAAAAAGTATTTTCAATATGCGCTTGCGTCCGTCAGTGCCTTCACCTGCGCATCAGTCAGTTTCAGCTCTGCCGCTGCAAAGATGTCCTCAAGCTGGGCCACATTGGTTGCACTCGCGATTGGAGCGGTGATGCTTGGCCGGGCCAGCAGCCAGGCCAGCGCAATCGAAGCCTGCTTCGCCCCGGTCTCCTTCTCCACTGCTGCCAGTGCTTTCAAGATTCTCTCACCGCGTTCGTCAAAGTACTGTGCCACGCGCGATTCGCGTTTTGTACCCGCGGCATCCGCCTTTGTCTTGTACTTGCCGGTCAGAAACCCACTGGCAAGCGAGAAGTAGCTGATCACGCCCAGTCCATACTTCTTGGCGACAGGCTCCAGATCGCGCTCATACTCCTCACGTGTGTGCAGATTGTAGTTTGGCTGTAGCGTCTGGTACACCGGCAAGTTATGTTGCTTCGCTGTTTCAATGGCCTCAGCCAAGCGGGCACCCTTATAGTTGGAGGCGCCGATCAGTCGCACCTTGCCTGCTTTAACCAGCGCATCATAAGCGCCCAGCGTCTCTTCCAGTGGCACACTCTCGTCATCCGTATGCGACTGGTAAAGATCGATGTAGTCCGTCTGCAGACGCTTCAGCGAAGCCTCCACCTCGCGCGCAATCCATTCTTTGGAGAGCCCTTTGCCGTCTGGCATCGCAAATCCGACCTTGGTTGCCAGAAAAACCTTGTCGCGCTTGCCGCTCTGGGCAAACCACTTGCCGAGTGTGGTCTCACTTTCGCCACCCTTATTACCCGGCACCCAGACCGAATACACATCCGCCGTATCGATAAAGTTGTAGCCGCGGTCCACGAAGGCATCCAGAATCTCAAAGGACTGCTTCTCATCGATAGTCCATCCGAAGACGTTGCCGCCAAAGGCGATTGGCGAAACCAGTGCGTCGGAGTTACCCAGTTTTTTCAGTTGCATCGTTATTCCTCAGTTGATTTGGATTCAGGCGATAGCCAAGAAGATGCGGCATAAATACATCGAGAGCGGAAACGATTTTGCGAACGAAGTGAGCGATCCGCCGTGCGCGTAGCACCTAGTTCATCCACCGCTTATCATTCGGGTTTTTATCCGGATCGATGTACTTGCCTTCCTTATCGAATCGCACATCCCGCCCCTGTTTCCCCATATAAACCTCAAACTTCTTCGCCGCCCGCCGCCGTTTGCTGCGGTAGTACGCATTGCGCAGCCCGAAGTACCACTCGCTGGTGCGGAAGAACACGCCCCGCCGCGGTGCAAACTTCACATACAGATACGCGGCCAGCATCCCACCCAGCGCCGCAATATTCGTCAGGTCGCCCCGGATCATGAAGTACAGCGACACCAGCACATAGATCGCCGCCAGGTACTTGGCCCGAATGCGGAACGGCAACGGAAAGAGCAGCATCTCCTGCTCCCCAAAGAGCACCGCAAAGCCGATAAAGAGGCCCATGACCGCGCCCGACGAACTAAACAGCGCATGCTCCGGGATATACGGAATCCTGGTAGCGAGGATGGCGACGGCAGTCAGCGACGTCCCCAGCACAGACGCGAAGTAAAGCTCCGCTACCCAGCGCGAGCCAAAGCTACTCTCCATGTAGGAGCCAATGAACCAGATCATCAGCATATTCAGCAGAATGTCCAGCAGGCCCAGGTGGACAAAGCTGTAGGTCACCAGCTGCCACACCTCTCCGTGCAGCACTCCCCCCGGCGCCAGCGCCAGATGGTCGAAAAGGAACTTGGAAACCGTCGGCGCAAACGCTCCAAGCAACGCCAGAGCGAAGAACGCAATCACATTGGCCAGCACAATCCGGCGCACAAAACCGGTAAACGGAGGAAAGGTCATTACGATAGGTGCGGAACGCGGCGGCATGCGTCTATCTTATTACCCTTGCGCTGGATGCAGGGTTACAGACCGGAAACTGCCGGTAATTTTGACGATCTCATTTCGGGGCTTGACGCATGGCCCCTAAGGCTTTAAAACTAGCGAAGCTGCATCCGTGCAGACGTAAGGGAGGCGATACCGATGGCTGTTTGTCCAGAGTGCGATAATCCACTGGATATTGATGAAGATGAGGTGGACGAGGGCGAAGTCATCGTCTGTGATGAGTGCGGAACCCAGGTGGAAGTGGTAAGCACTGACCCCCTTGAGATCGCGCCGGTGGATGAAGCAGGGTACGATGATGAAGACAGCGATTTGCCAGGCGCTGGCGATGAGGAAGAGTAAATCTTCCAAATCCAAAGGGATGCGATGAAGCGCTTTGTAGTAGCAATGGTCCTGGCTCTCTCCATAGCCATTCCGGCAATCATGCCGCGCACCGCCATGGCCGCGGATCAGCGCGGCCCCGTGCAGCGCGTTGTGAGCGGCCGTGTGCTCGATGATGCCGACGCCCCTGTCAAGGGCGCAGTCGTCTACCTGAAAGACAAGCGCACCCTCACGGTGAAGAGCTACTACTCCATGGCAGACGGCACCTACCGTTTCGGCCAGCTCGCAACTAACACCGACTACGAGCTCTGGGCAGAATCCGCCGGCAAAAAAAGCAAGATCCGCAGCATCTCATCCTTCGATACCAAAGCCCAGTTCAACATCGACCTGAAGCTATAAGCTGAGTTGTACACCTTCCACATTTTAGGAACCCGCACAAGAAGTTACGGAACATGCACAATACCGGATGTCCCATTCATCGCGCTTTTGCGATGAGTGGGGCATCCTCGCGTAGCGACGACCGCTCCCGCCCAATCCTCACACGCTTCATCTCACCAACCCACCAGCGCGCAAAGCAGCCCCATGCGCCGTCTTCTCGCGTTCCTTCAGCACCCCCAGCAGCGCATGTCCATCCTCCAGATGCTCCCGCGCAAACTCCCCAAGCAGCATCCAGTCATGCCACGCGCCAATCGTCTTCTGCGCCGCGTGAAAGCGCCGAGCCGTCAACCCCGTCTTCGACTGCGGAGAACCCTCCGCCGCCTCCGTCAGATAGCGAGTCAGCTTGGCCGCCTTCCGCAGACCATGCAGCGCATTGGCAGACGCAGCCAGCGACCGCGCCGTACAGCGCGCCGTAGCCTGCCGAAAGATCTCCAGCGCAATGCGGTCGATTTCGGCGTCAGCAGCCGAGATCTTCTGCGCCGGCGCAAGCACACTCTCCAGCGCATTCATCGCATGCAGCAGTTTCTCGCCCCGCTCGCCGATCAGCCGGGTAAGCCTCTTCGCAGCACGTCGTCGTCGCCGTTCGAGCTTCCCGCTCAGCTTCGTGATACCCTCGGCAACCTCCGCATCAGCAGAGCGCGGCAACTCCGCCAGCATCGCAAGCAGCACATCCAGATCGCGCACCGCCCCTGCTCCCCGGCGCACCCGCCCTGCAGCTTTGCCAAAGCTCGCACTCTCGCGTGCGACGACGGGCAGCTTCGCAATGTGCGGCAGCAACTCAAGCATCGCCTCCACACGGCGCGTATGCGTGCGCAGCGTGTGAACGCGTTTCGGCGTTGGCCGCGCAGCGCACTCCTTCAGCGCTGCACGCAGCGCAATGCCATATTCACGGAGTACAGAAACCGGGCGCATAGTAGTTTGGATGCCTCACCGCGAAGATCAGCATACTCCACAGATCGCGCGCATCGCTGCTGCCGGTGAAGCCTTTGCATCCATAAAAAAGCCCACGCCTCCAAAGCGAGACGTGGGCACTCCTGCGACCGGTTCAGTGTGGATCGATTTAGATCGTGGAGACGACGTACTTCATGGAGCCATCGCCATTCACATAGGTCACCTGGCGCGCATGCGACGGCCGCGTGATCTCACCCACGTGGATCAGTTGCAGATCAGCCTGCGCCAGCCAGTGGCCACGCACCATCACGCCGGCGATGCGCTGCGTGTTGGTGATGTCCTGCAGCGGATTACCGGAGAGCAGTACGAGGTCTGCGCGGCTGCCCGTGGTCACCGTGCCGAACTCGCGTGAGCCGCTAAGATTGCGAGCGGGGCTGACGGTAACACTCTGCAGCGCCTGGAAAGGCGTGCGGCCGCTGTGAACCTGCTGCTCGAGCTGCTGCTGCAGTGTAGCCGTAGAGCCGCCTGCGCTGGCGAACTTCGCATCCCCTGAAACGTGGATGGTGGGGCGGAGCGATGTCCCAGCCGTGATCTTTCCAATGCGCTGCACTTCCTCGGCGCTGTTATCCGCATCAACCACGGTGGTAATGCCGCTGGCGATGTAGTTCGAAAGATCCGATTGCGATGCCGGATGCGCATGCGGATCCACAAGCCCCGGCAGCAGGAATTGTCCGGTCGCGTCGATCACCCGCGCATCGGCAGGAACCTTCACCTTGCTCGCAGGCCCAACACTCACAATGCGATCACCACGCACGACAACCGTCTGATCGACAAGCAGGTTATTCGTATTCATGGGGACAACGGAGGCATGCACGAATGCCGTGGTCTGTCCGTCTCCGGTTGGCGCGGCAGCATCCTGCTTGCGTGCTGCAAAGGCGGTGATGGGCAGCGTGAGCAGGCAAAGCGAAGCGATAGTACGCTGCAGGCGATTTACTTTCGGGGATAGATTCATAGTGAAACTCCTTGAGTACATATAGGT
>DASWOP010000197.1:0-1848 GCA_036404255.1 Acidobacteriaceae bacterium | reverse complement strand
TATCACCCGTATTCATCGAGAATTCTCCGTGTTTTCTCGGCATATTAAACGATCCCGCCCCGTCCTCCCGCCATAATCGCAGACGTGATCACCCAGGAAAATCCATACCAAGAGCATGAGTCGGCCCTTGCGGCCACTGGCGTTCTCTCCCGGCAGGGAACACCTGCGATCCAGCCCGGCTTTCCGCTCTCCATGGGCACCGGACGCTATCAGGCGCGTCTGGCGCAGTCGCTGGCCGAGCGCGATGCCGCCTGCCGCCTGCGCTTTGAAGTCTTCAACCTTGAGATGGGCGGTGGCCTGCAAGCCTCCTACCGCACCGGTCTTGATCAGGACGAGTTCGATCTCTTCTGCGACCACCTCATCGTCGAGGACCAGTGGGGAGGCAGCATCGTCGGCACCTATCGCATGCAGTCCGGCCCCGCCGCCGCTCGCAACGTCGGCTACTACAGCGAGCAGGAGTTCGATTTCTCGCCCTACGAATCGATTCGCAGCCAGGTGCTCGAACTGGGTCGCGCATCGGTCCACTGCGACCATCGCTCCAGCGAAGTGCTCACGCTCCTCTGGCGCGGCATCGCACGCTACAGCCGGCTCAACGGCCTCCGCTACCTGATCGGCTGCTCTTCGCTCACTTCGCAGGGTCCGCAGGCCGGATGGGCCATGCACGATCAACTCGCGGCATACCTGTGCGAGCCGGAGTTCCAGACTGTGCCCACCGCCGCCTATGCGCTTCCGCCCGTAGGTCAGGCTCCCGAAGAGATGCCGAAGATCCCCAAGCTGCTGCGGACGTATATTGGTGTCGGAGCCAGAACCTGCAGCGCCCCTGCATGGGACAGGGAATTCGGCACCATCGACTTCCTCACGCTGCTGGACCTGGACAACATGACGCCCGCCGCGAGGAACCGGTTCTTACTCGACGCCCCATTATCGTGACGCTCTTCCGCGGCCTGCCGCGAATGCTTCTGCTGGTGGCCACCCTGCTGCAGTGTTTGGCCTCCTTCGGCGTACTTGCTCTGCGCCGGAGGCTTACCGTCCGCGACCGTGCCGAATGGATGCAGCGCTCCTGCCAACTGACTCTGCGGCGCATGAATATCCAGCTTCGCGTCGACGGCCCGCTCCCGCCCGGCGGTCTTATCGTCGCCAACCACCTCAGCTATCTGGACATCATGCTCTTCGGCGCCGCCGTGCCGTGCGTCTTCGTCTCCAAGCGAGAGATTCGTTCCTGGCCCGTTGTAGGCATGCTGGCCTCGCTCGGCGGCACCATCTTCATCGACCGGGGCAACTCCGTCAGCACCGCCAGCGTAGCCGCGCAGATGTCCGCGCTTCTCGCGCAGAACGTCGCCGTCCTGCTCTTTCCCGAGGGCACCAGCTCCGATGGCTCCGCCGTTCAGCGCTTCCACTCCTCGCTCTTTGAACCCGCAATCAGCCGTGGTATCCCGGTTACGGCGGCGGCCATCCGCTACACGCTGCCCGGCCACGAAGAAAAGGATCTCTGCTACTACGGCGACATTCACTTTGCCCCCCACCTCCTGCAAACCCTGGGCAGGGAAGGCATCGCCGGAACCGTCACCTTCGCACCCACCTGCCCCACCTATCCAGACCGCCGTACCGCCGCCGCTGCAACCTGGGCACAGGTCACCGTCATGCGGCAGCCGGAGCGCTCCAGCGAAGTCCCCACCCGGCTAACTCCAGCACCCGCCTCGCCAGCCATCTCCCCGGATACCGCCTGACCATTTTTGAGCATCCAAAGACACGATGCGTAGCGTATGCTCGCAGATGGAGTGCCTTAATATGCCAAACAGCAGTCATATCGCAGCAGCAGAGCAGCATGAGCAGGCAGCGCACGCGCAC
>DASWOP010000196.1:0-3775 GCA_036404255.1 Acidobacteriaceae bacterium | reverse complement strand
TACCAGTATAAACTGCGTTATTCTAAAGGCATTATGACAGATAAAGCCGCCGCGCTCCGCCAGCAGATTCTCGATTTGACGCGACAGTTCCATGCTGAAGCGTTTCCCCCAAAGACGTTTGCTCCGGGATCGGTGGTGCCGGTCTCCGGGAAGGTAATTGACGGCGACGATGTGGCCGCTGTGGTGGACTCCGCGCTGGACGGGTGGTTTACCACCGGGCGCTGGGCCAAGGATTTCGAGAAGAAGCTGGCAAAGTTCTTCGGGCTGCGGTCCGCGTCGCTGGTGAACTCGGGTTCGTCCGCAAACCTGGTGGCACTGAGCGCGTTGACCTCGCCGAAGCTGGGCGATCGCCAGTTGAAGCCGGGCGATGAGGTGATTACCGTGGCCGCGGGGTTCCCGACGACGGTGAACCCGATCATCCAGAATCGGCTGATCCCGGTGTTTATCGACGTGACGCTGGGTACGTATGAAGTGGATGTGGAGCAGCTGGAAGCAGCGTACTCGCCCAAGGTGAAGGCGGTGATGATCGCGCATACGCTGGGGAATGTGTTCAACCTGGATGCAGTGACGGCGTTCACCAAGAAGTACAACCTGTGGCTGATCGAGGATTGCTGCGACGCGCTGGGCTCGACGTACAAGGGGCAGAAGGTGGGTACGTTCGGCGATATCGCGACGGTGAGTTTTTATCCGGCGCATCACATCACCATGGGTGAGGGGGGCGCGGTGTTGACGAACAAGCCTTCGCTGCAGGTGCTGATCGACAGCTTCCGCGACTGGGGCCGTGACTGCTGGTGCGAGCCGGGGCAGGACAATACCTGTGGCAAGCGCTTTGACTGGGAGCTGGGCAAGCTGCCCTGCGGATATGACCACAAGTACACGTATTCGCATATCGGCTACAACCTGAAGGCGACAGATATGCAGGCGGCGCTGGGTGTGTCTCAGATCGAGAAGCTGCCGCACTTCATTGCGCGGCGCAAGGAGAATTTTGCTTACCTGAAGAATGCGCTGAAGCCGCTGGAGCAGTATCTTGAGCTGCCGGTGGCGACGGAGAATTCTGATCCGAGCTGGTTTGGTTTCCCCATCGGGGTGAAGACGGATGCGCCGTTTACGCGCGATCAGCTGACGCGGGCGCTGGAGGCTGAAAAGATTGGCACGCGGCTGCTCTTTGCGGGCAACCTGGCGAAGCAACCGGCGTATGAGGGCTGGGAGTTCAGGACAGTGGGCGACCTGAAGAATACGGATTTCGTGATGAACCAGGTGTTCTGGATCGGGGTGTTCCCAGGGCTGACGACGGAGATGCTGGACTTCATTGTGAAGACGGCAACGGATTTTGTGGAGACGGCGAAGAGCGGACTGAAGACGATCTAAAGACGAAAAGGCAGAAAACTTAACCACGGATTTCACGGATAGGCACGGATCAAAGCTTCATAAATTTGATCCGTGCCTATCCGTGAAATCCGTGGTTGTTTTGTTTTACTTTCCGAAGTCGGGGCCGAAGTAGCAGCGCTCTACTACCATGCAGTAGATGTGCTCGAGGGCGAGGTGGCACTCCTGGATGTTCATGGTGATCTTCGAGGGGATGACGACGTTGTAGTCGCAGAGGGGGAGCATCTGGCCGCCGCCGTTGCCGCTGTAGCCGATGGTGGTGAGGCCCATCTTCTTCGCCTGGGCGAGACCCTTGAGGATGTTCTTCGAGTTGCCGGAGGTGGAGATGCCCATGAAGACGTCGCCGGGCTGACCGAGGGCTTCGATCTGGCGCTCGAAGACGTTGTCGTAACTGTAGTCGTTGCCGATGGCGGTGAGGATGCTGGTATCTGTGGTGAGAGCGATGGCGCGCAGGGCGGGGCGATCGACGGTGAGGCGGGAGACGAATTCGGCGACGAGGTGCTGCGCGTCCGCTGCGGAACCGCCGTTGCCGCCGACCATGAGCTTGCGGCCAGCGAGCATGGCTTCGGCGGTCTTGTTGCCGGCTTCGACGACGGTGTTGATGAGGTCTTCGTCGGCGATGACCTTCTGGAAGGTGGCGATGCTATCGTTCAACTGCTTGCGGACGAGATTCTGCATGAGGGCTCCTGAGGGTTAGGCGGGCAGGCTGTCTTGCTTGGGGAAGTCAGGCGGATATTCAAAGTTGAAGCGCTCGAGTTCGACGGCGTAAGGACGTTTCTGCACCTGGGTGTAGATGGCGCCGACGTATTCGCCCATGACGCCGAGGAAGACGAGTTGTAGCGAACTGATGAAGAAGACGCCGATCAGCATGGGCGCGAGGCCGAAGCTGAAGGTCTTCCAGAAGACGATCTTCAGGACGAGGTAGACCATGGCGATGAGGAACGAAAGGGCCGCACCGCCGAATCCGGCGAAGGTGGCGAAGCGCAACGGCACCTTGGAGTGGTTGACGATGCCGAGCATGGCGATGTCGTAGAGCGTGTACCAGTTGTTCTTGGTCACACCGTGTTCGCGGACGGGCTGGTTGAAGTAGATGCGTTTGTAGGGCAGGCCGATCTCGGCGATCATGCCGCGGAAGTAGGGGTAGGGATCTTCAAAGGAACGGGCGATATCTATAACCTTGCGGTCATAGAGGCCAAAGCCGGTGAAGTTCTGGATGGTATCGATCGAGGAGAGGCGCTCGACGAGCTTGTAGTACTGCTTGCGCAGCCAGAACATGTAGGACTTTTCTTCGCTGGAGTTTTTGACGGCGAGGACCATGTAGTTGCCCTCTTCCCAACCCTTGATCATTTCAGGGATGAGTTCTGGCGGTTCCTGGAAGTCGGCGGCGACGCCGATCATGGCATCGCCACGGGCCTGGAAGAGCGCGTGGATTGGCGAGCGGATGTGGCCGAAGTTGCGAGCGTTGACGATGACTTTGACGTTCTTGTCCTGCGCCGCGATGCGCTTGAGGATGGCGGCGGTGGAGTCCGTCGAGTGGTTGTCGATGAAGATGTGCTCGTACTTGTACCGGTCACCGAATCCAGCCATGATCTCGCGAACGCGCAGGTACATGGCCTCAGCGTTGTCTTCTTCGTTGTAGCACGGTGTGATGATGCTGATGGTCTTCACGTCACCTCGGGAATAGGGCATGTTGTCCGGTTAGTTTCTTTAGGATACAAAGTCCGGCGGACAGTTCGTTAACTATTTTGTGGGCGGGGCGCCTTGAATGAAAATTTCCGGTGGCCGAAGAAGCTGTAGACCACGGTACAGGCTGTGACCGCGGCGCCGGCAATATAGGGGGCAAGCGTGTGCAGCTTGAAGGTTATGCCAAGAAGGACGAATTGAGCATGAACGGGCGTAGAAAACACGAGTGCATTCTTAATAATAGGCAGAAAGAAGATGCCGGGAATCGCCGCACTGCCATAGACGATCATGCAGCGCGTCCACTCTTTGAGGTAGTTGCCCTTGGTCTTGAAGACGAAGAATTTGTAGCCGAAGAAGGCGACCGTGATGCTGAGCAGGTTGGAGAGCACGGCAGCGTAGATGTAACCGTGGACACTGCGCCTGGTAAAGAAATAGGTAAACAGGGCGAAGGTGCCATAGCCGAAGGCGGTGTTCCAGCCGCCGACGATGATGTAGCGGATGAACTGGGCGCTGGTGACGCGTTTGGCGAAGGCGAGGAGGCTGCTGCGCCGGGTGGGCGGCAGTACGTCGTCCACGAGTTCGATGACTGGCTCTGGCATACGCTCGTCCAACTCTATACCGCCGTCCAGCCACCGTCGACCACGATGGCCTGACCGGTGACGAAGGTGGATGCATCGGAGGCGAGAAAGAGGAGGGCGCCGCTGAG
>DASWOP010000195.1:0-3699 GCA_036404255.1 Acidobacteriaceae bacterium | reverse complement strand
GCAGAAGCTGAAGAAGGCGGCAGAGGACTATCTTGGGCAGTCGGTGACGGAGGCTGTAATCACTGTTCCGGCGTACTTCAATGACGCGCAGCGGCAGGCGACCAAGGATGCGGGCAAGATTGCAGGCCTGGACGTGAAGCGGATTGTGAACGAGCCGACAGCGGCAGCATTGGCCTACGGCCTGGATAAGAAGAAGGACGAGACTATCGCCGTATATGACTTCGGTGGCGGTACGTTCGATATTTCGATCCTGGAAGTGGGCGAAGGCGTGATCGAGGTGAAGTCGACCAATGGTGATACTCACCTGGGCGGCGACAACCTGGACCAGCGCATCGTGGACTGGCTCATTACTGAGTTCAAGAACGATGAGGGCCTGGACCTTGGCGCCAAGGGTAACGAGATGGCCCTGCAACGTCTGAAGGACGCGGCGGAGAAGGCGAAGATCGAGCTCTCCACAACCATGGAGACGGAGATCAACCTGCCGTTCGTAACGGCGGACGCCAATGGGCCGAAGCATCTGGTGAAGAAGCTGACGCGCGCCAAGCTGGAGTCGCTGGTGGACGATCTGCTGCAACGGTCGATTGGGCCGAGCAAACAGGCGCTGAAGGACGCAGGCATCGACGCAAGCAAGATCGACGAGGTCGTGCTGGTTGGCGGACAGACGCGTATGCCGAAGATCCAGCAACTGGTGAAGGAGCTTTTTGGCCGCGAGCCGCATAAGGGTGTGAACCCGGATGAGGTTGTGGCGATCGGCGCGGCGGTACAGGCTGGTGTTCTGGCGGGCGAAGTGAAGGACCTGCTTCTGCTCGACGTGACTCCGCTGACGCTCTCGATCGAGACGATGGGCGGCGTGGCGACGGCGATGATTCCGCGCAACACGACCATCCCGACGAAGAAGACGGAGACGTTCTCTACGGCGGCTGATTCGCAGACCGAGGTTGAGGTGCATGTGTTGCAGGGCGAACGTCCGCTGGCAGCGCAGAACCGGACGCTGGGCAAGTTCAAGCTGGCTGGAATTCCTCCAGCTCCGAGGGGCGTGCCGCAGATCGAGGTTACGTTCGACATTGATGCAAACGGCATCCTGAACGTGAACGCGAAGGATACGGCCACGGGCAAAGACCAGAAGATCACCATCACAAGTTCTTCGGGCCTGAGCAAGGAAGAGGTTGAGCAGATGGCGAAGGACGCCGAGGCTCACTCGGCCGAGGACAAGGCGAAGCGCGATGAGATCGAAGCGCGCAACGGTTTGGACTCGCTGGTCTACAACATCGAGAAGATGTTGAAAGACGGTGGCGACAAGGTGGACGCGAACGACAAGACCGAAGTAGAGGCTGCACTGGCAGAGGCAAAAAAGACTCTGGAAGGCACGCCGACGGCGGAGGAGTTGAACGCGGCCAAGGAAAAGCTGACCACGACGAGCCACAAGTTCGCCGAGGCCATGTACAAGGCGACTGCAGCGCAGGCTGCGGCCGGCGCTCCGGAGGGCGGCGCAACTGCTGCCGAAGGAACGACGGAAGAGCCAAAGAAGGACGAAGGCGTGATCGACGCCGAGTACGTGGACGTGGACAAGAAGTAGTCCTGCGCCCTTCGCTACGCTCGAGGGCAGGCTCCGGCGGGAAGCGCGCTTTGCGCACCATTCGCCGCCCGCAGGATAAGTGGACGTACTGCCGGAAACTTTTCGGTGGGTTGTGAGTCAAAGTGGCACGTGAGGGGCATTCCGATGGAGTGCCCCTCGCAGTATCGGAAACAGGTACGGAGAAGAGAAACGGAAATCAAGTACGCAATTTACACAGAAGGAACTCGGCCCGGTACGGATCGGCAGATTTTTGCATCGTAGAGGGAAGCGCAATGGTGTATGAATTGAGCAACACACGAAGAACAGATACAGGCATCGGACAATCGGTGTGGATCGGTGACGTTGGAACCTGGGAACTCAATCGCTTTGAAGGAGCCCTCGCTATGACGGAAACGATGTGGAAGTGCGATGCTATGCGGGCAGGACAGCTGTATAACCGCATGATGTTCAACACCAAGGAAGAAGCGGAACAGTTTGTGGCGCGCATGAGCCAGATGGAACCGGATCAGTTTTTCCAGATCGAGCCGGTGAGTGCGAGCCAGGTATGGAATTAGTGCTGCGCGCACGGCGGATCGCGCTTCGCGCAAAAGCAAAGACAAAAGTGATGTGTTGGGCACGTATGCAGTAGCAAGAAGGCAGCACGATGACGAACTGGTTTGAAGTGCAGGCAGTGGGGACAGTGGCCCTGGTCGCGACGAGCGCCGGGGCCATTGCCTATGCGGCGATGCAATTGCGGCATGAGCGGGAGTACCGTAGCGTTGCGAACCTGGAGAAGCAGCTGGATTTTTTCCAGTCGGAGGTCTTTCTGGCGGCGCGGCGCAGGCTGGCAGTGGACCGGATGAATGGCGACGTGTTGCTGCACTGGCATATCGAAGAGCCACCGGTGAGTGTGTTTGAAGTGCTGGATTTCTACGAGCACCTGGGGCTGCTGGTGAAGAAGGGCCATCTGAAGATCTATGACGTGTGGCACACATTCTACGAGTGGGCGCAACCGGTGTACTTCGACCTGAGGCCGATGATTGAAGATGCTGACAGCCCGTATACGGACCACTACCTGGACCTGCGGAGACTGATGAGCGGGATGGATGCGATCCAACGGCAGCACATGAAGACGCAGAAGGGCGACCACTGGAGATTGTGGACGCCGGAGCGGATCCTGGCGCACTACAAGTATGAGATTGAGATTGGCGGAAGGCCGCGAAGGATGCGGCGATAAATACTGACGAGCAGTATAACGTTCAGCGTATAACGCGGCGCGTGGTAGGATGGTTGCACGATGATCAGGAGCTTCAAGGACGATGAAGCGAAGAGGATTTTCGACCGCCATCACAGCCGGCGGTTTGC
Organism: Acidobacteriaceae bacterium; assembly: GCA_036404255.1. GTDB lineage: Bacteria > Acidobacteriota > Terriglobia > Terriglobales > Acidobacteriaceae > JARLFX01. The sequence goes on along the minus strand of DASWOP010000195.1, from coordinate 779 downwards.
AGAGTTGGAGCGGATCATCTTTCGCAAGCTACGCGCCCTGAATGCTGCACGGTTGCTGATCGATCTGACGGTTCCGCCGGGAAACAGGCTGGAGGCGTTGAAAGGGAATCGCGCTGGGCAGCACAGTATCCGCGTGAATCAGCAATGGAGAGTCTGTTTTCGCTGGAAGGAGCCGAATGCCTACGAGGTTGAAATTGTCGACTACCACTAAGCCGCGTTTGCGCCGTTATGAAGACCGGATGCCTCCGCTGCATCCGGGCGAGATGCTGCGCGAGGAGTTTCTGGTGCCCATGGGATTGAGTGCAAATGCGCTGGCTCTGGCGTTGAGCGTTCCGGCGACGCGGATTTCAGAGATTGTAAATGAGCGGCGCGGCATCACAGGAGATACGGCGCTTCGGCTTGGGCGGTATTTCGGCATGACACCTGAGTTCTGGATGAACCTGCAAAGCACCTATGATCTGGAGACAGCGCGGGAACTTTCCGAGAAGCATGTGCAGCAGAATGTGAGGCCGGCGCCTCGCGACAAGAAAACTGGTTTGTTGAAGGTGAATGTATTGAAGGTGGCTAAGAGAGCCTGACGGAAAAACTATGGCGACACAGCAAAAAGATTATTACGGCGTACTGGGCGTGAAGAAGACGGCTTCGACGGAGGATATCCGCAAGGCGTTTCGCAAGGCTGCGCGCAAATATCATCCGGATGTGAACCCCGGCGACAAGAAGGCCGAGGAGAAGTTCAAGGAGATATCGGAAGCGAACGACGTGCTGAGCGAGCCGAAGAA
>DASWOP010000194.1:0-2722 GCA_036404255.1 Acidobacteriaceae bacterium | reverse complement strand
CGCATCCACCTCAGGCCGCAGCGTCGCGCTGGTCTGCAACGCCTCCGCATACTTCTTCTCCTGCCGCAGAGTCTCCACCTTGCTGGCGAGCTCCGTCGCCCGCTTCGCCAGCGCAATCTCCGCCGCATCGGTCAACAGCTTGGCATCCACTGTCGTTGCAATCGGCTCTTTCTTCTCTGCAGCCTGCGTCAGAATATTCTTCGTCCGCTTGAACGCCGCCGAGATCGCCGCAAAGTCATCCGACCCGCGCACCGCAGTCACGGCCTCGGCACGTGCAACAGCATCGCGAACATCGTCCGCCCCGGTTCCGGCTGCGCCTTCTCCGGATGCTCCGCCCGCCAGCACCGCCTTCACCACGTCGTAAGCCTGCCCCTTCACCTCGCGCAGGTAAAACTCCACGCGCTCTGTCAGGAATGCACTCACTGTCGCCGCATCCGCCTTCGCCTGCGCAGAATTTGCGACCGCCGCATGCAGCACTTCAGTCAGCGTCAGCGGCAACTCACTCTCCACCAGAATCTTCACCACGCCATTCGCCGCGCGCCGCAGAGCGAACGGGTCTTTTGATCCCGTCGGTGCCAGCCCAATCGCGAACATATCCACGATGGTGTTCATGCGATCTGCAATGCCAAAAACCTGCCCTTCGATCGTCGAAGGAATCGCCGCGTCCATACCCGCCGGCTGATACTGCGCATAGATAGCCGCAGCCGTCGCCTCGCCGCAATCCTGCGCGCGCGCATACAGCCCGCCTACAACGCCCTGTAGCTCGGTAAACTCCTTCACCAGCTCCGTCGTCAAATCGGTCTTGGCCAGCAGCGCCGCCAGCGCCAGCGACTTCGCCTCCAGCCGCACACCCTTCGGCCCCAGGATCGTCGCCAGCTCGGCAGACAGCTTCGCCACCGACTCCGTCTTCGCGAAGTAGCTCCCCAAATCCTTCTGGAACGTCACCGTCTTCAGCATCTCCACGCGCTCAGTCAGCGGAATCTTCTGGTCATAATCCCAGAAGAACCGCGCATCGTTGAACCGCGCCCGCAGCACCCGCGCATTGCCATGCCGAATCACTTCCTGCCCTGCCGCATCTGCTTCCGTATTCAGCACCGCCAGAAAATGCGGAGCCAGCTTGCCCCCCGCATCCTCCACCGCAAAATACTTCTGGTGATCGCGCATCACCGTTACCAGCACCTCTTCCGGCAGCGTCAGGTACTCCGGCTCAAAATTCCCCAGCACCACAGACGGCCACTCCGTCAGATTGGTCACCGTCTCCACCAGATACTCGTCCTCGCGCCACCGCGCACCCGCCACCGTGCGCGTCGCCGCGTCCAGTGCCTTGCGGATCGTCTGCCTGCGCTCGGCAACATCCACCATCACATGCGCCTTTTTCAGCGCATCCGCATACTCGGTCGGCTTTGCGATCGCCACCGGCGCCTCGCCATGCAGCACCCTGTGCCCATAGCTCACCGCGCCAGCCGTAAATCCGGCAAACTCCACCGGAACCACCGCGCCATCCAGCAGCGCCAGCAGCCAGCGCACCGGCCGCACAAAATGCTCCGGCTTCCCTGCGCGCCAGTACATATTCTTCGCCCAGTAAATGCCCGATATCTCCTTCGGCAGCGCTTCGGCCAACACCTCCGCAGCCGAACGCCCCACGCGCTTCACCGTCGCCGCCACGTACTCGCCCTTCGGCGTCGTGATCGTCTTCAGCTCGCTCGCAGCAATGCCAGCCTTCTTTGCGAAAGCCTCTGCCGCTGGCCCCGGCTTGCCGTCCTTGAACGCAATCTTCGCCGAAGGCCCAACCAGTTCCTCGGTCATGTCCTCCTGCTTCGCCGCAACGCCCTGCACCAGCACCGCAATCCGCCGCGGCGTCGAGTAAGTCTTTACAGATTCTTGGCCCACTTCCGCCTTGTCGCGACCTCTGAGGCGCGAGGCAATCACGACGGAATCCCAAAGACGTTCGCGCTCCAGCAATCCCGTCACGCGCTTCGCCAGCTCCGCTACCGCCGGCCCAATCATGCGCGCAGGAATCTCTTCCAACCCAATCTCAAACAGAAAATCCGCCATGCTATTTCGCCGCCTTACCGTCTTGCTGTTGTCTCGTCCCGCTGACTTGCTGACTCGCCGACTCGCTGCTCTTCGCTGGCGCAGCCTGCTGCGCCGCATAAGCCTTCGCCACGCCCACCGCCAGCGTCCGTATCCGCGTAATCACGCCCACCCGCTCCGTCACCGAGATCGCGCCGCGCGCATCCAGCAGGTTGAAAAGATGAGAACACTTCAGGCAAAGATCAAACGCACCCAGCACCGGAAACCGCTTCCGCGCCGTCACATCCTCTTCCGGAACCGCCTTCAACGCATCCAGGAGCGCCTGACACTCCGCCTCATATAGCTTCAAATGCTCCCAGAGCTTCGCCACATCGGCATACTCAAAGTTGTAGCCGGAAAACTGCAACTCCTCGGCAAACCGCACATCGCCATAGGTCACCGCCGCACCCGTCTCCGGATCGCGCGCCCACACAATGTCGTAGATCGAATCTACATCCTGCAAAAACGCCGCAATCCGCTCCAGCCCATATGTGATCTCAGCCGAGATCGGGTCCAGCTCCAGCCCGCCGCACTGCTGGAAGTAGGTGAACTGCGTAATCTCCAGCCCATCCAGCATCACCTGCCACCCGATGCCCCATGCGCCCAGCGTCGGCGACTCCCAGTTATCTTCCTCGAACTTGATGTCGTG
>DASWOP010000193.1:0-35782 GCA_036404255.1 Acidobacteriaceae bacterium | reverse complement strand
GGCGCTGTTCAGTGACGCGCCGCATCCGTGGGGTGCTGCGCGCACGGCGAACGTTAAATCGAAGACGACAACGGCAGATTCGGCGACAATTGAGAGTCCTATACCGGAGAGCGAGCTGGCGGCGATTGCGGCGGAGAGCAGCCAGGCGGAGCGTCGCGCGGAAGAGGCGGAGCGCGAGCTGATCGAGTGGAAGAAGATCAAGTTTATGCAGGACCGCGTTGGGGAAGATTTCGACGCGATGATTCTGTCGGTGACGAAGTTCGGATTCTTTGTGGAGCTGGATGAGCTGTTCGTGGAGGGACTGGTGCCGCTGTCGTCGCTGACGGACGACCACTATACGTTCCGCGATACGACCCGCGAGATATGCGGCTCACGCACGGGACGCCGCTACCACATGGGACAGCGCGTGCATGTGCTGCTGGATCGCGTGGATCGTCAGCAGAAACGGCTGCAATTTGCCGTGATGCCGGGAGTGGATGATCTCCCGGCGCGCAAGGGTAAGGCGAGAGAGCCAAAGCCGGATCGGCCGGCGCTGAGCCCGAAAAGGTCGGGGAAGAAGAAGACGAGGGCACGGAATTTGAAGGCTAAGGGGAAGCGGCGGAAGTAAGCGGTTTGGTGGCTGAGGAGAGAAAGCGTACCTCAGGGGCTAAAGCCCCGTTTACTCTTCGCGAAGTTCTTCCGTGCGGGCTAAAGCCCACACTCCCCCCGGCTAAAGCCGGGGGCTTAATCAAGGCATTAAGAGCAGAAGTAAAAAGAGCAACAGCAGAAACAAACGCAAAAAGAGCAGAAGCAACCGCAAAGGCTAAAAGCAGATTCCGCGCGCTGCGCTTCGGAATGACAAATAAAGGCAGGGGCACCCACTTCGCGTGCCTGTTCCAAAAATCGTGGCTGTACTTTGGGTGGTAGCCGCTGCTCGAGCATCCGATCCCGGGTCTCAAAAGCGAGACCCGGGGCACCCGCTTCGTATGCGGGTCCCAGTCGCTTACAATTGGATGAACAGCCTATTTCCCGAGGAGATTTACTGCAATGGCACATATGGTTTTCTGCGCAAAGTACAAGGCCGAGATGGAAGGATTGGACGAGCCGCCGTTCGACTCTGACTTTGGCCAGAAGATCTATAAGAGTGTGTCCAAGAAGGCGTGGGGCGAGTGGGTGGAGCGGCAGAAGATGCTGCTGAATGAGTACCGGCTGCAGCCGTGGACGCGCGAGGCGCAGGAGTTCCTGGTGGAGCAGATGAATGAGTTCTTCTTCGGTGAAGGCGGCGCTCTGCCGAAGGAATTCGTCGCGCCGAAGGCATGAGTCCGCGGCAGGTGGTTGCAGCGTGGGTTGAGGCATTCAACCGCGGGGATGTGCCTGCCCTGGCGGCTTTCTACACGGAAGACGCCATCAATCACCAGGTGGCGAATGAGCCGGTGGTGGGGCGAGAGGCGATTCGCGCCATGTTTGCGGGCGAATTTGCCAATGCTTCGGAGATGCACTGCATTGTGGAGAACATCTTTGAGGATGGCGAATGGGCCATCCTGGAGTGGCGCGACCCGACGGGACTGCGCGGGTGCGGCTTCTTTCACGTGGTGGCGGAGCGGATCGTCTTCCAGCGCGGGTATTGGGACAAACTAAGTATGCTGCGGGCGTTTGGACTGCCGCTGCCAACCGCATAAATCGGGTATACTTGGCAGTGTATGTACCCCGCGCCTTTCCGTTTGGACTGGCGCAATGCAGCAAGTCGGGACGTGGCTCAGCCTGGTAGAGCGCACCCTTGGGGTGGGTGAGGTCGCTAGTTCGAATCTAGTCGTCCCGACCAATATTTCCAATTACTTAGCTTTTGCCAATATGCTCTGTAGGGCCAACCATGGAGCCCCAAGGGTCCATCGCAGCCGTAAGGATTGGCTGGGTCCGCATCTGAAGATGCTGTCGGAGTGGCTGAATGGTTGAGGACGCAGGCTGCGCCGCCCCCTGCTCTCCAAATTCCCGTTAACACGGGATGAACCAAGACTGTATCAGGGAAATGCCGGGAATCAGTGTCTGCGTGGACGCAATGCATTTCCGAGGGAATACCATAGTGATACTTCCCAAACCACAACAGAATTCGTATAGTACCGGACTATTGACAGGTGTGCGGCCGGTGTAAATCAGAGAGGCAGTCCGATCGATGAGCGGTACAGAACCAACCAGACAATTTTCGCTCACTTCAGCGCAACTGGCCATACGAGACAGCGCATTCACTTTTGCCCAGGAACGAATTGCACCTCATTCCATTCGGTGGGATCAGGAGAAGCATTTTCCCGTCGACGTGATACGCAGCGGCGCCGCACTTGGAATGGGTGGCATCTGCGTTGCGCGCGACGCCGGCGGCAGTAATCTGAGCCGGCTGGATGCAGTGCTTATCTACGACAGTCTGGCGCAGGCGTGCCCGTGTATCGCCGGCTATTTCTCAGTACACAATATGGTTGCGCTGATTGTGGACCAGTTCGGCAATCAACAGCAGAGAGATGAATGGTTGCCACGACTGTGCAACTTTAATCTGCTGGGTGCATACTGCCTGTCTGAACCGGCGGCCGGATCAGACGCTTCGGCTATATCCACACGGGCTGAGCGCGATGGAGCTGATTACCTTCTGCATGGCACAAAACGGTTCATCTCAGGAGCGGGAGCCGCCGATCTGTATGTGGTGATCGCACGTACAGCCAGCACAGGCCCACGCGGGCTTTCGGCCTTTCTTGTTGAGAAAGGAACCGCTGGTCTGTCGTTCGGTCCGCCCGAGAAGAAAATGGGCTGGAACGCTCAGCCCACCTGCGAGGTTATCTTCGAGGATGTTCGCATCCCGGCGGCAAACCTGCTCGGCACCGAGGGCAACGGTTTCAAGATTGCCATGTCCGCGCTACACGGCGGACGGCTCAATATTGCTGCCTGTTCACTTGGAGGAGCACGCTCTGCGCTTGAGAAGGCGCGCGCATATCTGCATGAGCGCGAGGCCTTCGGCCGGAAGTTGTCAGAGTTTCAGGCACTGCGGTTTCGGCTGGCGGATATGGCCACCGAACTCGAAGTGGCACAGACGTTTCTCTGGCGCGCCGCCTCTGCGCTGGATGCAAATGAATCCAATGCAACCGTGCTGTGCGCGATGGCCAAGCGATTTGTAACGGATGCCGGCTTCAATATTGCCAATGAAGCGCTCCAACTGTTTGGCGGATACGGCTACCTTGCGGACTACGGCATCGAAAAGATCGTTCGAGATCTGCGCGTCCACCAGATACTCGAGGGCACCAACGAGATCATGCGGGGCATCATTGCTCGCAGCCTACTCGGCGGATCTTCTTTCGCAGGATAGGGTACTTTGCGGAAGCTACAGTAGTCCGCCATCGACCGCAATCACCTGACCGGTGATATAGCTGGCCTTCTCAGAGGCTAGAAACGCCACCAACGCTGCAACCTCTTCCGGCTTACCGAATCTTCCCATCGGAATCTCGGCGAGCAGCCGCTTTTCCTCTTTCCGGATGTAACCTGCAGACATTGGACTGGGGATTACACCAGGGCATACGGCATTGACACGCACATTGAACCTGCCGCCCTCGCGTGAGAGTGATTTGGTGAACGCGATCATGCCGCCCTTGGATGCCGCATAGTTGCACTGGCCTGCCTGCCCACGCACTCCGCTGGGCGACACAATGTTGCAGATGCTTCCACCGCCTCGCCGCATCATGCCCAGAAGCGCAAGACGGGAACATAAGAATGTACTGCGCAGATTGGTGGTGATTACTTCATCCCACTGTTCCACGGTCATGAACGCCAATAGACTATCGCGAGTGATTCCGGCGTTATTCACCAGGCAGTCAATCGGTCCATAGCTCTCTTCAATTTTTTCCAGCATCAGCGCAACACTCTCGTGGCGGCCCAAATCTGCGCATACGGCCAACGCCTCTCCGCCTTCTGCAATGATGCCCGCTACGACGTTTTCGGCCTCTTCTTTCGACTGATGATAGTGCGCGGCCACGCGGAATCCAGCTCCAGCCAGGGCCTTCGCCATGGCTGCGCCTAGTGTTCCCGATGCTCCCGTTACTAATGCGGTTTTCATCTTAGTAGTGGCCTTCACCAAGGCAGCGGCTTGAAGATCATGACTGTAAGCCCCCAGCGCGAGTTGTATCTCGTAATGTTGCCATCCAGAGCGTACGAAACCGTACCCTGTATTAACGTTCCAAATGGTCCGACTGTGTTGAAATTGGTCTCCAGCCCGTCAAACAAACGGTAGTGGCTGGACTCCGCCAAGTTTCGGGCGCGTGCATAGCTGTATAGCCCCTCAATCTTAATCAGATCCATCGCATTGAAACCGTAGTGCACGTTTCCCATGGCTATGGCGTCAAAGGTATCCGTTCCGCTCGGAATACCGTGAAGGCGCGGCTCCGAAAAAAATGAAGGGAAATAACGCGAGAAACGGTCCAGCTGATTACCGCCATAGTACGAGAAGTCCCATCCGGCTTTGGTGAACTTGCGGAAATAGTAATTCTTGTTAATGTCGGCGTCGTACAGTAAATAACCAGACTCCTGCGGTGCAGTCTGCGCTGCATAGCCAAATTGCCGCCATGCAATGCGTTGCCCCCATGTGCCATTCGCGGTAAATTCATAGCCCTTGTTGGTGTACTTGATTTGCAGTCCCGGCAGCAGGCTCACGCCGTTGCGCGGCAACACGTACTGGCTCGAAGTGTCGCTCGTCGCACGGTAGAAGAGATACGAGAGATATGTTGAAGCGGTCGTACTGAAATGAGTAGTCGCCTGCCACGTCGCGCGCAGCCCGGTGTCCTCCTCCCATGACCATACTGCTTCGCTGGTGTTCTCAATATTGGCTGCATAGACGCGATTTTCTCCGGGGAGCGCGGAAAGTGCGAGATCACCGCTCAGACGGTATTTATTCCCGTATTGTTTTGAGAGGTCTGTGACCAGAATCGGTCCTGCAAAGAATGTCGAGAGCTGCGCGCCTGTGTGCCGGTAATCGAAGTCCGCAATGCTGATGCCCAAGAACGGTATGGGGAAGTTATAGGTGCCTTCATACATGGCGCCGGAGACAAGAGAGCGAATCCGCGTCTCGCTGCTTTGCTGCAACACACGCTCCCCATGCTGCTTTCTCAGTTCGCGCAATCCCTGATCGGTATCCCGGTACATCGGGTCGTCCGTGCTGTGTTCGACCGCCAGGGCATCATCGAATTGCGGATTGTTGATGGAGTACTCAGAGAATTGGATGGTTCTTTGCAGCAGGAAATCGCGCCCAGCAGCATTCAGCGTCTGTTGCGCGGAGATGGATTGCAACAGGTTGAATTGGTTACCACGACCGTCCGGGACCAACTCGAAGTTCTGTGTTTCCACGTTGACTACGATATTGCTCTTGATGCCGCGCTGGCTCAATGTCTGCTTCACTTCGCGAAATGTGGTTGCATCAATCCATATCCTGCCGCTGTAAAGAGTCTCGTCCTGCACCCCAGGCTGCACCGCCACTACGTAGCAAGCCGCGCCGTTGAGCCGTTCCATCCCTTCAAGAGTGTATGTATAGTGCTCACTAAGCTTCAGCTCCAACGGCTGGGTCAGAACCTTTTCCGGTTCGAGTTGAGGCAGCGGAAACGCATGCTTATTACTAAACTTTACCCCGTTGACGTAGAACGTCTTCTGCGCAAACTCCATCGCGCCCGCACGTTTGTAGAACTGTTTCAGCCCCATGGATATGTCAAAGGCGGAAACCAGGTTGGTGTTTTCAAAGTGGAGGTTCATGAAGCTGGAGGCCTGATAATTTTCCAGCCTTTGCTTCTGTGCCCCGCGGTACTGCTGCCAGCGGGCCACAACCTCTCCTACGCTGAGATCGAATGCTGTCTTGATATTCACAGCGTTATAGACCGCGGCATCGCTGCCTTCCCCATGCAGAGTGATCAGGACATACTCACTGCTGCATAATACGGTTTGCTGCCATCCTTTTGCTGTCTTTACCCGTTCTCCCACAGGCAGGCGAGCACCATCGGCTGGGTCATACCACTGGATATCGAATGGAGTTGTGCCCTCCAGCGTAACGCTTTTGGGATGACCGGCACCTGCATGCACATGCGCCACCATCACCACATTCTGCGATTGACCGCTGCCGAAGGATTGCGTTTCATCTCCCGTCATCCCTTCCGCCGTCAGCGTGAGCGGGGCAACTCCTGAATCCAGCCGCACCATGCCCCTGCCAATTGCATGGGCCATGAAGCTATTGATTGTGCATACTCTCTCGGCAGCCGAGCGATCAGCAGGCTCTGACCACAGCATTTCGGCGGACGAACCCGAAGCAGCAAGTTCCGCACCCAGATACGCTGCCGTCGCTGATGCTGCATCACCATTCACCTTCAGGATGAGTGGCCGGTTCAGCGCATGCTCAGCAATCCATGCGGCATCCTTCTGCCAGGAATCTGTATACGTTGTCCCCAACAGGTCAGCATACAGCGCGAGTTTGCTGACAATGGCTCCATGGCGGTCAACGAATCCTGGCCCAAACACGTACGCAAGCCGTACCACCCTCTGGGTGGACTTTGCGCCTATTCCCAGTCGCACTAATCCGAAAGCAAATTGATCCGTTACCAGGGATAGTTCATCACTCTCCACGATCAGTCCGCGAACCGCGTGTTCCGTGAGGGGAGCGTGTGCCAGAAAAGCATCCACCCGATCGTTGATCTGACGCTCTGTTTCCTGACCGGTCAAGCCGCCGGCGCTTACCTTTACATGCAACCATGCCTCTGTTCCCTCCGGCAGGTTCTGAAGAATCTGAGATATCCCGGCAAACTGTTCAGCGTTGTCCTGCTCTTCTGCCAGGTTTAGCTGCACAGGCGGCAGCACAATCAGCTTGCCCACGCCCTCGCACGATTCTGCCGGCAATGACCCTACAGCAATAGATACCGCAGACCTGGGCAGACCCACCTGCGCTGTTGCAGGTATGGACATCAGGCCACCAACGATGAGAAGAAGGCCGAATCTTCGTAATTTTTCTACATGGATGAAGCAAGACATCGACGAGTCTGGCAGTTTCCGCATACCTGTATCTCCAATAACCCATGAATCCGTCAGGGTAACCCGGTTTGCAGCGGCCGTTCATAGCAGTGAGCGCTTAGTTGCCCTGCTGCGTGCTGCGTTCGATGCGGACTAACTCCTCGGCCTCGCGCAGCCTCGCGCCCGAGTTATAACTACAGAAAGGAACCAGCTTTCCATCCGTACCCACGTACTGAATGATGCAGCGTTGCAGCCTGCGCTGGTTATAACTATGGGCATCCATAAAGTGCATACCTGCGACAAAAATGCCGTTGAAACCCCGGCGGTCCCATCCCTCCGAGCGCCCTTCTGTCTTGTTCTCCCACGCATCCATACTGCGCAGCAGACGTTTGAACGTCAGACCCGAAGGAGCTTTTTTCATGTCCAGGCATTTTGACAACTGATCAAACTGGCGAAGCTTTGAGATCTGCCGCTCAATCATGCCCTGCTCTGCGTACGGCTTTATGTCTTTCATGCCACGCAGAAAGCGTTCGAAATCAAAAAAACTGGTCAGGCAGAACGGCTTGTTGTTGTCGTCAACGTAGAAAAAAGTTCCGATGGAACAGTGCGCGTCGCTGGCTGGAGGAATTGTCGTATCGCTGCGCATCCGGTCAATCGCCCGGCAGAGCAGCGAGAGCGAGCTCAGCGGAAGCCAGTCATCCGGAAAGCGCGTCAATCCTGTCTGTTCGCCAAACTCACGCGCCATTGCCGCCAGATTGAAGGGATCAGCACCGCTGTTGGTAAGATCCACCCTGCCCGTGTATGCCACCGGCTGAATGCTGATGCCCGTGACAAATTTGCTATGCTCAAGCGCAAACTGGAAGATTGGGCCCAACTGGTCCACGTTCACAGAATTCATGACTGTCGGGACCAGAACGATACGCATGTTGGTCTGTTCGATGTTCTTTACAGCCGCGATTTTCTTGTTTAACAATCGCTGGCCCCGCATCTTCAGGTAGACCTCGTCGTTCATCCCATCGAATTGCAGGTAGAGGGTATGCAGCCCCGAATCCTCGCATAACCTCGCATAATCCGCATCCACGAACTTGCTTCCGTTGGTGGCTGCCTGAATATGCGTGAACCCAAGATCGCGGGCGATTCGCAGGATCTTAGGAAACTCCGGGTGCAACGTGGGCTCTCCGCCGGAGAACTGTATGCTGCGGCATGGAACCGGCCGATCCACCAGCGATTGCAGCATGGAGCGAACCAGTTCCGTATCCAGAATGTAGTTGTTGCTCTCCGCGTTCGCTTCGGCAAAGCATATCGGGCACTTGAAGTTGCAGCGGTTCGTGATATCGATGACAGCCAGACACGGATCGTTCTGGCTGCCTGCGGCTGCGTTGCAACCACACCCTGCGAGCGGTACAGCAGCCGGTTCAGCAGCCGGAAAAATCAGCCTATTCCATTCATCCAGCTTCCGGTAGAAATTTGTGTCAGAAAATATCAGGGCACCGCTGGATTCATGGCACCCGCATTCGGAACGCTGGTATACCTTACCGTTCCGGTCATAAATCGTCGCCATTGCCGGCTTGCCACACTCCGGGCAAAGCGAGGCAACCGTATCGATAATTCCATCGTTGAAATTTGATCTCAATGCCGACGCTAACCTGATTCTGAATGAATTAATTGAGAGAACTATACACGAACGTCCGACGGCATCATGGTGACGGGCCTCACAATGCGTTTTTAGGCGTTTCTCCCATATAAATCGCGGCTGGAACCACGCATAATCCTCCCACAAGAGACAGCGCAACGCCTATACAGGTGACCAGTCCCAGTTCGGCGAGAGGCTCAAAGGTTGAGGCCATCAGGGCCCCAAAGCCGATCATCGTAGTCATGTTGGATAGGATCAGCGCGGCTCCCGAAGCACGCGCAATCGTAAAGATGCAGTTGTCTTTACTCTCCTGGTAGCGGCGCACCAGGTGTATTCCGTTGTCAATTCCAATGCCTATGATGAGCGGAACCGCAGTAATCGACATAAAGCTGAACTGGTGACGAAACAAGCGCAGCAGTCCGAAAGTCACTACGATGGAGAATACAATCGGCATAAGCACCAGCAGCGATATCCGCAGATTGCGGAAGGTGAGGTACACAATCAAGATGATTGCGGCGGCTGTCCATAACAAAGCCTTGCGGCTGTCATGCAGAATCTGGCCTTGCATGTCGCTATTAATCTTCTCGTACGAGAACTCGACGAAGGGGCCATATTGGCTCTTCCATGAAGCCAGCACTGCCTCTGGAACCGCCGGCGCTGCATTGGTTCGTGCGGCATAATAAGCAATCGCCGCTATATATCGACCATCTGCCGCCCTGCGGAAGCTATTGTCGAGCAACCCAGCCGGCAGATAGTGTGCCGCTGACTCCAGGGTCACCGGCTCCATCCCCTCCCCCAGCTTTCGCAGGCGATCCAGATACGGCTTATGCAAATCCGTTCTGAACCCATCTTCGCGTAACGAATCCTGCAACGCCTTGGCCGATGCGGCAAAATCAATCGATTTCAGTGAAGCTGCCCGCCGACCCTGCGTGCGCGCTGAAGGCAGCAGATTCGTTGGCGAGTAGATCGCCCGTATGGCTCCGCGCTGCCGATATCCCTCCAGCCCCGCCGTCAACTCTTCAGCGCGCAGCAGCGCCTCATCCTCGCTACCAGATATGAGCAATATGTTTGGACTGCCTTCAATGCCAAACTTCGCTGACAAGGCATTCTGCGCCACCATCGCTGGGCTGTCATCGCTGCCTTCGATGGCAAAGCGTCCTCCCATCCTGACAGACGGCAGCATGGCCAGTGAGAGCAGGAAGAGCCCAAGCGCGGCACCTATCACCAGACGGGAATGACGTTCTACAAAATCAATGGTGTATTTTGCCAGACTGGGCAGAAAGCGAAATGTGATGGTGCCCGGTGCGGACGGCTTAAAGTGACGCCTCCATAGCTGCATGAGTGCCGGAATCGTGAGCAACGTGTGAAACATCATCATGAACATTCCAACCGTCAGAATGAACCCAAACTCCGCCAGTGCCTTGAATCCCGATGCAGCAAGCGCGGCGGTTGCCGCTGCCGCAGTCACAATGCACAGTACGATGCTCGCACCAGTGGTTTCGAAGGAGCGAAGGACTGCCTCATTCAGGGTGCCTTTCTTCGCCCACTCCTGAGGAACACGGTTGAAAAAATGCACCACCTGATCGTCGCCAAGGCCTGCAAGTATCGCGATGAACGACAGGCTGATTAGATTCACCTCTCCCGGATAGAAGCTGGCTATGCCGGTCGTCCAAAGAATTCCCAGGCTAGTGGGCAGCACGGACAAAATCAGAAGCGGGATGCTGGGATAGACCAGCAGACACAATGCCAGGTTGCCCAGAATCGATATCAGAGAGACCCGGCGGATATTCCGCTCGATGAATCGATGGTCCTCATCGGCATAAACGTAAGCTCCGGCAGCGATGGTCCGCACACCAGTGTCGCGGTAGGCGGGCTCCGAACTGATCGCGGCTATGTCTGCTCGTGTCCACTGCACAACCTGTCCGGCGAATTTATAGTCCATGGCCGACTGGTTCGGTTCGGCAAGGATCAGCAAGGCCGTATGGTCCTTGCTGAAAAAACGGTTTCCAGAGCCCCATGTGAGATCGAAGCTGCCAAACTGCGAGAGTCCCTGACTGTCGTGTGCAGCTATCCCCATCAGGCCCAGTGGATCTGCAACAAAGTAATTCGCTCCCAGCGTTGAAAACGGCGTCACCAGATTGGTCGAAGCCTGTTGCACATTCCTGTGTATCTGTTGCGGATCCAGACGCCTCTGGTAATCCTCCACTTGCCCGGGCTGTGCAAACGCTGGAAAGTTCCAGCTAAAATAACGCACGATGTTGAGCAGTTCTTCTTCCTGCAAGCCGCTTCGTGCCTGTTTGAATTTTCCGCTGGCCAGCATGTCCGTGGTGAGCCGATCAGCTATCTCCTCCATCTCGCTGGTAAAGTCGGTACCGTTTTTCGGAGCCTGCACTAATACAAACAGCTGATTGCCATAGCCCAGTTCCTTACCCATTTGGCTCACGGCCTGCCACTGCGGGTCGTTCTTGCCGAACATGTCCGTCAGGTCCGTACTAGTGCGCAGCTTATGAATATTTGCATAAAGAAACAACGTCACAACCACGGTAAATGCAGTCACCATCCCCGGATGTTCAATGACCAGGCGTCCCACCTGCCGCATCCATCGAGTCATCATGGCGCGGCCTCCACCAAGGGTCTCTTCACGCGAAACAGTATATGTGCAAGTGGCAGACGGTTGCGGAAGCGATATGTCTCAACTTGCATGCCAGCATCCTCCAGTACGCTCCGGTACTGCTCAGGCAATAGCATCAACGGCCGCGTTTTCGTGCGCTCGCTCCAGAACAGCATCCGGTCAAGGCCCATCGTGACGGTGGAACGCAGGCCGTGCTCCAGATCATGGACGCGAAAGAGTAGCCTTCCGCCGGGCTGAAGCGCTGCACAACATTGCTTGAGCAATGTAATTTGCTCCTCAGCCCGCAGATACTGCAGAACATCCAGGATCAGGATGAGTCCTGCGGGCGGGATCTGGAAGCAACGCACGTCGGCGACTGTCACCTCCGCATTCATCGCGCTCAAGGCGTCACGCGCGACGGCAATCCGATGCGCATTCAAATCGCACCCGACCAGGCGCCTACAGGTATCGCTACATGCCGCAAAGCTCAAAGCCATGCCGTAGCCACAGCCCAAGTCTACGACTGTGCCGGAACCCAGATCTTCGGCGGCAAGCAGGCTGAAGATTCGGTCCAGCCGTAACTTCCAGCGAACAAAGCCACGATCAAACGATGCGCTGTGCGCAAACATCTGCCGCACAAAGAGAGACTGTTTGCGCAAGCCTGAATCACCCAGCCTGCTCAATCCGACTAAAGCCGCGGCGATAGCTGCTCCCGCAGTTCCTACAAGCACGCCCAGTATCACGCTACCCATCACCCAGGAAGTAAGTTCTTCGCGCAGGTGCGGTCCCGTCAGTGCAGAGATATGCCATGCATGAAATGACCCGGTACGTGCAAGATATCCAAGCTCAACCGACAGCACGACCAGCAGTGGCTGCAATAGTGGATTGTTCACAAAGGTGCAGGCCAGCGTCAGTGGCTTGTTCAGCCGAAAAACGACCGCCAGTCCCAACGCAGCCAGCATCTGCAATCCGTAAATTGGCACAATGCCGCAAAATATCCCCACGAACACTGCAGCCGCAATACGACCCAATGTAAGCTGCTCCGTCAGCAACGTAGCCATCAGACGGCGCACGTGGGCCAGCAATTTTCTCTTCACGCGTACGCACCTTCCTGTGCCGGACCGCTCATCCGTCACACACCACAGACAGCTCGCCGCTGGCGACAATCTCTTCGCCTCTGCGCACGCTACCGCTAATGCAAGCCATCTTGCCCCTTGACGTCAGAGTCGTGGTTTCAATGCGCAACTCTTCCCCCGGCAGTACAGGCTTGAGAAACTTGAAGCGGTTCACGGATGCAAGCATCGCCCGTCCCGTGACTCCCCGTGCCGCAGCTGAAGCCAGCATTACACCAGCGGTTTGCGCCGTCGCCTCGATCAACAGCGCCCCCGGCAAGACAGGCCAGCCGGGAAAATGCCCCGCAAATATCGGGTTATCCGCCTGTACCAGCATGAGAGCCATGCAACGCACCCCTGGTTCCAGTTCAAGCACTCGCTCAATCCACAGGAAGGGAGCACGGTGGGGAATCATCGCTTCAATCTCGCGTCGCTCTATCATTTTGGTTTGGTCACCGTGAAGGTCTCTTGCGGAATTGTGGCATTCACCGTGGTGATGTCGATGGCAAATACGCTGTTTACCCCACTCTTGCCATCTACCTCAAGCGACCGGGGGAGAAAGTCGCGCTTATCCAGCTTCACCACCATGTAATTCAGCCGGCGTCGAAATCTCTCTGAGCGCGGTACCAGCTTCATCTCATAAACCCGGACACTCTCCTGTACGGTGATGGTGAAATCCTTTTTCAACCTATCGATCGAGTTTTCCCGGCTGAAGCTAGACTGCGCGCGGCGCACGCTATTGCCGATTTCAAATGCCTCCGCCGGTTGCCCGTCGCTACTCACGTTCAGATAGTCGACGTTGAAGCGTATGTGCATGGCATGCGGCGCAAAATATTCGAGCATGAACTTTGTGGTCCCTTCCATGCAGAACTTTCCATGCAGCACCATGGGCCGCACCATTAGCCTCGAAGTACGCGTTTCAGTCACCGTACCGCAGGCGGTGGTTACCTTCTGCTGTGCCTGCTGGATTCCTTGCCACAGGTGCGTCAGCAGCTCATCGCTCTGGGCATGCAATACTCCCGGCAACATAAGCAGCCCCGCCACACAGCATAGTAAGCGTCGCAATTTCATCTCAGGCCCCCATGTAGCGATATGCCAGTGACCACAGGCATATCCGCACCGTATCTCGCACTGGCTTCATCTTGGAGCGAGCGCGACCGTTGTCATACACCATGTGAATGGGAGAATGTGCGATGCTGCAGCCTGACCGAGCCATCTTGATGAGCACTTCCATCTCGAACTCATAGCGCTTGCTTCGCAGCTTCGTTCCCATCAATTTATCCAGACGGAAAAGCCTGAATCCGCTCTGGCTGTCCGTGATGGTACAACCCACCAACATCGATGCCAGACGGCTACCCACCGTATTGGAGTAGTATCTTGCGCGTGGCATGGTGGCATATTCAAACGACCGGCTTCCGATGACCAGGTCCGCACCACTCTCTTTCGCAACTTGCAGCATGGCAGGAATATCCTCCGGCAGATGCTGCCCGTCTCCATCCAATGTCACCACATGAGTAAAGTTGTGCTCACGCGCATAGCGCATCCCCAGATGCAAAGCGGCCGCCTTACCGCAGTTGCGCTCGGACGCAAGGCAAATCGCTCCCGCAGCCCGAGCAATCTCCATCGTCCCGTCTGTTGAGCCGTCGTCAATCACAACCACAGTCTCAAGGTGCTCCCTTGTCCCCTCGATCACTTTGCTAATGTGAAGGGATTCATTGAACGCCGGAATTAGCGCGCAAGTTCGCATGTCTTAAGCCTCAGGGTCCTGTCGCCGGCTTCCTCACGGCATCCGGCAAGTACAAACGTAAACCCACGCTTTCTTAACTCGTCAATCATTCCGGGCAATGCCTCCAGCATGGGGGCAGCGCCTCCCGGCAGGCGATCGTGCAGCAGTATGATGTCTCCGCTGCTGACTCTGTTCAGGATGCGGCATGCAAGCACCTTGGGATTTTGGATAAGCGTATCATACGACCGGACGCGCCATGAGATGTACTCCAGCCCTGCCTGCTTCAGATATAAACCAAGCATCGGATGGCGCAGTCCCACCGGCGAGCGGAATAGCTTCGGCCTGAACCCGCAGAT
This sequence comes from Acidobacteriaceae bacterium, assembly GCA_036404255.1. Lineage (GTDB taxonomy): Bacteria > Acidobacteriota > Terriglobia > Terriglobales > Acidobacteriaceae > JARLFX01. Next base: position 21,351 of record DASWOP010000193.1, on the reverse strand, counting down.
GCGATGAATGCTCTCCGCACCCCGCTCAATCTCATCCCATAGCCTTCGTGGCAAGAGAAAACAGAACAACGATACATGCGAATAAGTGTGGTTCGCCACCAGATGTCCCTCATCCCATGCGCGCCGCACGATCTCCGGATGCTTGTCTGCACGTTTCCCCACGACAAAGAATGTCGCCTTCACCTGCTTCTCCCGAAGCATGTCCAACAGCCTGGGCGTGTCCACAGGATCGGGGCCATCATCAAACGTCAGGGCCACACAACCATCCCCCTCCACCTGGGAGCGGTTGGCTACCAACCACTGGTTGCGCGGATGAAAGAGCAGGAGGAGCATCCATCCGGTTCCGCCTGCATAAAGCAGAGCTGCCAACGCTAATCGCGGCAGGCTGAATGGGTACAACAGAACCAGGGATGCGTTCGTTGCAACAAACAGAAAGCAGAAGATCACAGCTCGCGTCATATCGTTCCTCTCATTCCTTTCCTGGCAATAGTCAACCTGCGTGGACTCTGCCGTGTGGTGCGATATGACCATGAAGTGTTAAGCTCTGAGAAACCATTTTGAGCACATTGCGCTTGTAACGCCGGTTCAGCTTCGAACTGGCGTCTCTGTGCTCTGAGAAACAAGGTACAGGTCCCACTTGAGAGTTTTGCTCGTTAAACCGCGCAACGCCACTGCCCACTTCGGGCTCGCGCCCTTCTTTCGCACGGAGCCGCTCGGGCTTGAATACATCTCTGCGGCACTGAAAGCCAAAGGGCATGTGGTTCAAGTCGTCGATATGAATTTCGAACGCCGCAGCATTGCACTGCTTGTCAAGACACAGCGGCCGCAGGTCGTGGGTATCTCGTGCGTCCACATCCTCGATGTAGCCGCAACCCTGCAACTTGCCCTCGAACTCAAGGAGTTCGACCCCGCTATCTTTGTGGCCGTTGGAGGCCATGCCATCGGTTCTTATCCAGATGCATTGCTGCAGGCTCGCGGAATCGATGCAATCTGCACCGGGGAAGGAGAGAGCGTCATGCCAGCATTGGGTGATGCGCTGGCCCGCGGAACACCGCTCTCTGATGTTCCAGGTCTGCTTTTGCCTACGGAGAATGGAGGCTTCGCTTCTACCGGCGATGCGACCGAGTGGCTCGACCTCTCTGGCGTTGCCTGCCCCGACCGCTCTGCCGTCAGCCAGTATCGCAAGCACTACGTCTGCCTGAACTACATGCCGGTGTGGACACTGGAAACGGCACGTGGCTGCCACCACCACTGCAAGTTCTGCTCTGTGTGGCAGTTCTATAAAGGCTCGTGCCGCTATCATGCAATGCGCAATGTCCGCATAGACTTCGAACAGACCGGAAAAAATCTCTTCATCATCGACGACCTCTTCTGGTCCAACCCGGACCGAAGCGGGGCGTTGGCGCGCGAACTGCTTGCCTCCAGGCAGCGCAAAAACTGGATGCTCGTACAATCCCGCGTTGACCTTGTGAGCGCCAACCCAGACCTGCTGCGCATGTGGCGTCCTCTGGCGAAGAACTTCGACATTTTTTTTGGCTTCGAATCGCCCACCCGCAAAGGGCTCGACGCTCTGCACAAGGGAACAGATATCTCCAAGACTTTGGATGCTGTGCGCACGGCGCGCGAGTGCGGCTTTGGCGTAACCGGCAACTTCATCATCGACCCCGATTTTTCTGAAGACAACTTTCTCGAACTGTGGGAGTTCATCGAAGCCCATCAGCTTTACCGTGTCGGCTTCACCCTCCTCACCCCGCTTCCCGGCACACAATACTTCAAGAGCAGCAAGGCTCAACTCAAGGTCGACGATTGGAGTCAATTCGATCTGCATCATCTGCTCTGGAAGCCTCGCTTGCCCGTCGAGCGTTTCTTTGAGCTCTACTGTGAAACCTGGCGGCGCACGGTGCTCAATCCCGCGGGCCGCAAGAAGTGGTGGAAATGGTTGCGGCATGTCGACCTGCTTCACATCGGCCACCTCGCTAGAATTCTCGCCCGTTCCCAACAGTTGATGAACCCACAGGCTTACCTGGCCGAATACAAAGTTCCCGCTGATTCCAAATAACGCAACGCGTCTGTCATTCACCCTGCACATATTGTTCCGCCTCATATGCACGGCCCTGCTTCTCCTGCAATCCACGCTCGTACTCTGCTACCTGGATCTCGATTTCCGCCTCGCTCTTCTTCTGCTGCGCGCGTCTCTCCTGGTAGCGCCTGAGAAAGTAATCAATCGTCTCAATCCTCAACTTGATGCTTCCGGCTGGACAGTTTTCATCCATATCCTTGAAGGAAAAGTACGGAGTCCCCGAACGCGCCACAATCTGCTCGATCACACTATAGATTGGCGCGTCGTGCCCACACTTAAAGCTGGAGATCTCGATTGCCACCAGGCCAGGATGCCGGGCAGTAAACTTGGCGGCCCATAGTTTGTGGTTTGAACTGGCAGAGAAGGTCGTCTTCCACACATCCGATATATCCAGCGCATGATGAATCGCACCAGCGCGCACCTCATCGCCAAACAACCGCTCCAGCAAGTCTTCATCCATCGGCAGCGTACTCTGCGAAAAGATGGGATATCCCAGCCGCTGAAACTGTTCCATAATTTCGTGATTGATGCCCGAATCGTGGTGATATGGCCGCCCCAGCATCACAATGCCCAGCCTGTCTTCCGCCTCCAACTGCTCCAATACCTCGCGGGCTCGCGTGCGAATATCTGATTCAAATTTTGCGAGTTCCCGATAACCAACTTCTATCGCGCGCTCATTTTCTTCCCGGGAAAGGCCTAGCATTGGAGCCCAGGCATCAAACATCTGACACGCGAACAGTGCGCGCTGCGATAGATTGACGAGCGGGTTGACGTAGCAGAGCCCATGCTCCGCGAACAAGTCGCTCTCCTTGGTGAAGGCCGCCTTTACTGTCTCCGGCGTGATGGATGCCGTGGGACATGCATTGTTAGCACGCGTATTAGTCAACGGTGATGCCAGCACATCAAACATCGGAAAGAAGATCGCATTCAAAGGCTTCTTCTGCTTCAGCAACAGATCATGCACATGAGCGATGGCGATCTTTGATGGATAGCATGGGTCTATCGACCCACGGCTAGAACCCGTGCGATACATCTCCGCCGTGGTGAATTTCGAGTACACGATGTTTTCCGGTCGCAGGCCGAGGCTCTCAAAATATGCGCTAAACAGTGGCGCGTATGCATACATGTTGAGTACGCGCGGCATGCCAATGCGCAGATGCCCGCGCTGTTCCATCCGTACCACACGACTGCGAATGGCCTTTGTCCAGGCCCGTGCCGGTAAATGATCGGATACGATCTCCGGGTGACGAGAATGCCACACCTCTCGCTCAGCCATCTCTATCAGATTGGGATTCGCTGCCTTCACTGCCGCAATGCCGTTCCGGATGCCGCGCATCATGACCAGATCTTCCGCTGCACCTTTTTCACACGAGGCAATGATGATGCGCTGCTCACCCTCCTCCCCCTCTCCTGTCTCAATGTCCAAAAAGGTTCGCAGGCACGCATTCTTGCAATAGCTGCAGCGCGTTTCCTCGTTGCGCGTGATGCGGTAGCGAATGTTGCGTACCGCTTCCATGCCGATAAATCGCGTCACGTGTCCGCCCTGCCACCTGCGAATCGCCTCTATACCCGCGCCGATTGCCCCCGCTTCGCCGCAATGCGGATGCACCATAATCTCCGGAGCTATCCCCGTACCACGAAAGCTGCTGCGCAGAAAGTCCACCTCGGCCTTCACTACCGCGAGGTTGTTCTGTGTGCCTCCCTGCAGAATGAATCGTGTACCCAGCGCCGCCAGACTCGGCACCTTTGCTACATGCAGAAACACATTCCGCGGTAGAACAGTTGCAAGCCCTGCCAGTATCTCTTCGGTCCGCCACCCCTGGCGTTGGAAGTTGACGATGTCCGATTGGAGGAAGACCGCGCACCCATAGCCGAAGACAGGCATTCTTTCCGCACGAAATGCAGTCTCCGCATACTCGTCCACTGCAATGCCAAGCCCTTCCGCAGTAGATTGCAGAAAATATCCATTCCCTGCGGAACACTGTGTGTTCAGCTTGAAATCCTGGACGCAGCCATCGCGCAACGTGATCAACTTAATGTCCTGCCCGCCGACGTCCACAATCACCTGCGGGTCTGTAAAAAAGTGCAGAGCAGACTCCGTATGCGCCACCGTCTCGACCAGCGCTACGTCGGCGTGCAGCACTCGCTGCAGTGTGTCCTTTGTGTATCCCGTCGTGCCTACGCCCATCACCTTCAGTGTTGCGCCACCTTGCGTCTCCACCTGTTTGCGTAGGTCCTCCAGAATTTCCATGCAGTCCTGGATAGGATTTCCGTTTGATAGCCGATAGGCCTTGGCCAGAACCTCGCGCTGCTCTGACAGCAGCACTGCCTTGGTTGAGGTTGAGCCGCCATCCAGTCCGATGAAGGCCTTAACTTGTTCGCCTCGCTCAAACGTCGCCGGAACGAAGGCTGGCAATGCATACCTATCCCTGAACTCCTGCAACTCTTCTGCGCATGTGCTCAATCCGCGGCTGCCCAAGGTAGCAGTTTGCCCACGACGCCCTTCGCAGATGGCCAATTCCAACGCGCTCCGACCCAAGTAGCACCCTGTACCCTCACTCTCACTTCTGCCAAACTCCACGGCACCGATTGCAGCGAAGTATAGTGCGTCTCCCGGGGTCTTGATCATCTCCTGAGGAGCCATGCCGGCCGGCAAGGTCACGCGGCGCTCCTTCCATAGCAGCGGAAGATGATGCTGCCATGCCTCGCGCATGCCGAGGATCAACGCATTGGGCCCACCCAATAACAGAACGTGCGGTTGCAACGTATGACCGCGCGTCAGCACCGTCAGATTCTGCAACACGATGGCATCAAACAGCGATGCCATAAGCTCGTTCGTCGGCAGACCCTGCTTTTGCAGACTGTTGATATCAGTCTCCGCGAATACTCCGCACTTGCCCGCCACTGGATGAAGCTTAATCCCGTTGTACTGTTGCCGTCCCAGTTCCTCGATGGGAATCCTCAGCTTGGCTGCGATCTTGTCAATCACTGCGCCCGTGCCGCCTGCACACTTGTCATTCATCGAGAAGATTTTCTTCCGGTGGCCGCTCTTCCAATCCTCTTTGAAGAGGATGAACTTCGCGTCCTGCCCGCCCAGTTCAATGACCGAGTTCACCTCTGGATGCAACCTCTCCACCGCCAGGGCTACCGCGTTCACTTCCTGCACAAACTTCGCGCCAATGAGGGAGCTGATTGCATTTCCGCCGGAGCCGGTAATGAATATTCGGCAGTTGCGGGGCGCTATCCCCGCTTCCGTTTCCATGCACTTCAGGAATTCAAGCAGCTTCTCTGTCTGACGCGTTTCATGGCGCTGGTAGTCTCGCCACACAATCTCGTCACTTCCAGCTTTCACCACGATGGCCTTCACCGTCGTTGACCCGACATCAAGACCTACACAGTAACGGATGCCGGTTACGCCTCGCTGTGCGGCTAAGACGCTCTCGTGTTGTGGCTTCGAGTTCAGAAGCATCTCCGTTCGATCTCGTCTGGCAGCCTGCACGGCCGGGCTTTGCCATCCATCAGGTTGCTGACGTGCAATACGAAGTTTGCTGCAACTCCTGCAATCCCGCTGCTGCGCGGAACCGGGTAGAACGGACTTCTCAAGCTGCGATGCCGGTCCACATACTCGCGCACCGCCGCTAAATCCTTGCCTGTGCTCTCCAGCGCCTGCTCAAACTCCTCCTTCGCCCGGATGCGTGCCTCGCCCAGCGCCATCTGCACACGGCTGTGCGCATTGATCTCTCCCTCACCTGAAGTCTCGATAGGCAGAAATATCATCTCGCTGAAGCGATTCACCACTGCCGACTGCACGCCATCGGACTGTGAGGATGGCATGCAGCCAAAGGGTTTCAGCGCCAGCACCATGTGGCATAAACGGTTCGTGGTGTAATACACGTTCTTGCCCACTTCCAGATGTCCTTCGCCACCACGAGCCAATGAGTGGTAGAACGGGTGTGCCATCCGTGCCAACTCACGCTGGGAAATTAGCTTCGGGGTTACATTACCCAGGTGGCGCACTGTACGAGCAAACAGATGGCTCCATATGCCTTCGCTCAACCCCAGCAGCAGCCATTTTTTGCGAAACTTCCAGTTGTTAGCCAACAGCTTCTTCCACTCCCACCAGTTGGCATCGGGATGTGGCAGGTCCAGGTCTTTCTTTACCTCTGTGCCCGCTCGCGCCTGGTACAGCAAATAGGTAATCCAGCCCGCGATCGGGTCTACATGCACCTGCGCTCCCTCCTGCTCCAGGAACGCGAACATATTGAAGTTGCCATCGCCTTCGGTGAGTTGGGCCCAGAACTCGCCCACGATCTTGACCAGCGGCTTCACTCGCAGGTGGTCCACCTCAACCTCATTCAGCCGTGCACGAGCCCGGTACATCCTGTCTGCGAACTCCTTACTGTACAGGTGTTCGCTAATCTTTCCTGCCGTATTCAGCGTGCCTTTCAGCCACTTATGCCGGGGCAGCCATCCTCTCAACCATTTGGGAGCGCGCTCCTCAATTTCGAACCACCTGCGCTTTTCCAGAAAGTCACTGAGTTGATCCACCACCTCTTCAACTGCCGCATCGGTTGCTCCCGCAACCACCTCATATGGCCGGATGCGGTACTCAAGATCGTTGATTACGTCACCCAGGTTCAGCATATTGAGCGCGCCCAGATTGAAGTCCATCGTGAGCTTCAGGCCTGGGTTTTCCGCGGCAGCCTTCACGGCTTCCTCAGCCTGATACAGCGCAATCCTGAATCCGGGGAAACCCGCATTCTCCAGCGCCAGCCGGTACTCTGACTCATACATCCCGAAGCGGCATGGCCCACACGATCCCGCCGTGAAGAAGATATACTCCTCCACAATTCTCTCCCTCGATAAGCCCTGCTCCTCCAGCGTCCGCAGATGCCGTATCAGGTTGCCAATGGTAAAGTAGGTGGGGTTGCACTGGCCGTTATTGCCATACTCCTTGCCATACGCGAATGCGGTGACGTCAGGCTTCGGCAACATCTCGCACTTGTAGCCACTACCACGCAGGATTGCGGCAATCAATCGCTCGTGCTTCCAGGTGAAGCCTCCGAAGAGTACCGTCACCCTCTCACGCTCCTCCGCGGTGAACGGCCGCTCCTTCGGCCGGTGAAAATGCTCTACCGGCGCGTTACACAGCCCCGCTGCCTGCCTCAGACGTAATCTCTCTGTGGCTATACGCACGGCCATCCCCTCCGCGCTCGAAGGCAGAAGATCCCCGGCACATTGGTTGTCGTATTGCATGGATGCAGTCACTCTTTCATCCCACCCGATTGCAGGAGACCTGGACTTTATGCTGGGCGGTGCACCTAGCCATCCTTTCCAGCCTTCACTCCATCAGTCCAGACGTGTCTCTACAGAGGCTACTGCCTGAGCGTAGCCGTCCTACCGCTCATGTTTTGTGACGTGCGTCACGGGTTACCTTGTGCTCCGCCTGCGACAATCCAGATTCAGGCTGTCTGCCGCATGCTCATCTGGGCATAGGCCGGATATCTACACGAATTGTAGTTTCGGCAGGGAGAGCCATTCCTATGAACAATTCCGGCTGCTGGGTGATCGAAAACTACGCGTACCGATCCTGTCCCACTCCAGGCCAGCAGTTTGCCTTCGCAGTCTCTCCTCATAACCATTCCAGCCATTCCATTGAAAACATGGGATTTCTCAATGAAGTGGTAAAACTGGGCTTTATGCGCCCGTTCCAGGGCATCCTCCGTGCAGCCTTCGGCTTCGCATCACTGCAAACCCTTGATTATGCAGATCTTTATTACCGCTCACCGCTATCAGTGGATGATGTCTTTCGCATGGAATCCTCCAACGTTCAGTCCTTCGGCTTTGACGGCGTGCATCTCGCCATCACCGATCACGATGAGATCGGGGGCAGCATCGAGCTTCTGCAAAAACATCCTGAAGCCGCGCAACGCAATCCACTGGGCGAAGAGCTCTCCATCTACTTTGAGGACTACCTGTTCCATCTCGGCATCACTGGATTCACCCAGTCTAATGCCGCCCAGCTCCATGCATGCTTGCAGTCTGCAGCCCGCGAACAACGGCTCGACGACCTCTTCGAAATTCTGCGGGCGAGCGAGTGCCTGGTAGTGTTCAATCACCCTCTGGTTCCGTGGGGCAGAGATAAACATCGCAAACCGCCAGCCAGCGAGTTTCTCAGCCGCTACGGCTGGGCTATTCATGCTCTTGAGTACAATGGTATGCGGAGCCGGCAGGAGAACGACTGCGTACTCCAACTGGCGCAGTACGCGAGCAAGCCCATTGTCGGCGGCGGCGATAGCCATCTCCTGCTCGCCAGTTCGGTACTCTCCGTCACCAATGCGACCGGCTATGAGGAGTTCGCAGCAGAGGTGAAAGCCGGCCACGCCGTGCCTCTCATCACGCCTACATTCCACGCGCCCCTGGACTGGAAGCTCTTCCTCCGCGTACTGTACTTTATCGCCCACTACCGGCAGATCGCCCACCACCGCGGCCGGCCAGTTCGCGAACTTCTCTCCGGAAGAACCGTTCTTCTTGACCCCGTCGGCTATGCCTGCCGTGGCTTTCTCAATGCAACCGGTGCGCTGCACCTGGTTCGATGACCATGATTTATAGTGGAGGTACACCCCCGATGACAAACGTGAAAGAAGAGCTTAAGTCGCTGATTATCAGTGGCCTGCGGATTAAGCATATGTCGCCTGCCGACCTGAGCGACGAAGAGCCACTGCTGGACGGCAAGCTCGAAATTGATTCCATTGACATTCTTCAACTCATCCTTGAGATTGAGCGGCACTTTGGCATCAAGCTTGTCGATGGTGAATTTGATGCCTCTGCCTGGCAATCCATCCATTCCCTGGCTACAGCTATCGAAGCCAAGATCGCGCAACGGCCCTAACCTGAGCACTCGAGGAGCAAGTTCCGTCATGGCCACTGGACTGAGAGCGAACCCCAAACGGGTACTGCTGGTCGAGTGCAACAACATGAGCAAGTGGGTGGGCACGAATATGCCTTATGAGATGCACGTCCCTCCTCTGGGGCTCATGTATCTTGCTGCCTTTACGCGAAGTGTCATGCCCGGCGTTGAGCTCCGCATTGTCGAGTCGTCTCTCTCCTGCCCGGATGATCGAAGCTTTCTCCGCATCCTGGATGAGTTTCAACCAGACATTGTGGGCGTTCGCTGTATTGCCTTTTTTCTCGAAGAACTGCAGCGGATCGCCAGACTCGTCAGCCGCCACAGCGCGGCCACACTCATCGCTGGCGGCCCCATCGTCAAAGCCTACAAGAGCCGCCTCTTTGACGAGGTTCCTGAGCTTCAGCTAGCCGTCAAAGGCGAAGGAGAGCAGGTCTTCGTCAACCTGCTCTCCGGCGAGGCACTCCCAACCATCGCGGGCATCCTCTACCGTACTGCCGGCGGCGTCACTGAAAACGCTGACCAGCCTCCAATCTCAGACATCAACGCCCTGCCCTTTCCCGCTTACGATCTCATCGATCTCGATCTCTATCAGTGCCAACTCAGCTACGCCTACAACCACCGCCGCCAGGGTGTGCTGCTTACCAGCCGCGGCTGCGTCTACCATTGCACCTACTGCTTTACCCACTGGAAGGGAATGCGGCTGCGTAGCGCGGCCAATATCTTTCGGGAGATTACCGAACTGTACCACCACCACAACATCGCGGACTTCTACATCGTTGACGACATCTTCAACGTGGATCCGCAACGCGCATTCGACCTTTTCGACCTGATCCTCGCGGCAGACCTCAAGCTGCGGCTGTACTTCGTCAACGGCCTGCGCGCTGACATCACCACCGAGCAGTTCGTTGACCGCGCTATCCAGGCTGGCGCCGTATGGTTCACTTACGCGGTCGAGTCCGCAGCACCGGAGATTCAGACCCTCGTAAGAAAGCATCTCAATCTCGACAAGGCGCGCCACATCATTGCGTATACCCAAAGCAAAAACGTAGCCGTCAATATCTCCACCATGTACGGTTTTCCCACGGAGACGCGAGCGCTTGCGCAGCAGACTCTCGACTACCTTGCCCAGTTGCCCAAGCCGTCGCTGTTGCCCTATCACTTCTGCCTCCGCTATTTTCCTGGCTGCGAGATCAATCAGCAGGCGATTGAGGCCGGCTGGGATGCCGAGCGCGTGGAGCTTACCAGCCGCTTCTCCTATAACGACATGCCCATGGGGACGCCCACTCTATCCAAGCACGACATGAACGACATTCAGCTTGAATACCACCGCCGCTTCGGCATGAATAATCCCACAGCAGTTGGCGATGCCATTCAAACCTTGCACTCCATCGGCTACACAGACACCGAGATCACCCACATGTACTCTGTGCTCAAACGTCGCGTGATTCACCATCTCCACGACCTCACGATGGCAGGTGACAATTGACGCGCTGGTATCATCACCGCTTCCACAATATTCAGCTTCACCGTTTCGTCTTTTGGGTCATGCCCTGGCTGCCACACTTTATTCAACCGCCTATTGCATGGGTGACCGCACTGGTCTTCTACCTCCTATTGTCACGCGAGCGCCGCGCGGTAACCCGCAATCTGCGCCGTGTATCCGGTCTCGGCGGCCTCGCCCTGCAGTGGAAGGTCTATCGTGTCTTCTACTCATTTTGCGATCTCATGGTCTCCTACTGCTATGTTCCGCAGGCCAGCCATCAGCAGTTGCTCGCCATGCTGGTGGATCCCGAACGCGGTGCCGCGGTCATTGATCAATGTCTCGCCGCGGGTAACGGCCTCATTGTGTGGACCGCTCATCTAGGCAATGCCGAGATCGCCTCGCGCCTGCTGGAGTTGCACAACCGCACCGTCAATGTAGCGCGTGTAGTCGAAAATTCGCCAGCAGAGAAACTGCTGCGAGACAGGATGGCCAGCACTCGCCTCCGCATCGTCGACCTCTCAAATGGCGCGCAGGCCACCATCGAGCTCATGCACGCCCTGCGCCGCAATGAAATCGTAGCCATACAGGGCGACCGTGTTTATCACCCGCGCCATAGCGCCGTACTCCCCTTCTTCGGAGAGCCCGCATCTTTCCCGCTCGGAGCATTTCTGCTCTCGCAGGTGTCGGGCGCGCCGGTGCTGCCTGGCTTCGTCATCCGCCGCGGCTGGCTGCGCTATCGCGTACTTCTCGGCGATCCCATCTTCCCGTCGCCATCCACGCACGATCGCGACGGCAACGCCCGCGCTGGCCTATCTCAGGCTGTTCGCTTTCTTCATGATCAGGCCGCGATTCACTATGATCAATGGGTCAACTTCTTTGATTTCTGGCCGGTGAATCCGCATGACTAGTCCCCATACAACCATCGTGGTTACCGGCATCGGAGTAGTCAGCCCCTACGGTGTAGGGCTCTCCAGTCTACAGGCCGGCCTGTTATCCGGCACCTGCTGTCTGGCTTCGTCCACGGACCTCTATCCCGGCTTCGACGGTGCGATTGCTCGCGTCAGCGGCCTGCCTCTCCTTGTGGGTAATTCCAGTTCGCACCACTCGCGTTCCGACCGTCTTGCCGTCGTGGCGGCATGCGATGCGGTCGCCGACCTCAACCTCAATCGAGTGGACATCCAGCAAGCCGGCGTTGTCATGGCCAACACAGTTGCCGGCTTGTCTGAAATCGATCCCTCTATCGCACAGAATCCGGCGGCCTGGTACCGCGATGGCGGTCTGCTGCGTGCCGCCACGTATCCCGTGGCGCGTGTTGCCGCATCGGTTGCAGAGCATCTCAACATCGACGGGCCTACCTGTGCCATATCGGTCGCCTGCGCTTCCGGCGCAATGGCCATTGCCCTCGCCGCCAACATGCTGCTCGATGGAGCTGCCCCTATCATCCTCGCTGGCGGCAGCGATGCGCTCTGCCCCTTCACCTCCAGCGGCTTCAGTTCCTTGCAGGCGCTCGATTCGCAGCCCTGCCGCCCCTTTGACCAGCATCGCAAGGGCCTCAATCTTGGCGAAGCTTCTGCCGTCCTGGTGCTTGAAACTCTCGCCGGAGCAACTGCCCGTGGCGCTCAGATCCTTGCCGTACTCCGCGGATGGGCCATGACCAACGATGCCTCGCACCCTACCGCGCCACAAAAGCAAGGAAGCGGTCTTGCTCTTTGCATGACCCGTGCCATGCAGATGGCCGAGGTCAGTATCGAAGATATCGGCTACGTCAACGCCCACGGCACTGGTACAGTATTGAATGATATTGCCGAGACGCACGCCTATGAGACCACCTTTCATGGCCGCAGCCTGCCCATTCCCGTCTCCTCCACCAAGTCATACTTCGGCCACTGCCTCGGTGCAGCCGGGGCGCTCGAAGCCGCCATTACCATCACCGCAATTCGCTGCGGCGCTCTCTTCCCCACCCTGCGTCTCACCACTCCGATTGAAAGTTCGGGCATTGACTGGCTCCTCGGCGGCGTCCGCCGCCAAACGCTTCCACTGGCGATGTCCGTCTCCGCCGGATTCGGCGGCAGCAATGCGGCCCTCATCTTCGGGAGCGCCCACCAATGACCATGCAGCCTCCAGCCATCACCGGCTTCGGATCCGTCAGTCCCTTTGGCCCGCTCGCAGGGCTGATTCCTCCGCGTGTACTTGAACCCTCGCCTATTACTGCCTGGGAGACCAGCGGCCTGCGTCGCGCATTCCTCGTCGAACCGTTCCAGCCCGCCGCCATTGTTCCCGGCCTCAAGACCCGTCGCCTTGACCGCCTCTCAGCCTGGGCTATGGTCGCATCATCACTTGCACTACAGGATGCAGGCATCGATCTCACCCAACTGGACCGCACCCGCGTTGCGGTAGTCTTCGCCACCGGCTTTGGCTGTGTTGAACTCACCGAAGCCTTCTACCAGAGTGCTGCGGTCAACGGCTGGTCCGGTACCGATCCCATCACCTTCCCTGAAACACTGGCCAACGCCCCGGCCAGCCACGTGGCGCTCTTCCATGGTCTGCAGGGGCCCAATCTCACGATCGGCTGCAAGAGCTTTGCCACTGAATGCGCTTTGCTTCATGCCGCCTCGCTGCTGCGTCACAATCAGGCAGACCTGGCTCTCGTTCTTTCCGGCGACACTCTCACCCAGGCAGTCTACGAGTGGTATGAGGCGGCTCACCTGCTTTCGCCTGCGTGCTTTCACGATGTACCACTCTCCGCCACACGCGGCTTTGTACCCAGCGAAGGCGTCGTCGCCTGCGTTTTGCAGCCATCCGGCAGTTCAACATCGCGCTCTTACGCTTCCCTGCTGGATGGACGCTGGGCTAATGGCGGTACACCGCATAGATCTATCCAACAGATGCTTGGCAGTTCCATCCCCAATCTGACCATATGCGCCGGAAGCGGTGCGCCCTGTATCACCGGTTCTGCTGCGTGCATGGCCCGGGAGTTTACCAATCCTGCCGCCGCTATTCTTGCCGCACAGCCGGTTGCCGCGGGCCTTGCAGATTCCGGCGGCCTGTTCCACCTTATCCTCGCGCTGAGCAGCAATCCACCCAAAGGCAAGGCTCTCATGCTGGCCACCTCAGGCGACAGCGGCTTCGCCACGCTTTTACTGGAGTTGCAATGAACCTGAATGCCTGCATTGCATCTGCCGCCTACGCCGTTCCCTCCGGTATGGAGATGGTGGATGAAATTCTGCGCCGCGAACATACGCGCGTTACCGCTGCCCTTGAACCACTCCCTTCTCTCGCCCGGCAAAAGGCAGTGGACGGTCTCGGTCTCACCAGCGTCCGCGTCTGTGACGCCGACACCCAGCCCTACAATCTCGTACTACAGGCCGCCTCGCAGGCCATTGCAGATGCAGGCATCAAGGCGCGCGACATCCATCTCATCCTCGATTTCAGCAGCTTCCCTGGCGAAAATACGCAGTCGTTATCGTTCGCACATCGCCTCAGCGCAGAACTTGGCGCCGAGACCGCCGTCAACCTGAGCTTCAAGGCCGGCGGTTGCGCCGCGCTGCACCTTGCCATCAAAACCGCCCTCGGCTGGATGAGCATGGACAATAGCATTCAGACCGCCGTGCTGGTCACTGGCGATACCGCGCCCCCTGGCAATCGCTCGCTGCTTCCCATCACGGTGCAGGGCGACGCCGCCAGCGCTGTTATTCTGCGTCGCAACGGCCACGGCCCCACGTTGCTGGGCGTGGAAACCACATCGCTCGGCCACCTGCATCAAGCCATCTCCCTGAACCACATCAACGGCAGCGTCAAACTCATCGCTGATGCGCTCAGCATCGAGAACAAGGTGATGCCGATCTACTATCTCAACCTCTTCCGGCTCATCCATAAAGTTCTGGCAGCGTCATCCCTCAGCATCTCCGATGTGGACCACTTTATCTATTCCAATATCAGCCACCGTGACCGCGATGGTTTTCGCCGCATGCTTAGCCTGTCTGAAGATGACCTCCCGTTGACTCCCATGGCCGACTTCGGCCACACCTTCGCCAGCGACCTCGTCATTAACTATGTTGAGATGCAACGCGACGGCCTTATACATCCCGGCCAGTTGCTCCTGTTCGCATCTGTCGGCATCGGTTTCACCTGGGGAGTCACCCTTGCCCGCGCCCAGTAAAGATTCGCTCTGCGCATGGCTCGCACATACCACTGCGGCTTCGCCGGCTGCTCCGGCCATCATGGAAGAAGACCGTGTAACTTCTTTCAGCGAACTGCTCGCCCAAGCTCAATCGCTCGCCGTCCGCTTTGTGGAATTCGGCGTTGTTCCACAGGATCGCATCGTTCTTGTACTTCCCAAGACGACCGATGCCATCATCGCACTTTTTGCTACGCTCTTCGCCGGAGCCATCTGCGTTCCCATCCATCCCCAGTGGCCTGCTGAGCGTATCGAATCCGTAGTAGCTGAGTGCTCTGCCCGTCTCGTCATCCACGGCGATACCTGCCCCCCGCGCATCACGGACAGTCGCACCGGCACGTTCCTTCCGTGGCCGGAATCTCCGGCATCTCCAGATTCATTGCCCGTCATCGATGACCCCAATCCCGCCTTGATCCTCTTTACATCCGGCTCTTCCGGTCAACCCAAAGGCGTCGTCCTCTCCCATCGCGCCATCGCCACCTTCGTCCACTGGACCGCCAGCGAGTTCCACATCACCTCAGCGGACCGCATCGCCTGCCCTTCGCCTCTCGGCTTCGACCTCTCCACCTTCGATATCTTCAACATGGCCCTCACCGGTGCTGCCTGTGTCCTCGTTCCCAGCAATATCGTGTGGATGCCGCGCTTCCTTACCACCTTCATCCGCGATGCACGCATCACCTGCTGGTACTCCGTACCCTCCATCCTCTCGGGCATGTTGCATCGTGGCCGGTTTGCAGACTATACCTATCCCGATCTGCGCCTCATCCTCTTCGCCGGTGAGGTTTTTTCGCCGCCCGATGTCGTCCGCCTGCAGACCGCGGTCCCGCATGCGCTCTGCGCCAATCTCTACGGCCCCACTGAGACTAATGTGGTCACCTGGCATCCTGTCCCTACAGGCTTTGACGGCGCCAGCCCACTTCCCATCGGCCAACCCTGTCCCTATGCCGAGATCACCGTCGATCCTGCTACCGGCGAACTCCTCGCTGGCGGCGACTCTCTCATGAGCGGCTATTGGGGCCATCCGCAGGAGACCTCCCGAGCCTTCGTCTGCCTGCACGGCCGTCAGTTCTATCGCACCGGCGATCGCGTTCAATTGGACTCCACTGGTAGCTACACCTATCTCGGCCGCTTCGACCGTCAGGTAAAACGCCGCGGCTTCCGCATCGAACTCGCCGAAATAGAGACCGCGCTTCTCAACCATGCAGATATACTGGAAGCCGCAGTGATAGCCACTACACGCCCGCAGACAGGCACTTGCCTTACTGCTTTCGCCTGCCTCAGAGCTTCCACAACTCTCACGCCGACAGATGCCCGCATGTATTGTGCGCGCTCGCTGCCTGCCTACATGTTGCCCGACCATATCCTGTTCATCGATGCAATGCCCAGGGGAAATCGCGGCAAAATCGATTACGCCGCTTTATCCGCAATGCAGAAAGACTGAACTGTGCCCATCAAGCCCCAGATTCGCGCCTACATCGCAGAGAATTTTCTGCACGGTTCTCCCGCCGCCGACTTCACTGATGCCACGCCACTTATCACCAGCGGTATCGTTGACTCTCTCGGTATGATCAGCCTCGTCGACTTTCTGGAAAGCAACTTCGGCATTGAGTTTCTGCCTCGCGAGATTGACGTGGATAGCCTCGATACCATCGAACACATCGATGCCGTCGTTCGCGCAAAGCTGGTTGACCTGCAATCGGTTGATCTCCGTCACGGACAATGATTTGCCGGAGTATCATGTTAAATATTTGCTGGTTCCCCGGCCCGCAGACTTAGTTGTTCTACGTTTGGGGGCCATATGAGAGCTCTTCTGGTTCAAAGTCCTGCCACTTCCCCTTGGGTTCCCCGTCGGCAATGGGAACCGCCAAGCGTCGCCATGGCGACCATCGCGGCACAAATTGATAACCACGATGTACGCGTGGCAGACATGGCCATCTGGCGCATGAAGGCAATTCCACGCTTCCTGCAGGTTCTGCGCGACTTCAAACCGGATGTCGTCGGCTTTACCTCGATGACCTTCCAGTACGAGACCACGGTCGGTTTCGCTCATCTTGCTAAACAGTTTGACCCCCACATTCGCACCGTACTCGGCGGCTATCATGCCACTCTCTTCGCTGAGACCATTGCCTCCAGCCCTGATGCCCCAATCTGGGACTTCCTCATCCGCGGCGAGGGAGACTTCGCCTTCGGTGAACTGCTCGACAATCTCGAAGCTGGCGCTGGTAGCCTGCAAACTATTCCCGGGCTCTCCTACAACCAGGACGGCGTCTTTCACCACAATGGCCCGCGTCCGCTGGAAGACATCACACGTATTCGCATCCCTGCCCGTGACAAACGCCTCGATAAGGGCTTTCACATGTACTTCCGCCGCGCAGATGTCATTGAGACCAGCCGCGGCTGCCTGCATATGTGCAACTTCTGCAGCATCCGCGAAATGTATGGCCGCTCCTTCAGGCTCTTTCCCATCGAACGGGTTCTCGCCGACATCGAAGACGCTTATAGCCGGGGCGCGCGCCACATCTTCTGTACCGACGACAACATCACCCTCGACATGGATCGGTTTGAGCAGCTATGCGACGGTGTTATTGGCCTCAAGCTCAAGAATCTGATGTTCACCACCCAGGCCAGTCCCATTGGATTCGCTCACCGCCCGGACCTGGCCAGGAAGATGGTGCAGGCGGGCTTTGTATCCATCTTTCTCGGCATTGAGAATGCCTCCCTCAAGAACCTGCGCACCATGAACAAGCCCAACACACTCGATACCATTCAGCGTGGAGTCGCCGCCCTGCAGAAGGAGGGCATCATCGTCATCGCCGGAATCATCAACGGCCTGCCGGACGATGATCCAGAGAGCATCCGCGAGAACTATCAGTTCGTCAAGAATATGGGCATCACCAGCGTCATGGACCAGATCATGACGCCCTATCCCAAGACGCCGTTGCGTGGCGACATGATTACTGCCGGTCGCGTCGCCAACCTCTTCGACTTCCGATGGTACGATGGCTACTTCAGCAACGTACGCACCTCACATCTGGAGCCGCACGAACTCAACTTTGTCCGCTGGAAGATTCGTCGCGATGTCATCGGTATGTGGCGCGCCACCAAGGGTGACTGGAAATTCTTCAAGGCCTATACCTACCTGTGGGAGTTTGGCTTCCGGCACATCGTCTGGTTCAACGAAAAGCTGCTCGAACTCATCTTCGGCGTCGAAGGACGCTACAAACTGCAGATGCGCCAGTACATGCAACTCAACGATTTCGGAATTGAGATTCCTGGCCGTCAGCACATAGAAACCTATCACCCGGTTTACGGTACCGCGGCTGACCCGTTCCACGACACTCGCTGGAGCCTATTGAAAAACCGGCTGCCGTTTCCATGGCGCAAGCGGCTTGCTCCCGCCCTTGCGCCGGAACCAATCGCCAAGGGACGTTGACTCGTCCATTCACTACTTCTTCGGTGCGAATTCAAGCCGCTTTGCCAGCGTCTCACCTACCTGGTGCAGCGATTTGTTCAGGCACCCTACCAGTCCGCAGACCCGTCCGGTATACACGGCATTAGGAATGGTATCAATCTCTGCATTGGTCTTCGGATCGATGAGATGTACCGTCAAGTGCAGCCGGTAGTGCTTGTCCACGCTCACATCGGTGAACTTGATGTAGAGGTCGCTTCCCGCAGGATTCTCGGTCTCTTTGCTGGCCGACACCATCACCGTCCTGTTACTCAGATATTTGTTCTTCAGATCCTTCTGGAATACATTATTCAGCGTGTCGATGGCCTTTACCCACTCGTCCTTGCTTGAATACCCCAGGTCAAAATATGCATCCGGGTTCAAATCCACCCATCCAACGTAGACCTGCTTCATGCCCTGGAGGCTGACGATGGGCTTCTTTGCGGCCGCCATCAAGGTTGCAGGAAGCGTGAAGCAAAGCATCAGCAGTATGACCGGTAAACGTTTCATGTGAATTCTCCTCGCTCGTTTACATCGACGAGGCCGCTCCCGGCCCATCAATAGTGTGATGCGATGCTACGTATCCCCTCCACATGACGATGTGCGCGCTGTCACATGGCGGGAAGGCAGCACGCGACAGATGGAACCCATCCTCGATCTCATCGGTTGAGGTCTACAGACGCTGATTGTCAGCAAATCACACTACAACAAGGCATCTGTACTGTTGTCTATCGCCAGAAAGAGTTGATGGCGATGGCCGGGTAAAATTCAGTGAATTACTATCTCCGCTCCATGACCATCATCCGGCAGCACGAGGAGCAGCGGCTGACCGAGCTGTTTTTTGAACTCTGCGTCATGGCCATCGATGATCACTGATTTCGCTGGCTCCACCAAGCCATTTACCTCCACCATAATGCTCTTCCACCATGCCGGATAAGAGCCCTCGTGTTTGCTGATGTGAATTGCGAGTTGGCCATCCGCCGGAGAGACATCACAGGTGAATTTCATACGGAGAAAATTTCCTTTTCGATAGGCAAAGCTTGCACCATCGTCCTGATAGAGAAGGCCTTCGCAACGTCTGCCCGCAAAAACACGCAGCGTCAACGGTCCCTCTGGCGTATCGGATGTGGACTGGACCAGCGGCGCTATTGGCACAATTGCACCAGCGCGTACAAATACAGGCAGGGACCCCAGTTCGGGATGGATATGCAAAGTTGGAATCTCCGGACCCGCGCCTGCCTCCGGTTGCAGCCCGCTGGCAACGCTGCTCATTCCATGCTCTCCCACACGCTTACCCGTCCAGAAGTCATACCAGTCCGGGGAAGGCAGCGTTGCTTCGTAGTCGTCCAGCTTATCGGGAAAGGCTGGCGGCGCAATCAGCAGATCCGGGCCAACCATGAATTCGCCGGACGCAGCCTGATCCATATCAAGGGGATGGCGGTCCGGCGTTGCATCTGGATACTCCAGAAATAATGGCCGCAGTAACGGCAGCCCAGTCCGTGTACCGTCCTCCATCACGGTATAAAGATAGGGCAACAGCTTATACCGGGTCTCAATAAAACGCTGGCGAATAGCTTCCTGCTCCACACCATTGGCCCAGACCTCATGATCGCCTGTTCCCTTTTCAGCATGATCACGATCCAGTGGCTGGAACGCAGCGATTTCAATCCACTTTGTCAGCAGATCCGGCGAAGGAGTTCCGGCATACCCTCCTACATCTGCTCCGGCCAGCGAGAATCCGCTGAGCCCAAGATTCTTGAGCATCGGCGTCGTGAGCCGCAGATGGTTCCACGTAGCAGAGTTATCTCCTGTCCATGTTGCCGCATAGCGCTGCGTTCCTGCATAAGCCGCGCGTGTCAACACAAAGGGCCGCACCTCCGGCCGCAATGTAAGCAGGCCATCGTAGGTTGCGCGCGCATTTTCCATTCCGTACACATTGTGAATCTCACGATGCGTCGCGGATCGCGGAGCAAATCCTGGTTCATCAATGCGGTGAACGACCGTGTCCGGCATGGTCTTCTGTGCATTGAAGACCGAGGGCTCATTCATATCGTTCCAGAAGCCGTCGATTCCCATCTGCGTGAAATCCGAATACAGCCCACCCCACCACGCTCTCGTCTTCTGCTGCGTGAATTCGGGAAACACACTCGGCCCCGGCCACACACGCCCTACAAATAGCGATCCGTCGGTATTGTGCACAAAATGATTGCCTGCAGAGCCGCTGTCGAATGGAGCATACTTCTGTCCCGGCAGATCGGCAATATGCAGATCGGTAATGGCGACGATGTGAAATTTTTCCCGATGCAACGCAGCGACCATTCCCTGTAAATCGGGAAACGCCTTTGCATCGACCGTAAACGGCCTGTTTTTTTCCTGATAATCGATATCCAGATAGATGGCATCGGCAGGAATTCTGTCTTTGCGCAGCCGACCTGCTACCTGGAGCACACGTTCCTGCGTTGTGTAGCTGTAGCGCGACTGTTGAAAGCCGAGCGCCCACAACGGAGGCAGCGGCGTAGGCCCTGTCAACCATGCATAACTTGCCAACACCTGCTTTGCGGACGGCCCGTACAGCAAATAGATATCGCCGCCACCGCCCTCTGACCGGTACTGAAATGTGTCTGTTACTGTCTTACCGAAATCGAATGAGGAGGACCATGTATTGTCTACCAGCACACCCAGACAATCTCCAGAACGGTAGCTCAAATAGAACGGGATGCTCTTGTAGAGCGGATCGGTGGACTCCTGCCAACCATACGCATCGGTATTCCAAAGACGAAACGCCTGACCGCGACGGTCAAAATCTCCGGTCTTATCGCCCAGACCGAAGTCATGTTCATCTGGAGCCATGACTGTGGCGATGTGAATTCCCTTACCTGTGAACTGAAGAGGTGAAGCATCCTGCCGCAGAATCTTCCCTGCCGCATCGAGCACGGTGAGCAATCCGGTGCCGCGCTCCATGCGAACACTCAGGCTTGAAGTATGAAATCCCGCGATAGCATCATTCGTATCCTGTACAACGGGGGTGGAGGCGGTGCGGGCGTGGGCCAGAACCGCCCAAGACGCATCTTCTGGCAGCGAACCATCGCTGCCCGCACGAATGCGCAGCACATCATCCCGCAACGCGATGACGCGCAGCACCAATTGGCCATCATGCACTTCCATGCCATTGGCCAACGCTGTCACGCTGGTGATTGCAGCAAATGAGCGGGCGGTTGCGGCATCTTTCGGACCGCTCTGAGCATATGCATTG
>DASWOP010000192.1:0-17053 GCA_036404255.1 Acidobacteriaceae bacterium | reverse complement strand
TCGCACGCACTATCCGGAGTCGGTCGATGAGGGGATTCGGATTACGGCGCAGGAGAGCTGGCAGGAGCGCGGCGCGGAGCATGCGATCGCGGTGCCACAGTATATCCGGCAGATTGTGGAGCAGATTGCGTTTACGGCACGCGTGGATAAGAAGGTGGACAAGCGCAGCGGCGTTTCGCAGCGGCTGCCGATCTCGACGTTGGAGCTTGTGCTTTCGAATGCTGAGCGGCGTGCGCTGACGCATGGAGAGACGGTTGCGGTGCCGCGGGTGGCCGATGTGTATGCCGCGCTGCCGGGGATTACGGGAAAGATCGAGCTGGAGTATGAGGGCGAGATGCGCGGCGCGGATACGGTGGTGCGCGAGATTATCCGGCTCTCGGTGCAGCATGTGTTCGACGAGTATTTTGCGGAGACGAATACGCAGCAGATCGAGCAGTGGTTCAACCTGGGCGGAACGGTGAAGCTGGGCGACGATCAGCCGGCGGGGGAATCGCTGAAGGAGTTGCAGCAGATACAGGGACTCTTCGACAAGCTGAAGCCGCTGCAGTTGGAGAAGAAGGCGGGCGCGGAGGAACTGGTGAGCGCGGCGGAGTTCCTGCTGGAAGGCATGTACGCGCACAAGCGACTGAGCCGCAGCGAAGAGCGCGGGTTTGCTGCTTCGGTGGAGAAGATCAAGCGCGATGCGAAGACCGCAGCGGAGCATAACCAGCAGCGGCGCGAGCGCGAGATGGAAGAGATCAGCCCGCGGGACCGGACGAAAAGAGGCTTCAATTGAACTATTGGAAGGTGAACTGCATGGAAGACCAATTTCCGGGTTTGTGGCAGACCTGGTTTTTGGAGCAGACTGCCGCCATCGGATGGCCGCCAAACCGGTTTTCCCTTCATGATTCAACGCGAGATACAGCATGGAAATTAGCGCGACAAGCTGCCCAAAAAGTGACAATTGGCGACAAAATCATCGTCCAGCTTAAAGATAATCATGTGGGACGCATCGGAACTGTTATCGCTGTTCGTATTAAGGACGATGAGTGGTTAGCTACAGTTCCAGCCACCAAGGAGCTCAAACGGGGCGAAATGGGGCGGCGCTTTGAGGTTAAATGGGATTTGACCGTGGGAAGCAGGCCTATATCTCCTTCAGCCATTGCGAAACTTCCAGAAGGTATACGTTTTACCGGCGCGACTTTACGAAGGACAATCTCTCCAGTCAAGTCCCAATTAGCAAATTCAATTGAACAGGCACTGAAGGACATTACAGTTTGGACTACGCTGCAGAATCACTTTGCAACGGAACGCTCTATTTCGGAATATATAGCTGCCTACCCCCATCGGCTAGAGGATGGCATGACTGTTTACCCCAATGCCAAAGTCAGAGAGTATGTCTTTTCAAGTAGACGACGAGCTGATGTTTTGCTCCAAGACAGTGAAAAGCGATTGGTCGTAGTTGAGTGTAAACAGGGTACTGCTACCGAGGAGAACATCGATCAACTGTTGCATTACATGGAAAAAGCTTCAGAAAAGCTAGCTTCGAAGAAGGAAATTCGCGGAATCCTCGTTCACGGGGGTGCATCCAAGCCAAGTGAACGAGTGAAGAAAAAACTGGAAAAACATTCAGCCATAGACCTCATTAGATTTTCAGTAGACGTCGAATTCATCCCATCACGGTAAATTTTATGAAGCGCATTCGGTATACAAAATTCAAGGGTGACCTGGCGGGCGAGATATCTCTCGACGATCTGATGGGGGCGATGTCTGATTTTTTTCTGGACTCGGGCTTCAGTGATCCGCTGGCGAAGTTTCAGGAGCTGAATGGCGACCTGACCATGGACAATCTGCGCGAGGCGATCCGGCAGGCGCTGGAGGATGGTGACCTGCTGACCGACGAGCAGCGCGAAAAGCTGGAGAGCATGGACGCCGCGCAGCAGGAAGAGTTCCTGGACCAGATGATGGAGCGGCTGCAGCAGGAGAACTACATCGACGCCGACCAGGGTAATGCCCAGCTGACGAACGAGACCAGTATGGGCAGCCAGCAGGATGATGGGCCGAGCGAGGCGCGCTTCGAAGTGACGGACAAGTCGATGGACTTCCTTGGCTATCGCACGCTGCGCGATCTGCTGGGGTCGCTGGGGAAGTCGTCATTCGGGCGGCATGAGACGGTGCATCTGGCGTCTGGGATTGAGGCGGTGGGCGCGTCGCGGCCGTATGAGTTTGGCGATGTGCTGAACCTGGATGTGACGACGACGCTAAAGTCGGCTATCGAGCGCGAGGGGCTGAAGATGCCGCTGAATCTGGAGTACAGCGACCTGCATATTCATCCGTCGGAGTATCAGTCGAGCTGCGCGACGGTGGTGATGCTGGATTGTTCGCACTCGATGATCCTGTATGGCGAGGACAGGTTTACACCGGCGAAGCGGGTGGCGATGGCGCTCTCGCACCTGATCCGGACGCAGTTTCCCGGCGATACGCTTTCGGTGGTGCTGTTCCATGACTCGGCGGAGGAGATTCCGGTGTCGCGGCTGCCGCGGGTGAAGGTGGGGCCGCACTACACCAACACACGCGAAGGGCTGCGGGTGGCGCAGCGGATTCTGGCGCGGTCTAACAAGGACATGAAGCAGATCGTGATGATCACGGACGGCAAGCCGAGCGCGCTGACGCTGCCGGATGGGCGCATCTACAAGAATGCCTTTGGCCTGGACCCGCTGGTGATCGCGGAGACGCTGGAAGAGGTGGCGCGGTGCAAGCGGGCGAACATCATGATCAATACGTTTATGCTGGCGAGCGATTTTTCGCTGGTGCAGTTCGTGCAGAAGGTGAGCGCGATGTGCCGGGGGAAGGCGTACTTCACTACGCCGGAGACCTTGGGGAATTATCTGCTGATGGATTTCATGTCGCGGCGGATGAAGACCATTCATTAGTGCTACGCGCACGCGTCAGGAAACAAGACTCAGCACGGATTCAAGGGAAACGACGGATAAGAACGGATCGAATCCTTATAGGTTTTGATCTGCATTGATCCGTGGTTTTCGTGCTGAAGTTTTAGAGGCAAAAGCAGACGCAGATTCTTCCCCTTCGCTTCGCTCAAGGTCAGGATACAGCGATGTTGGGTTGGAAAGTTTTTGGCAGTGGAGGAGTGGGGTTCGTGCAGCGGAAGCTCTTTGGCGGTATGGGTGACGTGGGGAGCGTCTGGATTCTTCGACTTCGCTCAGAATGACTCGATTAAGAGTGGTTGACAGGGATGGAGATTCTCGCTGGCATGGGCGAAAAGCAGATTCCGCGCTGCGCTGCGGAATGACAAATAATAGCTATGGGATGAGAAATAAATAGCTGCGGATGACAAGCAAATCATTGGAATCATAAAAAATTAGAGCAGGGCGGAGGCGATGGCGAGGCCGGCGATGGCGGCGGTTTCGGCGCGGAGGATGCGCGGGCCGAGGGTGACGGAACGCCACTGCTGCGCGGCGAATAATGCCATTTCATCCGGGGTCCAGCCGCCTTCGGGGCCGATGGCGAGGGCTGTTTCCGCGCCTTTGCCTGTTGCAAGGACCGTAGCGAGCGATGTGTCTTCTTCGGTTTCGGCGAGCAGAATTTTCCGGGTTGCGGTGGTGGCTGCGAGCGCGGCTTTCAACGAAAGCGGATCATCGATCGCAGGTACGTCAGAGCGGCGCGATTGCTGCGCGGCTTCTATGGTGATGCGGCGCCAGCGTTCGACGCGCTTGGCGGAAGATTGCGCGAGATGTTTTTCTGTGCGTCGCGCGAGTACGGGAGTGATGCGCGCGACGCCGAGCTCGGTCGCTTTCTCCACCGCCCATTCGAAGCGGTCAAATTTGAACACGGCGAGGAGGAGATGGAGGGGAAGGGCAGACTCCGCCGACATTTCCTCATGCAATAAAAAAATTACCTCCTCGTCCCGAACGGAGGTGATTTCGGCGCGGTGGAGGTGTCCTCCGGCGACGACGTCAAAGACCTGGCCGGGTTCGGCGCGCAGCACGCGCGCGAGATGTTGTGCCTGCGCACCAGTGAGTGCGGCGTGAGTTTGCGTCCATGTGTCGGCGATCCAGCGGCGTCGTGTCATCGAGTGTAAGGATACTGCGTGATGCAGGATTGTGAGAAGCGAGTGAGTGCGGATGAGATGCGGGATTTTCAGAGGTTGCGAAATACCCGCATGGATACTGGGTTAAACACTACGGGGAACGCTCTCGCGTTCCCCGTATGTGTTGCCTTAAGTGAAGCGGACCCGTTACTACTTCTTTGCAGCCTTCTTGGTTGCCTTCTTGACGGCCTTCTTTACAGCCTTCTTCGCGGGTGCCTTTTTGACGGCCTTCTTCACTGCCTTCTTCGCTGCCTTTTTCTTGGTTGCCATAACTATTCTCCCTTTGGTGTTGCTTGTGTGCCACAACACAATGTATTGCAGCTATCGAATGTATAGTTTTCCGCCAAATTGATGTCAAGAAAAAAATGAGGGTGAGTGTGCTTTTTGCAAACGACACGGGAGACATTTTGCCACCCGCGTGTGCTTAATTTTGACTCACCCGATAGGCTTGCAACATGAGCGATGAGAGTGACGAGAAAGAAAAATTCAGCGGACGTGCAAACGACTATACGAAGTATCGCAGCCGCTACTCGATGCAACTGATCGCAGTGATGGAGGCGAAGTGCGGTCTGCGCAAAGAGCATGTGATCGCAGACATCGGCGCAGGCACTGGGATGCTCGCAGAGCTCTTCCTGGCGCATGGAAACAGGGTGATTGCAGTGGAGCCGAATGCGGAGATGATGGCAGAGTGCATGAAGATGCAGGCGCAATATCCTGCATTGCAGACGGTGATGGCGAGCGCGGAAGAGACGACGCTTGCAGCTGGCTGCGTGGATTTTGTTGCCGCGGGACGAGCGTTTCACTGGTTCGATGCGGAGCGCGCGAGAGTGGAATTCAAGCGCATTCTGAAGGCGCATGGATGGGTGATATTGGCCAGCGTGGGGAGACGCAGGGGCGATACTCCCCTGGAGCGGGAGTATGAAGATTTATTGCTGCGCACGACTCCTGCGTATGCGGAGACGACTTCGCGGTTCAAGGTTTACGACGAGCCGGAGATCTTCTTTGGCAACGGAAGTTGTGTGCTGCGCGAGACGATCGAGAGTACGGAGGCGATGACGCTGGCGATGCTGGAAGGACAGACGCGATCACTCTCCTGCGCTCCTCTCGATGGCGATCCAGGCTACGAAGCGATGCGGGCAGGGCTCACCGAACTCTTCCGCAGGCACGCGCAGAACGGCGTGCTACAGATGCCGGTGATAAGCCATCTGATCTGCGGACAGTTTGCTGCGGATTAGGCGAAGCTATTTCTTCACGGCGACGCGGCGAACTGTCTCGGCTGAGTTAATGCGAATGTAGGAAGCTGCGCTAACCAGACGAACCGAGAGTTTGGGATCGTCAAAGGCGGCAAGCAGGCTGGTGGCGGTATCTTTGGTGCGATAGCTTCCGAGGGCGCGGGCTGCCGCGGTGCGCACCTGCGCATCCTTGTCGCCGAGCGCAAGGATCAGGGTGGTGTGGACATTCGGCGTCTTCTCTTCATCCAGAAGAGTAATTGCCGAGACCCGCGGATTTTCACCTGGATGCTGGCGGGCGTAGTCCCATGCGGCAATGCCGTAACCAAAGGGGCCGAGAATGTAGCCTGCGCCCTGGCGAGCACCCATCTCGGCAAGCTTGGTGGGGTTGTGGAGGTCTTTGTTCATCTTGCGCTCACTGCCCTTGAGCATGCCGACGCCGGCCTGACGGTCGCCCTGAGCAACGCTCATGAGAATGTCTTCACCCGATTTGTCGCCGAGCTTCCAGAGGGTGATGGCAGCGGTGAAGACGATCTGCGGTTCCTTATCGGCCATCATCTCGCGGACCTTGCCCAGGAGGCCTTTGTCTCTCAGCGTGCCTACGGCGATGATGGCGGCGATGCGAACGTCAAGATTGGGATCGTTCAACGCATCGCTGATGATCTTGTGTGCGACGGGCGAGCCCTGGATGGTACCGATGGCACCGATAGACTCCACACGGTCATCGGACTTCTTTTGATCTGCTACCGCGGTCTTCAGCATGGACCAGGCTTCTTCGACATTCTGCGAGGGTTTGCGATGGGTGCGATCAATCGGGGTCTTGTCGCCGACTACGGTGGCGTCGCTTTGCGGGACAGGCGGTGCATCGTTTGCGGCTGGTGCCGGTGTGGATGGAGAAGCGGCGGCTGGGGGCGTCGCGGTCTGTGCAACTGCGGGTAATGAGAGCAAAGAGGAAAACAAAAGGGCGGCGGTGAGAGGCCGCGAGACAAGGGAAATGCTGGGTTTCTTCATCGTGCACACTCCAGATAGCGCATATACATGCAGTGAGATGCTAAACTTTGGCCAAACACTGCCTCCCCCAGTTAATTGCTGTCTACACAAGAACGGCTAAGGAACGAATGCTTTTTAAGGCGCGGAGCGCGGCCGTTTACGGCATAGACGCGAACATCATCGACGTGGAAGTGGACTACGCCGGGTATAAGACGGACAAGGAAATCTTCAACACAGTCGGCTTGCCGGACGCAGCGGTACGCGAGAGCCGTGACCGGGTGCGGTCTGCGATTCGCAACTCGGGCTTCGATCTGCCGCAGACGCGGATCACGATCAACCTGGCTCCGGCTGATATCAAGAAAGAAGGCTCGGGCTTTGATCTGCCGATTGCCATCGGCATCCTTGGCGCTTACGGCGCGATCCAGATGAAGGATGTGCGCGACTTCCTGCTGGTGGGTGAGCTTGGGCTGGACGGCAGTCTGCGGGCGGTGCAGGGCATGCTGCCGATTGCGATTGCGGCGCGCGAGAACAAGATTCCTCATCTGATTGTGCCGGCGGCAAATGCGCGCGAGGCGGCGGTGGTGGATGGCGTGAATGTCTATCCGGTGCATTCGCTGCTGGAGGTGCGCGAGCTGCTGAACACGGCAGAGAGCACGGGGCAGTTGCCGATACCGCTGGCGTCAAACCAGAAAGAGCTGCTGAACGAGTTGAGCCAGTCGACGCTGGACTTCAAGGATGTGCGCGGGCAGCATGTGGCGAAGCGCGCGCTGGAGGTTGCGGCGGCGGGCGGACACAACATTCTGATGATCGGGCCTCCGGGCTCCGGCAAGACGATGCTGGCGAAGCGGTTGCCATCGATCCTGACGCCTCTGAGTTTCGATGAGGCGCTGGAGACGACCAAGATTCATTCGGTCGCGGGCGTGCTGGATTCAGAGCGCGGGCTGGTGACGCACAGGCCCTTTCGCTCGCCGCACCACACGATCTCTGACGCGGGGCTGATCGGCGGCGGCATGGTGCCGCGGCCGGGCGAGGTTTCGCTGGCGCATAACGGACTGCTGTTTCTGGATGAGTTGCCGGAGTTTCCGCGCAATGTGCTGGAGGTGATGCGGCAGCCGCTAGAGGATGGCCAGGTGACCATTGCGCGGGCGTCGATGAGCCTGAGCTTCCCGGCGCGGTTCATGCTGGCGGCGGCGATGAATCCGTGCCCGTGCGGCTACTTCAACGACAAGAGCCGCGAGTGCATGTGTACGCCGCCGATGATTCAGCGGTACGTGTCCAAGGTGTCCGGGCCGCTGCTGGACCGGATCGATATCCATATTGAGGTGCCGGCGGTGCAATATAAGGAGCTGCGGGGCGGTTCGGCGGCGGAGGGTTCTGCCGAGATACGGGCGCGGGTGCTGGCGGCACGAGGGCGGCAGCATGAGCGGTTTGCCGAGGATATGGAGCAGATGCAGAAGCGGGGTGGGCCGATGGCGAAGCAGATATTTGCCAACGCGCAGATGGCTACACGACAGATCAGGACGTATTGCGAGCTCAATTCGGATGCGGAGCGGCTACTGGAGCGGGCGATGCAGCAGCAGGGGCTGAGCGCCCGGGCGCATGACCGGATTCTGAAGCTGGCGAGGACGATTGCGGACCTGGAGGCGGCGCAGGATATTGAGGTCAAGCACATCGCAGAGGCGATCCAGTACCGGACTTTGGACCGAAGTTACTGGGCTTGAGGCGAGAATGGATAGATTGGCAGGACGCACAGAAGTAAACAGTTGACCATTATAAGTTATTGATAAATATGAAAATCAAGTGGAAAACATTCCATTTTCCGTATAAATCCACATGAGAGTTCTAAAAAAGGTATTGACTTCGGTAAGTTCTCACGCTAGTTTTGATGGTGCGGTGACGGCAAAAGTTTTTGATATGCCGCATAAGTAAGCCCCGCATCAGGACCGGTTGAGCCAGTTTTCCTTCTGTCAAAAACGGCAGGAATGGGTGGCAAAAAATACCGGCATCCGAAGTGGCTCCGCAGCGTCTAATGGAAGAGTGGTTTTCATCGGGCGAACCCCGGAAGACGCTGATCCAGAGAGACAAGTTGTTTAGATACAAAGGTTTTTGAATCGGTACGCTGGATCGACGTCCCCGCCTTCCACTCCGCCGAAGTGTTCCACAAGCAAGTAGAAGAGCAAGCCTACGCCAGCATGACTGCGTGGCAAGATACAGGACGACTGTCCAACTGTGAATTGGAGGAATTTGATATGAGATCCGATCTGATTTTCGGAGCACTGACCCACGTGAACAATCGCTATGAGCTTTGTCAACTGGCAAGCAAGGCGACCCGCAAACTGCACAAGCCGAACACCCGTGTGCAGGACACAACGAACGAGGTATTTGATCGCTTTAAGGACACTGTGCCGATGAGCGTATCTGCTGTTTCAGCAACCGGCGTGGAAGCAACGTCGCAGCGCCGCGCAGCCTAGTTTCAGTTCTCAACCGTCGCCCCGCTGACCGCAAGGTCAGGCACCCATTCAGCAGCCACCGGAACCAAATTCCGTGTAGGCGCGATGGGTAGGGGCGAAGGTAGAATTCAACGCAGAAGATTTCAGTTGTGTCCGCAAAAGTTTCTGAAGTACACTCCACTCACTACCTTCCTTACCGATCCAATCGCATCCCTTCCGCAACCCAGCCTTACCCTCCCTCCATACAAATTTCCAGCAGGTGAAGAATGACAATCTCCGAATTGAAAGAAAAAAGCATCGCCGAACTTGGCAAACTGGCTCGCGCCCTTGAAATTCCGGGTACGAGCGCACTGCGTAAGCAGGACCTGATCTTCAAGATTTTGCAGGCCCAGAGCGAAAAGGAAGGACACATCTTCGCTGAAGGCGTGCTGGAGATTTTGCCAGACGGTTATGGCTTTTTGCGCTCGCCGGACTACAACTACCTGCCGGGCCCGGATGATATTTATGTCTCGCCATCGCAGATCCGCAAATTCGACCTGAAGACGGGCGATACCATCAGCGGCAATGTGCGGCCGCCGCATGAGGGGGAGAAGTACTTTGCGCTGGTAAAGATCGAGGCGATCAACTTTGAGTCGCCCGAAGAGACGCGCAACAAGATTCTGTTCGACAACCTGACGCCGCTGTATCCGCAGGACCGGATCAAACTGGAGACCACGCGGGAGGCCCTGAGTGGCCGCGTGATGGACCTTTTGACGCCCATCGGCAAGGGACAGCGCGGGCTGATCGTGGCCCCGCCGCGTACCGGTAAGACGGTGCTGCTCCAGTCGATCGCGAACTCGATCACGACCAATCATCCGGAGGTGGTGCTGATCGTTCTGCTGATCGACGAGCGCCCGGAAGAAGTGACGGACATGCAGCGTTCGGTGAAGGGCGAGGTGATCAGTTCGACGTTCGACGAGCCGGCGGCACGCCACGTACAGGTCGCCGAGATGGTGATCGAGAAGGCCAAGCGGCTGGTGGAGCACAAGCGCGACGTGGTGATCCTGCTGGATTCCATTACGCGGCTGGCGCGCGCTTACAACACGATTGTGCCGCCCTCGGGCAAGGTGCTCTCAGGCGGTGTTGACTCCAATGCGCTACAGCGCCCGAAACGGTTCTTCGGCGCGGCGCGAAACATTGAAGAGGGCGGTTCACTGACGATCTGCGCAACGGCGCTCGTGGATACCGGTTCCCGCATGGACGAAGTCATCTTCGAAGAGTTCAAGGGCACGGGTAACATGGAAATCATTCTGGATCGCAAGCTGGTCGACAAGCGCGTCTTCCCGGCAATCGACATCCAGCGCAGTGGTACGCGTAAGGAAGAGTTGCTGATCCCGAAGGAAGATCTGCAGCGAACGTGGATTCTGCGCAAGGTGCTGAATCCGCTGTCGCCTGTTGAGGCGATGGAACTGCTGACGGACAAGCTGGGGAAGACTCGGAACAACCAGGAATTCCTGCACAATATGAGCACAATATAGTCCTGCGCGGACGGCGAATCGCACTTCGCACAATGAGAAGCCCCGGAGATTATCCGGGGCTTTCGTTTTGCATTGAGAACACTCTCGGAATGGACGAGAAGCAGATCTATCCGCTCCGCTACGGGAGGATAGGGGGAAAGGTGATGGCCAGGTTAATACCCCTTGGCGATGAACTCTGCCAGTGTCAGCCTGGCTTCGCCCTGCTTGCGTTCGATGAAGAGCTTCTCGGCGTACTTGGCGAGCATGTCTACTTCAATGTTGAGGCCGTCGCCGGGTTTGAGGGCGTGCAGGTTGGTGGCCGTGTAGGTGTGGGGGATGATGGCGATCTCGACCACATCGCCCTGAATGGAGGCGACGGTGAGGCTCATGCCTTCGATGGCGATGGAGCCCTGCGGCGCGACGTAACGCGTGATCTCCTGCGGGATGCGCAGGCGTAGGCGCCAGTCGGTGGTGGCCAGATCGGCGCTGAGGGGATCGACGGCGAGCAGGGTGCCGACGCCATCCACGTGGCCCTGCACGATGTGGCCGCCGAGAGGAGTGCCGGCGAGGGTGGGGCGTTCGAGATTGACGATAGAGCCGGGACGGAGCGCGGCGAGGGTGGTGCGGGCGATGGTCTCGCCGGCGAGGTCGGCGAAGAAGTTGTCGCCTTGCAGATCGACCGCGGTCAGGCAGACACCGCAGACGGCCATGCTTTCGCCGATGGTGAGCAGCGGGGCCATGGTGGGGGCTGCGATGGTGAGACGCGTGGCGCCGCCGGTGGGAGTGACCGCAACGACGGTGCCGGTGTTTTCAACGATGCCAGTAAACATGCTTTAAGCCTAGCAGCAACCCGGAAACTTAACGGTGATGACGGTGATAAACAGATGCCAAAAATAAAGGCGTAGAGATTAACTTTTGTTGCGGTAGGTTTCTCGCCAGGGATCGCGGAGGTAGCCGCTGACGCAGGCGTCGTCGCCAAAGGTTCTGCGGGTGAGGCGCTGCAGACTTTCCTCGAAGAGGTAGGGAGACGCGATGCCTTCCGCGAAGGGCAATGCGCCCTGGCCAAGCTCTGTGGGTGCGTAAAACAGGATAGCTTTGTCGACGTGGCGGCCGCGCAGCAGACTGCCGTTGACGTGTGAGCCGGCTTCGGTGAGGACGCTGAGGATTCCGCGCTCGCCCAGATGCGCGAGTGTCGCGGCCAGATCCAGGCTGCCGGAACTTACGCCCGGAATGCGCGCGACCTGTACGTTGCGCCGGGTGAGGGCGTCTTCGCGGGCGGTATCTGCATCCTGCGCGCACAGGAGGAGGAGATCATCATTTGCAGTGGCCACGAGTTTGGAATCCAGCGGCGTGGCCAGGGTGGAATCCAGCACGACGCGTAGCAACGGGCGGCGGCGTGGCAGCCCGGTGCGGTCGGTGAGGGCAGGGTTGTCTGCCAGAACGGTGCGGACGCCCGTCAGCACGGCGTCTGATGCGTGGCGAAGACGTTGGACGTGCGCGCGGGCGGCTGGACCGGTCAGCCAGTGTGGCTGACCCTCTGTGCGGATGGCGGGCGGCGGAGCAAGGTAGCCGTCCAGAGAGAGTGCGGCCTTCAAGGTGACGTACGGAATCCGGGTCTGGATGAATTTAGCGAACGCATTGTTGAGCGTGCGGGCTTCCGCTTCGCACATGCCGATGGCGACTTCGATGCCAGCTGCGCGCATCCGCGCAATGCCGGCGCCGCTAACCAGCGGATTGGGGTCTGTGGTGGCCACGAAGACCTCACGAATACCGGCGGCAATCAGTGCGTCTGCGCAAGGACCAGTGCGGCCGGAGTGGCTGCATGGTTCCAGCGTGACGTAGGCGGTAGCGCCAGCAGCTTCATCGCCTGCTTGTTTGAGGGCGACGATTTCGGCGTGATCCTTCTCGTCGTAGTAGTGTGCACCCTCGCCGACCATCTTGCCATTTTTCACCAGGACGCAGCCGACGGTGGGATTAGGTGAAGCCAGCGCTACGGCGGCGCGCGCCAGCACAAGTGCGCGCTGCATGTGTTCTGTGCCGGATTGGTCCGCGGTATCCAAGGTTCTCTAGCCGTCGATCAGTGAATCTACAAACGCGGCGCTGTCAAAGGGAAGAATGTCCGTCATCTTCTCACCGACACCGACGTAGCGTACGGGCAGGCCGAGTTCGCGGGCGATGGCGATGACGATGCCTCCCTTGGCGGTGCCGTCGAGCTTGGTGAGTACGATGCCGGTAACGGCGGCGGCGTCAGTAAAAAGACGCGCTTGCTGCAAACCATTCTGGCCGGTGGTCGCGTCCATGACCAGAAGGGTCTGGTGCGGCGCGCCGGGGATGACCTTTTCTGCTGTGCGGCGCATCTTGTCGAGCTCCGACATTAGATTGGTCTTGGTGTGCAGGCGACCGGCGGTATCTACGATCAGGAGATCGATGTGGCGGGCCTTCGCGGCCTGCAAAGCGTCAAAGAGCGCGGCGGATGGGTCGCCGCCCTGGCGGGTCTTGATGAGCTCGACGCCGCTGCGCTGGGCCCAGACTTCGAGCTGCTCGATGGCGGCGGCGCGGAAGGTGTCTGCCGCGCAGAGGAGAACGCTGCGGCCCTGGGCGGTGATGTACGCGGCGAGCTTGCCGGTGGTGGTGGTCTTGCCGGTGCCGTTCACGCCGACCATCATCAGGACTTCGGTGCCGGTGACGGTGGGGGGGGGCGTGGTGACACCATCGAGGATGGACTTCAACTCTTCCTTCAATAACTGCTTAAGCTCGCTGCCGCCTTCGATGTTCTGGCGCAGGGCGCGCTGACGGAGGCTCTCAATGATCTCGTTCGTAGTGGTGATGCCGATGTCGGAGGTGAGCAGGATCGCTTCGAGGCTTTCGAGGTCGGATTCGTCGACGGTGCGGGTGAAGGCGAGGACGGAATCCATGCGCTGGCCGAGTGTCTCGCGGGTACGGGTGACGGCCTGGCGCATGCGGTCGAAGAAGGATTTCTCTTCCACGGGAGCCGAGGGCTTGACGGGCTCAGGCGCAACGGGTTCGTCGGCGGGGTCAGGGTAGCGCTTGCCAAAGAGTGAGAATGCCATTGGTTTTAAGTATACGAGCGGACGGGTGAGGTTACTCGTCGCGGCCAGGGCGGCTCATCAGTTCGTGGATGGCGGTCATGGGGGATTTGCCGTGGTGGAGGATGGCGGCAACCTGCTCGGTGATGGGCATTTCGACGCCGTGACGGCGGGCCAGACCGAGCGCGGCGGTGGTGCTGTTGACGCCTTCGGCGGTCTTGCCGTGGAGGCTGGCGAGAATCTCCGGCAGTTGGCGGCCACGGCCAAGCTCCAGCCCGACGGTGCGATTGCGGGAGAGCGAGCCAGTACAGGTAAGCACCAGATCGCCCAGGCCAGCGAGGCCAGCGAGGGTCTCAGGATGGCCACCGCAGGCGACGGCGAGGCGGGTAATCTCCGCGATGCCGCGAGTGATGAGGGCGGCGGCAGGGTTTGCACCCAGGCCGAGTCCAGCGACAACTCCGGCGGAGAGCGCGATCACGTTTTTGAGTGCGCCGCCGAGTTCTACGCCGATCACGTCGTCATTCGTATAAAGCCGCAGCGATGGGTTGGAGAACTGGCGCTGGATCTGCTGCGCCAGAGCGGCATCAGACGATGCGATGGTGATGGCGGTGGGCATGTGTGCGGCGACCTCCTGCGCGAAGGAGGGGCCGCTGAGCACGGCCAGGCGCAGGGTGTGTCCGGCGGCCTGCTGCATGACTTCGGACATGCGCAGGAAGGTGTGCTGCTCAATGCCCTTGGTGGCGCTGACCAGAATGTGGGTGGAGCGGAGCGAAGGGCGGAGTGCCTCAATTGTGCCGCGCATGTGCTGCGAAGGGACGACGCAGAGCAGGATTTCGGAGGCGGCAGCAGAGGCGAGGTCGGACGTGACGTGGATAGACTCGGGGAGATCGAAGCCGGGGAGATAGTCGTTACTGCGGCGCGTGCCGGCCATGCGCGCGGCTGCTGCCGGCGTGTGCGACCAGAGGGTGACCTCCTGCTTCTGCGCCAGCGAGAGGGCGAGCGCTGTGCCCCACGCGCCGGCGCCGAGCACGGTGATGCGGCTCATAGTGCGGCCTTCTTTGGCTTACCGAAGCGGTGTTCCGTACCGTGCAGGAGACGTCCGATGTTCTGATGGTGCTTGGCGATGACC
The DNA here is from genome assembly GCA_036404255.1 of Acidobacteriaceae bacterium. Taxonomy (GTDB): domain Bacteria; phylum Acidobacteriota; class Terriglobia; order Terriglobales; family Acidobacteriaceae; genus JARLFX01. Next base: position 2,625 of record DASWOP010000192.1, on the reverse strand, counting down.
AGAACAGGAATGAAGAAGAGTCCGGCGAGCGTGACGCGGCTCAAGGGGCCGTGGGCGAAGTAGGGGCCGAAGAAGAAGAAGGATGCCGCCGCCACGATAGACGACAGCGAGACGATGCGGGTGATGGCGACCAGAACGACGAAGACGCCAAGCAGCGAGAGTGCGGCGTAGGGCTCCAGCGCGAGGAAGACGCCGAAAGCGGTGGCCACGCCTTTGCCGCCTTTGAAGCCGAGCCAGATGGGGTAGATGTGCGCGACGACGGCGACGACAGCAGCGAGCGTCATGAACTGAAAGGGATCGGCGATGCCGTTGCGGAGAGCGAGAGAGTGCGCCAGGCTGACGGCCAGATAGCCTTTGCCGAGATCAAAGAGCAGTGTGGCGAGGGCGACGCCCTTGGAGCCGGAGCGCAGCACGTTGGTGGCGCCGATGTTTCCGCTGCCAACTGAGCGGATGTCTTCTTTGCAGATAGTGCGCACCAGAAGATAGCCGGAGGGGATGGAGCCGAGCAGGTACGCGATGGCGAGAGCTGTGACGTAAGTGGGCATGCGAGTCGTTACGAGTTTACCAGTCCTGCGCGGACGGCGAATAGCTCGGTGCTTCGCGCACGGCGGGAGGCTCGCTTCGCGAGCGGAGGCGGCTCCCGATGGTCGCAGAGGCAAAAGCAGATTCTTCCCTGCGCTCAGAAATGACAGATCAAGGAGAGTCAGAATGGCAAGCGTGTTTAAATGAGCTTGTGACGGAGGATGTCCAGGGCTTGCTGGGCGGCGTAGGCGCGGATGCGTTCGCGGTCGCCAGCGAAGATCTTTTTCAGGCTTTCGGTGCTGATGCCGTCGCTTACAGCGACGTAGACCAGACCACAGGGCTTCTCCACGTTGTCCGTGTCCATCATGGGGCCGGGACCGGCTACGCCGGTTACCGCAAGGCCCATACTGGCGCCGGTCTCTTTGCGAATGCCTTCGGCCAGTGCGCGGGCGGCTTCCTCGCTGACGGTGCCGAAGTTTTTCAGGATGTCATCGGGCACGCTGGCGAACTTCTTCTTGAGGTGCGGAGAGTAGACGACCGCGCCGCCGACGTAGGTGTCAGAGGCGCCGGCGATGCTGGTCAGACGGCTTGCGACCATGCCGCCGGTGATGCTCTCGGCGGTGGCGAGTGTGAGCCCGCGCATCTGCAGGCGGAGGAGGATGATCTCTTCGAGAGGCTCGCCGTGCGCGGAGAAGACGGCCTCGTCCAGCGCGTCTTCTACCTGCGAGGTGAGCTGGTCAACACGCTGCTGGGCTTCGGCCAGCGTTGGCTTAATGCAGAGGAAGTGGAGTTGAATCTCCGCGCCGCTGGAGAGGATGGTGCTCTCGACGTCGGTGTAGGCCTGGTAGATGGGGGCGGCGATGGCGTCGACCTTGGATTCCGGCATCAGGGCGATGCGGAGCATGCGCTTGGCGAAGTGGCGCTCGGGCAGCGTGGCGGCGAGCAGAGGCTCGCAGACGTCGGTGAAGAGCGGCATGATCTCCCGCGGCGGGCCTGGGAGGAGGATTACGATCTTGCGATGGCCGTCGACGGCGGTATCGAGCCATTGGCCCGGGGCGCTGCCGTTCACGTTGGCGAGTACGTTGGCGCCGTCGAGCACGTCGGCCTGCTTGGAATTGTTCTCCGGCATGGTGAGGCCACGGGTGGCGAAGCGCTGGTACATTGCGGCGAGAACTTCGGGATCACGGTGCAGGCCGATGCCGAGTGCGGCGGCGACGGCCTCGCGGGTGAGGTCGTCTTCCGTGGGGCCGAGGCCGCCGGAGAGGATCACGATATCTGCGCGGTTCAGTGCGATGCGTGCGGCGTCGGTAAGGTGCTGAGGGTTGTCGCCGACGATGGTCTTGAAGGCGACGGCGACGCCGAGCGCGTTGAGGCGTTCGGTGAGGTAGAGGGAGTTGGTGTCCTGGCGATGCGGTGTGAGCATCTCGGAACCGGCGGCGATAATTTCAGCGATCATTTTTTATTGGATGCCTGGCACGGCGTACTACAGTTTTAAGATAAGTGAAATAGAAGGTGGTTGTAAGCAACGAGACGATTTCAGCCATAAAGAGACTGTACGAAGTACCTTCGGTCCAGGAGAAATGAATCTGGTCATGGGGAGAATTGAGAAGGGGATACACAAGCAGAATTAATGGTGCATAGAGCAAGCCTACGACCCAAATTGTCCATCCACGCCAACCTTCAGCGTCTTCAAGCCACCATACGAACGGCAATATCAAAACCCATACGGGCAGAGCGACGATCCCAGTCGCAGCAGTTACGGCGACGGTCAAGTTAAGCGCCTGCGTATCGAACGGATCGTGGTCGTGGAAATGTTGAACCAACATCGGAATGGTGTAAAAAGCCAAAAGCACCAAGAGGGCGAGCAATAAGGCCGTAAAAGAATAAAGCACCCGTTTCCCAAACGGAATTCCATGACGATCGTCGGGTGTGAGCGTGTCTATCATGTTGAATGAAAATCTCTAGATCAGCGGGCGGCCTTCGACGTCGAGAGCGACGTGGTAGATCGAATTGTTGGTGGCGAGGGCGGCGCAGCCATCTTCCACGAAAGCGAGGCCGACGAGACCGCTGCCCGCGACGACGAGCTCGGCTTCGCGCGAGGGG
>DASWOP010000191.1:0-15161 GCA_036404255.1 Acidobacteriaceae bacterium | reverse complement strand
GTGAGCGAAGTCCTCGCCGTCAACGGCACCATTCCGGCAACACCCACCATCCGGACCATCTCCACCGCATTCGTCGCGCTCAATGGCATGAAGGTAGACGCGAACGGAAACATCTTTCTCGCCAGCGGCTCCGCTGCCGGAACTGACAATGCCGTGTATGAGATTCTGGCGGTCAACGGCAGCATCCCCGCATCGCCCACCATCCTCACGCTGGGCAGCGGTTTTACCAGCCCCACCGGCGTCGCAATCGACCTGAGCGGCAACGTCTTCGTCTCGGACGAAAATGCCAATGCGGTCTACGAGATGCTCGCTGTCAACGGCGTCATTCCGGCCTCGCCCGTCGTTAGAACGCTGGGCAGCGGCTTCGTCCAACCGACCAACGTGGCGCTGGACGATGCAGGCAATGTCTACGTAGCCGATTACGGCAATCACGCAATCAAGAAGATTCTCGCCGTCAACGGCAGCGTTCCCGCCACCAATCCCACCATCCTCAGCCTCGGTAGCGGCTTCGTTTCGCCGCAAGGCCTCTATGTCGATGGCAGCGGCAACGTCTTCGTTGCAGATTCAGGCTTCTCGCAGGCAGTCCGGCTGGATTATTCCACCGCGCCTACGTTGAACTTCGCAACGACCATCGTAGGCTCAACCAGCACCGATAGTCCGCAGACCGTAACGCTGACCAACGACGGCAACACCAGCCTCACCATCGTCGCCATCAGCGTGCCGGGCGCCGGAAACAATCCGGCGATCACCCCGGGCTTCACCCTGAGCAGCAGTTCCACCTGCCCGCATGTCTCACCCGCGGGCACTGCGAAAACACTGCCTGCCGGTGCCTCCTGCACACAAGTCATCAGCTTCACTCCCATAGCTGCCGGGCCAGACAACGGCAAGCTGGTGCTGACGGATGACAACCTGAACATCCCCGGTTCCACGCAAACCATCCTGCTCAACGGCAACGGACTGCTTGCTCCAACCATCGTCTTCACCGTGCCGAACCATACCTACGGCGACGCTCCATTCACAGTCGCGGCCACATCCAACTCCCCCGGCGCATTCACCTATTCGGTCGTCAGCGGCCCGGCAACCATCGCCGGCTCGACCGTCACGCTGACCGGAGCCGGCATCGTCATCCTGCGCGCAAGCCAGGCCGCGACGGGAACATTTGCCGCCGGCACCCAGGACGCTTCCTTCACCGTCTTCAAAGAACCACAGACGATCAGCTTCACCGCGCCTGCCTCGCCAGTAACCTATGGCTCCGGGCCTATCACCCTGTCCGCAAGCGCAAGCTCCGGCCTCGCCGTTACCTTCAGCATTCTCTCTGGCCCAGCGACGCTCAGTGGCAATGTACTCACAACCACCGGCATCGGCACCATCGTGATCGCGGCGGACCAGCCGGGTGACGCCAACTACGCCGCCGCTCCTCAGGTAACCCACACCATCACCGTGAACGGCGCTATACCCACCATCACGTTAACTGCCAGCCCGAATCCCGTCTTTCTGCTCAATCCAGTTCGGCTCACGGCAACAGCCACATCCGCCAGCATCACGCCCACAGGCTCCGTCACCTTCTACGACGGTGCCACCCCGCTGGGGACGCTTCTCCTGACCGGTGGCACTGCAACACTCAGCGTGTCCAACTTCGGCATGGGCACACACACCATCACCGCGCAATACAATGGTGGAACCGGCTTCCTCCCCGCCACCAGTCCCTCCGTCCTCGAGACCGTGCAGGACTTCAGCCTGACGATGATCTCCGGCGACCAGGTCATTCCGCACGGCGGCCGCGCGGTCTACACCTTCGCCGTAACTCCTATCGGCGGAGCCACCATGCCAGCAGAGATCAACTTCAAGGTTTCGGGTGAACCCAGCACGTCCGCAATCACGTTTGCCCCGGCAACGGCCTCCGCCGGGAGCAGCATAACCACCGTGACGCTCACCATCCAGACCCCCAATTATCCCGTCGGCCCGTGGAACATAAGTATGGCGAAAGAGACGGCTCTGCTGGCATTCCTCGCAGCGGGAGGCCTTCTGCTTCCCTTCCGCAACAGACGCCGCATCCACCTGCTTCTGCTCCTCGTCTCGATGACGCTCATCGCGCTCTCCGGGTGCGGTTCCGGTTGGAACACCCAGCGCTACACCGTCGCCGTCACCGCCAGTTCCGGAGCATTAGCCCACACCGCCAGCGCTGCGCTCACTTCGCGGTAAGCCTTAGGCCAGCTTCGCTCGTGCGAGCTCGCCAGAAGGATCACCTTTCACGCGGAAACGGCGATACCGGTCAAGCAAAGATGATGGTCCGCGAGCGTGGAGAAATACAAGATTTCCTTCAAAGCGTTTTTCGTCGATGATGGCCCCGGCTTCGAGCGCCGAGAGGATAGCGCCTTCGGATTGCGGAAGCTTAAAGCTGCCTTCCACAAGAGGATCAACCATCAGCGCCGAATCGATGGCCAGCAGGAGCTGTTCAAGACCCGTGTGCTGAAGCGAAGAGACGGGAATCGCTTCGCGATCATTGGAGAGGTAAACGAGATCTTTGGGCGTGAGCAGATCGACCTTATTCAAGACCTGGATCACCTGCTTGGTCGAGACTGCAAGCTCGGATAAGACTTTCTCAACCTGGGTCTTCTGCTCTTCGCGCATAGGGCTGGCCGCGTCCTGCACGTGGAGAAGAATTTCGGCTCGTTCAACCTCTTCGAGCGTAGCGCGGAAGCTCGTTACCAATGTGTGCGGCAGGTTGCGAATGAATCCGACCGTATCGGAGAGCAGGATCTTGCGGCGGGAAGGAAGCTGCAACTGCCGGAGTTTGGAGTCGAGCGTAGCAAACATGCGAGCCGATTCGAGCACACCCGCCTGCGTAAGCGCGTTGAAGAGCGTGCTCTTTCCCGCATTGGTATAGCCGACAAGAGCAACCACGGGCACCGGCACTGCCTCACGGCGCTGCCTCTGCTGATGGCGGATGCGGCGCACCGCTTCGAGCTGTGTCTTGATGTGGTCGATGCGAATGTTGATCTTGCGGCGATCGGTTTCGAGTTGGGTTTCCCCCGGGCCGCGGGTTCCAATGCCGCCGCCAAGCTGCGACATGGCGCGACCGCGTCCTGCAAGGCGCGGCAACTGGTATTCGAGTTGTGCGAGTTCGACCTGGAACTGGCCTTCGCGGGTCTTTGCGTGACGAGCGAAGATGTCGAGGATGAGTTGCGAGCGGTCGATGACGTGGCAGGGCAGCCGCGCTTCGATATTGCGGAGCTGCGATGGTGTGAGGTCGTGGTCGAAGAGGACAAGCGACGCATTGGTATTAGCCACAACGGCGATGATCTCGTCGAGCTTGCCCTGGCCAACAAGGCTGGAAGGGTCCGGCTTCTGACGGCGCTGAACGAGCGTGGCTGCAATCGTCGCACCGGCAGATCGTGCAAGTTCTTCGAACTCTGCCCGGCTGGCATCGAGGTCGAGCGTAGAGGCTGCATCGTCCGTCAGCTCTTCTTCTCCAGCCATAACGGCCGCTGCGGTGCGCGCAAGCCGAGCGGCTGCACCAAGCTGTTTGCGCTTGCGAAGCTCGCCGGTGAACTCGACCACCACAATCACGGCAAGTTCCTGCTGCGTCTGTGAGGTGCGTAGTTCGCGGGCGAGGAGTGCCTCGTCCTGGGCCTGGCTTGCTTCGACGAGACTACGACGGACCATCTTTCCGCGATGCCGTCGTGATTGAGCCTGATCCGGAGCGGTCTCAGGCGAAGCTTTTTTGCTGGTCAACGTTGTCTCAATTCAGAGCCGGATTTCCAACCGGCTCGCCTAATGATACTGAATGCCCAGCGTCCCCACACATTACTTTCGGCCACGCTCTGACGCTCCGGGAATCCTGGCATCCCAGAAAAAGCCGGCGTCTACGCTGGCGCTTACGTTCAATCTGGCATCTGTTGGATGTGTAATTGGTGGAGCTAGACGGGATCGAACCGTCGACCTCACCGTTGCGAACGGTGCGCTCTCCCAGCTGAGCTATAGCCCCATCGGTCCGAGCGCTGCATGCTTTCGCACGGCTCTCTCGATGACGATCTTCAGTTTACCAGCACTGTGCCGAATCCTCAATCACGCGGCGACACTTCTCCGCGAACCTGCGTTCCTGCCGCCAGCGGCTTGCGCACAAAATGCCATACCACGCCCGCTGCATCCGTCTCCACCTTCAGCACCGGCACCTCAAGCTCCGTTCCGCTGCGAGCCGTTGCCCGCAGCACGCCGCTATCGCCCGCGCTAAACTCCGTCCGGTCCAGCACAATCTGCCATAGTGACCCGCAGCCACCCTTGACCGACTCGTATATCTCCGTTACCTCTGCTTCAAAAGCCATTCCATCTCCACTCGCCCGCCGGAGAATGCGGGTTGCTACAAATGCTGTTGCTCACCAAAACCTTCGAAGGAATGTTTGAAAACCCGCGCACCACGCGAAGCGATTCGGAGCCTGCCCTGAGCGAAGTCGAAGGGTCCGCGCAGCACCCTACTGGAGATGATGCCGCCTACTTTGCCGATGCCGGCAACGGCTTCTTCTCCGCGCCAAAGCACTCCGTATACACGTCGCGGAAGTCGTAGCATCCCGTCCGCGTGCTCAGCCACTCTGCCGCGCGCACCGCACCCTCGGCAAATCCGCGGCGCGAAAACGCCTCATGCGTCAGCACAATGCGATCCGCGTCCGACTTCGCCTCCAGCATATGCAGTCCGTTCGCATCACCCACGCGGTGTGCCACGATCTCAAACTTCGCACCATCAGCATCCACCTCTGCCAGTGCCTGCTGCATCGTCAGCGCCGTGCCAGACGGAGCATCCAGCTTCGAAGTATGGTGCGTCTCGGTCAGCGAATACGTGTACCCAGCGCCCTTCAGCGCCTCGCCCATCCGCTTCACCAGCTCCATCGTCACCTGCACGCCGATAGAAAAATTCGTACCATAGAGCAGCCCCGCATTCTTGCGCTCAGCCATCTGGCGCATCTCCTGCAGCTTGCCATACCAGCCCGTAGTGCCTACTACTACCTTCGCACCCGTCGCCAGGCACGCTCGCAGATTCTGCACCACAGCCTCCGGCGTCGTGAAATCGATCACCACATCAAAGCCCGAGAGAAACGGCGGAGTCAGCGCTGTCGCGTTGGTATTTTCTTTTTCATCCAGCACGTCCACGCCGTGGCCATGCTCAGCCGCGACCTCGGCCACCAGCTTGCCCGTCTTGCCCTGCCCAAGAACCAGTACCCGCATTGCTTACTCCCTTAAAGCAAATTCCTGTTGGCGTAGAGGTCCACTACCCCCCCTTTATTTGTCATTCCGAAGCGCAGCGCGCGGAATCTGCTTTTAAGTGCTTCCACAAATCATTACAGCAACAGTAGAAATGCTCTACGCCTTCGCCGCCAGCGCTTCCACATCAAAGACCGCCGGATCGGGATCAGCGAAGAAGACCTTGTGCAGCGAGCGAACAGCCTCTTCCACGTTCTTCTCATCGATCATGAAGCTCATGTTGATCTCGCTTGCACCCTGCGAGATCATCCGCATGTTGATGTGTTTCACCGCGTTGAATACCTGCGCCGCCATACCGCTGCGCCCGCGAATATCTTCACCCACCAGGCAGATCAGCGCCTTGTCGCGGTCCAGCTTTACCGTCGCAATCTCTTTCAGGTCTTCGACGATCGGGGCCAGGTTATAGTGCGAATCCACGCTCAGCGAAATGCTCACCTCACTGGTGGAGACCATATCGATCACCACGTGATGCCGGTCCAGGATCTCAAACACTGCCGCCAGATAACCATGCGCCTTCAGCATGCGGCTGGAAACGATGTCGATGATCGTCTGCTTGCGCTTTGCTGCGATGCACTTGAACGGGCTGCGGCACGGCAACTGTCGCGCCGTAATTTTTGTTCCCTCATTCGCCGCATTGCGCGAATTTAGTACCCATACCGGAATGTCCTTGTCCACCGCCGGTGCAATGGTCGCCGGATGCAGCACCTTCGCGCCAAAGTAGGCCAGCTCCGCCGCCTCTTCAAAGCTGATGCTGCGCACGCGCAACGCCTCCGGAACGATCCGCGGATCGGTCGTCATAATGCCGTTCACGTCCGTCCAGATCTCGATCGCGCCCGCGTACAGCCCGCCGCCAACCAGCGCAGCAGAAAAATCGCTGCCGCCGCGGCCCAGCGTCGTGGTCACGCCTTCCAGCGTAGACCCGATAAAACCGCCCATCACCGGCGTCTGTCCTGCCTCCACCATCGGCAGCACCAGTTCCGTTAGCCGAGCCTCAATATGCTCCGGCTGCGGAACGGCCTTGCCGTGCTGCTTGTCCGTAATGATCACGTCGCGCGCATCCACATGCACGCCCTGCAAACCACGCTGCGCAAATGCCGCCGCCACAATGCGGCTCGAAAGCCGCTCGCCGAAGCTCTGCACCAGGTCGCTGGTCCGCGGAGTCAGTTCACCCACCGCCGCAATACCGCGCAGCAGATCGTCCAGTGAATCGAACTCTGCATCGATCAGCAGATGCATCTCGCGGAACGCCGGCTCTTCCAGCAGTTCTTTTGCCGTCGCAATATGCCGCGCCCGCAGACCGGTGCTGATGTCCAGCGCCGCCTTGCGATTGCCCGTGCCCGCCGCCGCTGCAGCCGTCAGCAGCGCATCGGTCACCTTGCTCATGGCAGATACAACCACCACGGCATTCAGCCCCTTGTCACGGCGTCCACGCACAATCGATGCGGTACGTTCGATCGCCACCGCATCTTCAACTGACGTTCCGCCAAACTTCATCACCACTAGCTTCGTACGCATGCCTTCGCTCACGCTGTCACCGCCTGCCCCACCCGCAGCTTGTCCAGCTTACCCAGCATGGCCAGCACCTCTGCGTTCAGCAGCGCCGCTCCGGCGGCTCCGCGAATGGTGTTGTGCGACAGCACCACAAACTTCCAATCCAGCAGCGGGCACTCGCGCAGGCGGCCTACCGTCGAAGCCATGCCCTGTCCGCGCATGCGGTCCAGCCGCGGCTGCGGACGATCCGGCGCCGTCTCATACTCCACCGGATGCAGCGGAGCCGTCGGCAGATGCAGGCCATTGCGGCCCGTTCCGGCCAGTGGTTGAAACTCCTCCCACGCCGCCAGAATCTCTTCCCGTGTCGCCTTTTTCTTCAGCTTGATGCTCACACACTCGGTGTGGCCGTCTTCTACCGCCACGCGATTGCAATGCGCGCTCACCTTCGCCGGCAGCATCTCAATGCTTGCGCCGGTAAACGTCCCCAGCAGCTTGCCGACTTCCTCTTCCATCTTCTCTTCTTCGTTCTTGATGAACGGAACCACGTTGCCCATAATGTCCAGCGAAGCCACGCCCGGATACCCCGCGCCGCTTACCGCCTGCATCGTGCTCACGAACAGCGATTCAATGCCGAAGCGCTCTTCCAGCGGCTTCAGCGCCAGCACCAGCCCAATGGCCGAACAGTTCGGATTGGTCACAATGTATCCGCCGCTTGTCTTCCGCCAGCTCTGTTGCTCGATGAGCGCAAAGTGGTCTGCGTTCACCTCCGGAATCACCAGCGGCACATCGGCCACCATGCGGAACGCACTCGAATTCGAGATCACGGCACAGCCCGCCGCGGCAAACTTCGGCTCCAGCTCGCGGGCAATATCGGCATCCAGCGCCGCAAAGATAATCGAAGGCAGATCGTCGCCCGCGCCCTCCGGCGTGTTGGGCGAAACCGTCATCGCGGCAATCTTCGCCGGCATCGGCGTGTCCAGCTTCCAGCGCGTCGCCTCGCCGTAGGTCTTGCCTGCGGAGCGATCGCTCGCTGCCAGCCAGGTAATCTCAAACCACGGGTGGTTGTGCATCAGTTGGATAAAGCGCTGACCGACCATGCCGGTCGCGCCCAGAATGCCTACTTTGCGTCGTTCCATTTTGATCAATTCCTGCCCGCCCAGCTATGCGTTCGCCGCATAGCCGCGCATCTTCAAGATGTTCGGGAAAAGTCTGCCGCCTGCACCATCGGCGCATTCTGCGAGAATTTCACGACTTAACTAGGATATCGCGAAACCCCTACCCATTGCGCCACCAGTGTAGTGTTCTGTCTTGCTTTTGGGATTAAGCCCCGGCCAGGTAGTGCCCTGTCTTGCCTTTTGGGATATGAGCCCCCAGCCAGAGTAGTGCCCTGTTTGGCTTTTGAGATTATCCCCCAGCGAGGGCAGTGTCCTATTTAGCTTTTGCGATTGGCCCCGGCGAGGGCAGCGTCCTGTCTTATTTTTTTGGGATTAAGCCCCCGGCTTTAGCCGGGGGAGTGCAGGCTTTAGCCTGCACGGCAAGCTGCATAGACTTAAAGAGGGCTTTAGCCCCGGAAATCGCTGCAATTCCTCAAATTAGGGCACTATCGCTCACGAATAGCCTCCGCTGCACAAATGCCCGTGGTGATCCGTTTACTCCGTCAAGTTCACCGTCTTAGACCCGTAAAAGCGGACATAAGTTCACACGGGTGCAGAAGTCGTCTCCTATTCCCTAATTCCTGCCTCTACCAGTCGTCCCGCCTGCGTCTCTGAACCTGTCTTCCGCCCACGCCGCCCCATACCGCAACCAGCACAATGGCGTGAATCAAGAACCACACGGAAAGCCCCTGATCGCGGTAGATCAGTACCAATATCAGGATGCGCGGCACAATAGCAGCCAGCACCAGCGGAATCCACCCAAACAGGTGAAAAGGGATCAGGTTCCCCTGCAGCCACGCCGCAAACAGCGCAATCCGCGGAATAAACAGCGCCACGATCAAAAACCACAACGGCAGTACCCCGTGAATCAGCAACGGCTGTAATCCTTGATCCATATCGTTCTCCTCTGGTCTGAACCGCGTGTTCTGCTAAACCCCGCGCTTCTGAATCTTGGATGCTATTGCGGATAGGTAAAGTTCGCCTGGCTCGTCACCTGCGTGGAAATTGTCACCTGCCGCGTCTGCTCGCCCATCTTTTCATGCACCGCCGCGATCGTATAGACGCCCGGCGGCAGCCCGCGAATCTCAAACCGGCCCTTCGCGTCCGTCACCGCAAAAAACGGCGTCGCGCTCACGTTGATAAACGCGCTCATCCACGGATGGTTGTTGCAGCCCACCGGCAGCATCTCCTCCGGCTGCGAATAGCTCTGCCGCTGCGGCTGGCTCATGGGCGCCTCTGATAAATCAGTAGCAGAATTGCCCACCGTCTTGGGCAGGGTATGTACGTTGTGCATCGTCGGATCGGAGTTGCGGAACTCCACGGGCTCGCCCACCTGCACCGCCACCACGTGGGGCTCAAAGCGGCAATGCTTCTGGTCCACCACCACTACGTCCGTCTTCGCAGGAAACCTCACATTGGTCGGCAGCCCGCTCTTCACGTAGACGTACACATTCGCCAGCGCGCCTTTTTTGCCCACTACATACTGCTCGGCGTCATTCTCCCCGCCGCCCTTGGTGCAACCGGGGTCGGCCACCATGTCGATGCGCACGCGCTCCGGCGCCTTCCCCTGAAACGTAATGTTCCCCTTGAGCGAACCCGTCATGGCCGGATCCAGCGCAGCGAGTGCAGGCGTTTGCACCTTGCCCATATTTTCAGTCTGCCGCGCCGCCTGGTCCGTCTTGCACCCCACGCAGACCAGCAGCCCACCCAGCACAATCGCACTCGCTACACGCATCGCAAAAACCTCCAAAACAGGGAACAGGGATTAGAAAACCAAAATTGTCATTCTGAGCGAAGCGAAGAATCTCGAATGCCCCTACAACTGCAAACAAGCCCGTGGCTGCTTCAAACCCTAATCCCTAATCCCTATTCCCTAATCCCTGCTTCTCTTCTCCCGGTTCAGCAACTGCTCCAGCTCCGCCTTGAACTCGCGCACGTCCTTGAAATCCCGGTGCACGCTCGCGTAGCGAATATACGCCACTGTATCCAGCTCTTTCAGCCGCGACATAATCAGCTCGCCCACCTCGCGCGTGGTGCGTTCGCGTTCAGCCGAGTCGATAATGAACGCCTCCGCCTCATCCACGATGCTCTCCAGCGAATTCGCCGGCACCGGCCGCTTCTGGCAGGAGTGCAGGATCCCGGTCAGCACCTTCTGCCGCTCAAACTTCTCGCGCCGCCCGTCCTTCTTCACCACCATGTACGGAATCTCGTCGATGCGTTCATACGTGGTGAAGCGCTTGTTGCATCCCTCGCATTCGCGCCGGCGGCGGATCGAGTCCGCCTCCTTGCTCTCGCGCGAATCCACAACCTTATCTTGTAGATGACCACAATATGGGCATTTCATCAGCACCGATTCTAGCAGTGCGCCACAACCTTCGCCTCTCTCCAGGGTTTACGATGGGGTCGACGCAAAAAATTCAGGAACTCCCCATCCGATCCGGAGACTGCATGCCCGCCTGCTCTTCCCGTCTTTCGTTCCGCCGCCTCGTCGTAGCCGCCTCGCTTTCACTGCTTGCCTTCCCGGCCGCGGCCCCCCTCGCAGCCCAGGCGAACTCCTCAGCCGTCTTCCGCGTCAACACCCGCATCGTCGTGCTGGACGTGGTGGTGAAAGACAAAAAGGGCCACATCGTCACCAACCTGAAAAAGGAAGACTTCACTGTCCTGGAAGACAAGCAGCCCCAGAAGATCCGCACCTTTGAGCTGCCCGCCGCCCACGTAATGCCCGCTGCCACCGCCGGCAAGGCGATTGTTACCTCCGCGGCCGACCTCCCAAAGATCGGCGATGCCCCCATCACCCTGCTCGTGCTCGATGAACTCAATACCCAGTTCGCTGACATGGCCTACGCCCGCCACGAGTTGGAGAAGTACCTCCTCGCCCAACCCGAGGTGCTCAAGCAGCCCACCGCCCTCCTGGTCGCCAGCAACACCAAGTTCCAGCTCCTGCGTGACTACACCCAGAACCGCGCAGACGTCCTCAGCGCCCTCAAGAAGCACTTCCCCGAATACCCCTGGAAGCTCGCCCAGAGCGGCAAAAGCGGCCCCGGAGCCACCGAGCGCATCGCCCAGTCCATGGCCTCCCTGCTGCAGATCGCCGAGGCCACCCGCGGCACGCCTGGCCGCAAAAACGTGATCTGGGTTGGCGTCAATGCTCCCGGCGTCAACCTCGTCGGCGCCGACGACGCCACCATCAAGGCCATGGGTGACCTCACCCGCCGCCTCACCCAGACGCTGCTGGCCGACCGCGTCACCCTGAACTACATCAATCCCACCGCCAACGACTCCGCCACCGTCGGCGTCATGGTTCCCGGCGACGACGATGACAGCTCCACGATGGTCGATTACGATCCCTTCGGCGCCGATGTAGACTTCAACCAGTTCGCCCCCGCCACCGGTGGCCAGATCCTCTACTCGCGCAACGACATCAACAACGAGATCGCCTCCACCGTCGATGAGGGTGCCAACTACTACACCCTCTCCTACTCCCCCACCAATCCCAACGAAGATGCCGTCAAATACCGCAAGATCGTCATTAAGCTCTCCGATCCCAATTTGACCGCCGTCACCCGCGAGGGCTACTACCCGGAGACCGCGAACGCCAATAACGCAGCCGCTGACGTCACCCTTCCCGCCGACCAGCGCAAGCGCCTCCTGCAGCTTGATCTCTCCCAGGCAGCGCTCAGCACCATGGCCTACAACGGCCTCGCCATCACGGTAAAGAAGAGTGACGACCAGAAGACCTGGCTGATCTCCGTCCCACCCAGTCAGCTCAGTTGGACGCCACAGCCCAATGGCTCTTCCTTCGCGGAAGTCACCGGCATGAGCGTCGCATTCGATGGCAAGAATAAGATTCTCGCCCACAGCGCGCGCGAACTGCAGTCTGAACGGAAGGCAAACCAACCCTCACCGGAAACCGTCATCTTCCAGATTCCCGTCGATATCCCCAAAGGCTCCAGGCGGCTGCGCTTCGTTATCCGTGATGCCGTCTCCGCCAGAATCGGCACCGCCGAGCTGGCCCAGTAAGGCTCTCACCCTCTCGTTCTGGGCCCCGCCGCTCTGGTGACTAGACGTGTATCTGCGCTATTTCTCTAGCCGCTTCCGGCGGGCGTTTTGCCACGCCCCAGTCGACCACAGAGCCCATGCCACAAGCAGCGGCTGGAAGAACAGACGAATGGTTCTGGCCAAATCGCTGTTCAGCCCGAAAGCATCCCGATGTTCCGTGAGCTGGGCGATATTTCCGGGGAAGACACACACAAAGAAGATACCGGCAATCCAACCCACACGGACCTTCTGACGCGTCAGAAAGAGCAACGCGGCTCCTAACGCGATCTCAGCAATCCCGGAAAGGACAACCACAAGGTCCGTATTGAGTGGGACCCATGGAGGAACCTGCGCCTGAAACTCCCCTCGCGACCAGGTAAGGTGCGACGTGCCTGCAAAGACGAGCATGGCGCCGAGCGCAATCCGCGCAACGGTCTGTGGAACGGTACTACGCTGTAGGTCATCCACCAGTTAGCCTCCACACGTCCACTCGGGTTGGATGCACAGAAGACACCGCACGACCACTTACTTCTCCGCCTCAGCGCTCTCTTTCGTCACCCATCTCGCCCGAGTCATTCTGCGAAGAATCCAGAAGGTCTGAGCGTCACCCTTGCCGGCAAAGAGCTTCCGCCGCACAAACGCCCAAAGAATATTCTTCTGAACCGCCAGAATTCCATGCGCTGGAAGAAACTTACTTCTCCGCCTCCGCGCTCTCTTCCGCCACCTTCTTCAGCGATACCTGCTCAAACTGCGCGTAGATCAGCCCCACCGGAATCACACTCAGCGAACACACCGCCAGGATCACCGCGCCGCAAGCCGTCGCCGTCTCCACGCGCACGCCAAACAGCCCGGTCATCGCCGCCGCCGTCACCCCGATCTGCGAAAACCAGCCCACAATGGGTAGTTGAATCACCGACCCCGCAATGCTCGATCCCATCAGCAGCATCGTCTGCGAAAAGCTCATCTGCGCCAGTTGAGGCGTCCCCCGGAACGCGTGGACGGACTGCACATACGCCATCGCAATCATCATCCACATCGCCAGCGAAAGCCCCAGCGCATACGCAAATTCGCCCACGCTGGTTACTACGCGCAACCCATCGCGAAAGCCGCGAATCTTCTCCGCCACGCTCTCTCCCAGCTTCGCCGAGATTGCGCCAAACACCACCCTCGCGAACCGCGCAATCGTCTCGCCAGTCACGCGCAGCACCACCGCGAAAACAGCCAGCGCCAGCGTTGCCAACAGACTCCCCCGCCCCACCCGCGCGATCACCTCGGCATGCGGCATCGGCGGAGTCTTCGGCATAAACGCCAGCGCGCCGGAAAA
The DNA here is from genome assembly GCA_036404255.1 of Acidobacteriaceae bacterium. Taxonomy (GTDB): domain Bacteria; phylum Acidobacteriota; class Terriglobia; order Terriglobales; family Acidobacteriaceae; genus JARLFX01. The sequence goes on along the minus strand of DASWOP010000191.1, from coordinate 1,898 downwards.
GATCAGCGCCGCCGAACCCAGGTCAAACATCCGCTCCACGGTATACACCGCGATCTGCGAACTCACCGAAAGCTGCGTCCGCTTCGCCACCAGGTAGGGCCGCGTCAGGTCCGCCAGCCGCCCAAACAGCGCCACTGCGGTAAACCCGATGAACTGCGATCCCAGCACATTCAGCGCCGTCACCCGCTTCGGAGCCTCGTCGGAGCGAAGTGGCCGCAGAAACAGCGCCCAGCGCAGCGCCCGCAGCCAGTAGCACCCCAGGATCAGCGCCACGCCCGCAGCCACATGACGGCCATCAATCTGGCGCACCTCCGCCACAAAGCTATGCACATCAAAGTGGATGCGTCCGCGAAACACAAACACCACCGCCGCCAGCAAAAGCAGCACCACAACGCCCCACAGACGCGAATTCTTCATGGATTCAGTTTAGTTTGAGTTTGTCTTGAAGTTTTGTCATTCAGCAGCTTTTGTCATTCCGCAGCTTTTGTCATTCCGCATTCTTGCCATTCAACAATTTTTGTCATTCCGCTGCGCAGCGGCGGAATCTGCTTTTCTACCACACCGCCAGCATCCTCCACGCGGCGGGTGCCCCATCTTCGCCACGGCATTATCGTGGCTAAGGTGGGCATCGCGCAAAGCGCGACCTTCGCAGGATTTTTCTGCTCGCTTCGGATGCATGTTTGATTGTTCAGATTAAGCAGCGGCTCTATAGTCCCAGAAGTGGGTGCCCCAGGTCTCGCTTCTGAGACCTGGGATGCAGGTGCCAGTACCACCCCAGCTCTCCTCGGAGACCACAAATCTGAGACCCGGGTGCGATGTTCGTACTGCTTCCAAATTTACTTAAGCTCTGGTATCGCCATCGCCAGCGTCGCCCGCCGTTCATGCAGCACAGCAGTCTTCCGCCGGTTGAACTCCCGAATCACCCGCGCCACATACATCCGAGTCTCGCGGTACGGAGGCACGCCATGGTAGCGGTCCACCGCGCCCGGCCCAGCGTTATACGCCGCCACTGCCTTGGCAATATCGTCGTGATACCGCGTCAGCATCGCATCCAGATACTGTGTTCCGCCCGCGATATTCTGCTGCGGCACAAAGCTATCGGCAACATTCATCTCGCGTGCCGTTCCCGGCATCAACTGCATCAGGCCCTTCGCGCCCGTGCGTGAAACCGCCTTCGGCTGACCACCGCTCTCAGCCATCACAATGCTCGCCAGCAGGTCAGCATCAATATTGTGTTGCTGCCCTGCACTCGCCAGCATCTCGTTCAAATCCGCTTTGCTCAGTCTGGCCGAATCACCTGCGCTTGCCTTCACGGCAATCTGTTCCACCGGTTTCGCCGCAACCGGCGCAGACAACACATCCACGCTCACAATGTCCGCAGCCTTGATCTCGATGTAGCTCTCTTCGTTCGTGTACACGCGAACGCGGTCGCCTGCAGACTCATGCCGCACGCAATCCCACGTGGCTCCATCGCGCAGCGTCATCCGTTCCAGCGCGCGCACGGGCATTGCCCCAGCGGCCAACATCGCCACCCCGGCACACACGAATCCCGCCTGTCTCCGCACCCTGCGCATATGTTCTAAGTCTACCAGTTTTGCCCTGTTTTCCTGCTTTTTAGACTCCCTCGGTACCCTAAAGGCGAGCCAACATATTCACAGCATCAATCCGGCGCGCATACAGGATAAACTTGTACGCATCATGAACATTCAAGCCCCTATCGGCTGCGGCACCGCGCTGGTCACGCCCTTCCGGACAGATGGAAGCGTTGACGAACCAGCCCTCACCGCCCTCGTCGACTGGCAGGTCACCAGCGGCATCAGCTTTCTCATCTCCTGCGGCACCACCGGCGAAGCCCCCACCCTCACCGAATCCGAGTGGCTGCGCGTCGTCACCCTCAC
>DASWOP010000190.1:0-4487 GCA_036404255.1 Acidobacteriaceae bacterium | reverse complement strand
GGGAAGGGAAGACTGGGTGGAGGGAATCCCTATAGCCGCGCAATTTTGGGTGGATATAAGTTCTCTGGAACTTTTACCGCCTATTCCGGATCACCGCTGGCATTTACCGCTGCAAACGCACAATGCGGAACCAATGCTTCTCAGGGAACCTGCGTGCCTACGATGAATCCAAACTTTACAGGCAAGGCACGTATCGGTGGTTCCTGGGGACAGGGAATAACGGCGGCGAATCCTTCCAAGCGATTCATCGATGCGAATGCATTCCGTACCAATCCGTCAACTGCCGCAGTGCCATACTATGCTGATGCTCCACGCACGGCTCCCTATAAGATTATGGGGCCGGGCAACTATGAGTTGGCTATGAGTATTCGCAGAACTTTCCCGCTTCATATCTACAATTCCCGTCTCATCATCGAGGGGGATCTCTACAACGTAACCAACCATACTCAATTCACGGTGGACTCAACTACGACGCTCTATTCGGGCACAACGAGTCAAGGAACGTTTGGCCAGGTTTCCAGCCAGAAGAACAATCCTCGTGAGGCGCAGTTTGCGGCGCGGATTGAGTTCTAAACGGGCTGATACTTCCAACTGAAGTAGTTTATGAATGCCGCCTGCTTTCGAGCAGGCGGTATTTTTTTTGCTTTGGATCATGCTGAACACGGGAGTAGTCGTCCAATATTGAGGATGGTTGCGGGATAGGAGAATTGATACAAGGTTGGGCCGGTTTGGAACAAACGGGAGTAGCATCGGTGTCTATGGTGGGGATGTTCGTAACAGGAAGGCGCGGCGAGCGCGATGGAGGAAGGCGATGCAGATGAACGAGGCGATACGGGCTGGACGGGTCGTTGTGCTGGTGGCGGCTTCACTGGTTGCCGGTAGCGCAGGCGCGCAGCAGAGTTCTACGGCAGCAACTACGCTCACCATCTATAACCAGGATTTTGCGCTGGCTCGCAGTACGGTGGACCTGGATCTGAAGGCGGGCACGAACGAGGTGACCACAACCAATGTGACGCGGCAGTTGGAGCCGGATTCGGTGGTGCTGCGCGATCCGGCGGCGAGAGTTCCGTTCAAGGTGGTGGAGCAGAACTACGACGCCAGCATTGTGACGCAGGAGTGGATGCTGCAGAAGTTTGAGGGGAAGACGATTGATTTTCAGGTGTCGCATGCGGACGCGCCGCCGACGATTGTGCAGGGTAAGATCGTGCGTGCGGATAATCCGCCGCTGATCGAAGTGAATGGACACATGCAATTTGAGTTGCCGGGAACGCCGCTATTTCCTGCGTCGACCGATGGGATGTTGCTGAAGCCGACGCTGCGCTGGCAGATCTATTCGCAGAAGCCCGCGAAGCTGGCAGCGGAGCTGGCCTACATCACGCATGGCATGAGTTGGCTGGCGACGTATAACGTGGTGGCTCCGGAGAGCAAGGATGTGACCGGCAGCGAGCGAGGTGACATTATTGGGTGGATCACGATCAAGAACAATACCGGCACGGACTTTGACAATGCGCGCATCAAGCTGATGGCGGGAGATGTGGCGAAGATACAGGATTTCAAGAGACCGATGCAGTTTATGGCTCTGGCACGAGGCGCGGTGATGGATGCAGCTCCACCACCGCCGGAAGTGACACAGCAGGCGTTTGATGACTTCCACCTTTATGACCTGAATCGCAATGTGACGATGCGCAGCGGCGAGACCAAACAGGTGCAGTTCATGCAGGCCGCGGATGTGAACATGAAGAGGGTCTACGAGTATGACGGTAGCGGGTTGCCGAGCATGATCTACGGCGACAGCTATCATCAGACCGATTCGGCCTGGGCGCTGGGCAATAACAATAAGAAGGTGAATGTCCGCATTGAGGTGAAAAATGCGGAGGCGAACCACATGGGTATGCCGCTGCCGGCGGGGCGGATTCGCGTGTACCGGCGCGATAGCGCGGGCGGGATGGAGTTTGTGGGCGAGAGCATGATCGACCACACCCCGGCGGAAGAGACGCTGAAGCTGGCGACGGGGGCAGCGTTTGACGTGACGGGCGAGCGGAAACAGACCGACTTCCACGTGGACACGAAGGCGAGGAGCATGGACGAGAGCTTTGAGGTGAAGGTCAAGAACCAGAAGGCTTCGCCAGCGACGGTGAACGTGGTGGAACACCTGAACCGCAGCATGAACTGGCAGATGGTGAAGAAGAGCGACGAGTTTACCAAACGCAACAGCAATACGGTGGAGTTCCCTGTGGTGGTGCCTGCTCATGGGGAGAAGACGGTGACGTACAGCGTGCATTATTCCTGGTAGCCCAATGAAGGAGGAGGATCTGAAACGCAAACTGCTCAAATGGATTCTGGCATGGGTCTCCGTAGGGCTACTGCTGCCGCTTCTCATGCTGTTGCGCTGGCATCTGTTCCCTCTTTCGGGACTCGGGGCAGTTGAGCTCGCATTGTGGCCGAGCTCGATTGCCCTTATTGGCGTTGGCGATTCCCCGACGCCGTACAGCAGGCTAGACCTAGCCGGGATATATGCCATGCTGATTGCAGTCAATGGTCTGCTCTACCTCGTTGTGGGGCTAGTGACCTCACCCGTGATGGTATTTGTGGGGAGGAAGTGGCGAGATGCGCGTTAGACCATCGATATAGCGGATTAGGGAGTGGTAGTCGCGCTGTAACGGTGCCTCCTTTTCCCAGATATGGCACCGCTGATGCGGTAGAAATGCGTCGGTGGTACCTAGCCCGATACGTGGAATCAAGAACGCTAATAAGCACTTAGGCCTGAGAGCCTAGATAGATATTGGCTTTCTACTAAACATAATCTCTTCTATTTAAAGCACCGTCCTGCATCTTTAGCCTGTGGCTGCAATTGCGGCGTATGGCGTATTGTGCAGGTGCTTTTGAGGAGATTCACATGCCGTCCTGCCGTCACATATCCGCTCCTTCATCTGTTGTAAACATGCGCTTTTTGTTGCGTTTGCGCCGCATGATGATGCCACTGGCTGCGGGGCTTCTGGGGTTGGCTGCGGGTGTTGGTTCACAGATTTGTGCGGCACAGGCTGCGCCAATACAGACAGCTGATTTTGGCGCGATCGCGATCGGCGTAAGCGCAAAGACGGCGGGGATCACCGTCAGCTTTAGCGCGCCTGTAACCGTGAGCGCGATCCAGGTGGGAACACAGGGAAGCGCAGGGTTGGACTTTACCCTGGCGCAGGGTGACGCGGGAACTTGTGCGCCGGGAACGTATGCGGCGGGCGCGAGCTGCACCGTCAACGTAAATTTTGTTCCAACGACGGCAGGATTGCGTTCCGGCGCGGCGGTGCTATTTGGTACGGACGGCATGCCGCTCGCAATACAGCGGGTGCGCGGTACGGGTGTGGGGCCGGTTGCAGTCTTCAATTCGGGTAGTACGCAGAGCGGGATTGGCACACTGGCGAATGCGCTGGCTGTGGCGGTGGATGCGAGCGGCAATCGCTTTGTGGCGGACACGGGCAACGGCCGCATTGTGCAGATTACAGCGGCGGGTACGCAGTCTACGATTGCGAGCGGACTGCGTGAGCCGGTTGCGATTGCGGTGGATGCGGCGGGAAATTTGCTGGTCGCGGATGGATCGTTGGGGCAAGTGCTGCTGTTTGCTCGCGGGGTGAGTGGAGTTACCGCAACGCCGGTGGTGATTGCGGATAATTTGAACGGTATTGCGGGGCTGGCGATTGAGCCGGATGGCAGTGTGGTGGTCTCGCTGGCTGCGTCGCGGCAGGTGCTTGAGCTTGCGAAGCAGGGGCAGCCGGTGGTGTTGGCGAGCTTTGCTGCGGGCTTCACGCCGGGAGCGATTGCGGTGGATAGCCATGGCAAGCTATTTGTAAGCGCGACGGATGCGGGTAGCGTGGCAGAGATCGTGCCGGGCGGCTCGCCGGTAATAGTGCTAAGCGGGCTGAAGGGGCCTGCGGGATTGGCAGTGGATGCAGCGGGTAACATCTATGTGGCGGAGAAGTATGGCCACGATGTGGTGGAGTTCAGCGGAACAGGAGCAAGTGCAACTGGGGAACGTGGAAAAACGGTGCTGGCAAAATATATTGCGGCCAATGCGGTAGCACTGGAGGCGGATGGCAGCCTAGCCGTGGTGACGGCTGCGAGCGGGCTGGTGGAGATTCGCCGGAGCAATGTGATGGCAGACTTCGGGCCGCTGGCGAACCGCATGCGGCTGGAGAGTGCGGTGCAGAATATTGGCAGTGCGCCGCTGGTGCTGAGCAGCGTGCAGGTGAGTACGCTTACGGCTGGGGTGAATGGAGCATTTGCGCAGGCAGCAACGGGCGGGCAGGATTGCGTGGCGGGCGAGACGCTGGCTGCGGCACAGAGTTGCTCATTGGCGGTACAGGCTGCGCCACCGGCGCATACATCCGCAACGGCGACACGCGTAAGCGGGCAGGCGCTGGTGGTATCGAACACCTTGAATACGGTGGGCTCTTTGAGTCTGCTGCACACGAACGCTATGGGATCGGACATGC
>DASWOP010000189.1:0-2772 GCA_036404255.1 Acidobacteriaceae bacterium | reverse complement strand
GGCGACGATGACGGCGAGGCCCATCAGGTTCACGCTGGAACGCATGATGCGCGGGGTGAGGTAGGCGTTCTCCACCTGGAAGTAGATGGCGTAGAAGATGAAGACGCCGGTCATCTTGGTCCAGGAATCGAGCGCGGCGATGATGCCCGCAAGCAGAACGCCGACGACTGCGCCGGCGACAGGGATGATGTTCAGCAGGCCCATGATGACGCCGAGAAGGATGCTGTAACGCACATGCAGGATGCTGAAGATGGCGATGCTGCATGTGCCGAGGATGAGCATCAGCATGCCCTGGCCGAGGAGCCAGCGGCTCATGCGCTGCTTGGCCTGCAGAAGGGTTTTGTTGAGGCGGCGGCGGCGCGGCGCGGCGAAGAGCGAGAGGAACCAGTGGTAGGCGTGTTCGCCTTCGAGCATGAAGTAGACCGTCAGGATGATGGCGGTGATGATGTCAAAGATGCGTGATGCCCAGCCGGGAAGCGACGTGAGCAGGTAGGTGGCGGAGGCGGAGGCGCCGGTTTCGAGCCTTTGTGTGAGATCGGGCAGACCGATGTGTCGCGCGAGGGGTGAGGCCTGAAATTTGCCCATCAGAACCGGGCCGCGGGCAGGAAGACTGTCAACGAAATCACGCAGGTCGTGGAGCACGGGGGGCAGGGCGAAGATGAAGAAGGCGGTGAGTGCTGAGACTCCAGTGACCAGGAGGGCGCCGATGGCGATGCCGCGTGATGGATGCCAGTGGCCGATGCGGAGCTTCATGATCCATTCGAGCGCAGGGGTGAGCACGACGGCGAAGAGAGCGCTCACGTAGACGAGTTCGAGTACGGTGCGCAGACGCCAGCCAAGGTAAACAGCGATCAGAATTGCTACGCCAAAGAGGATGCTGCTCTCAAGGACGTGCTTAAGGCTGCTGTCTTCTGAATTTTCGAGGTCGTCCAGGGCGTGCTCCTTGGTGATCTAATAGCCATGATGCGGTGATCTGAAAGCTTTGATGCGCTGGCGCTGGCCGGGATTGTCTGGAGATGGACGCTTGCGTGTTATTTAGCAGCGGTTACGTGCTTTTGCAGGATGACGGCGGCTTCTGTGGCGGTGGCGGCAGAGGTGTCAATGATGATACCGGCGAGGCGCTGGTAGTGGGGCAGGCGCTGGGCGAAGCGGCGCTCGGCTTCGGATGGGTCGGCCAGCACGGGGCGCTCGACGGCATCCTGCTGTGAGAGGCAGCGGGCGGTGAGGACGGAGAGCGGAGCATGCAGGTAGACGGTGAGGGTGCGGGGCGTCTGCTCGAGCAGGAGGCGGTTGGTGAGCAGCTCGGGGGTGCCTCCGCCGAGGGCGAGGACGATGTATTTGCGGCCGAGAGCAACGGCGAGGGCAAGGGATTCGATGCGGCGGAAGGCGGCTTCGCCCTTTTCCGCGAAGATCCGGGGGACGGAGATGCCGGTGCGCGCTTCGATCATGGTGTCGAGATCGAGGAACTCCCAGCCGAGTTCGGCGGCAAGCTGGCGGCCGACGGTGGTTTTGCCGGCACCCATGAATCCGGTGAGCACGATGCGACGCAGGTCGCCGGGCAGGACTGCCGGGAGAGGCTGGGGCTCGAGCTGGGTGGCGGTGTGGCGCATCAGGTCTGATTTTATGCTGTTGCGGGTGGAATCCACGCTGAAGGAGCTGGTATCCGGCGTTGCCGCGGATGGTGCGCCAGCTCGTTCGGGTGCGTCCAGCAGGGTAGTGGTGCTCATGGTCTTACTCCTTGTAGGTGGGGGGCCTATGTTCAAGAACACTGCAGAATTCGTAATGTTGCAGTGTTTCTGGTGAGGCTTCGTGGACAATAAAAAGCCGCGACTCGAAGGTCGCGGCTCAGGAGGATTCGAAGATCGGGCGTTGCTTTAGAAGATTGACCGATGACGAACACATGCCTGCGCCGCTACTGGATACCAGTAGCGGTAGCTAAAGCCGGCAAAAGTGAACGAAGTAGTCATCGTGGTTTTCAGAGTACCGCGGTGTGGCCATGGGGGCAAGTTTTTAGTTTGGGTGATAGTGTTCGTGGGAACTCCGGGGCTAAAGCCCCTCGCTTGAATCTATGCAGTTTGCCGTGCAGGCTAAAGCCTGCACTCCCCCGGCTGAAGCCGGGGGCTTAATCCCAAAAAGCCAAACCAAAGCTTAATCCCAAGAAGCCAAACCAAGGCTTAATCCCAAAAAGCCAAACCAAGGTTTAATCCCAAGAAGCAAAACAGGACCAGTCCCGTTAGGCTTGCCCTCTTTTAGTTAGGCTTCCATCTTTACTATTTTAGTTAGGTTTGCCGTCTTAAATATTTAGTTAGGTTTGCCGTCTTTCTGTAACTTGCTCTGGATATGGTCCCAGACGTCGGGGCTGGGTTCCAGGGTGGGCTGTAGCAGAAGGCGGGCCTGATCTGCGATGTATTCGAGGTCGCGTACCAGGGCGGAGCAGTTCTCGCAGGTGGAGAGGTGGGCGCGGAGTTCGGGCTGCTCGCGAATGTCGCCCGCTTCGCCGGCGAACATGTCTGGCAATTTTTCCTGAAACTCAGCACAGGACAACAGAATTGGTTTGGAGTCGCTCATATTTAGACCGTCCCTTCGCTGGCAACGGTAGTTTCCCGTAATATGTCACGTAACTTCAAACGCGCCTTGTGAAGTTGAGATTTACTGTTACCGGTGGAGCACTCCAACATGGTAGCAATCTCGTTGTGTTCGTAGCCCTCTACGTCGTGGAGGATGAATACGAGGCGATACCCCGGAGGGAGGCTGGCGACGGCACGCTCCAGC
>DASWOP010000188.1:0-4291 GCA_036404255.1 Acidobacteriaceae bacterium | reverse complement strand
TACATCGAGAGCGAGCTCTTCGGCTACCGCAACAGCGCCAGCAACGGTGGCCCGCCAGAGATGCGCGGCACCTTCGAACGCGCCGACGGCGGCACTCTCTTCATCAATGAAGTCGGCGACATGAGCCTCAAGACGCAGGCCAAGGTGCTCCGCGCCCTCGACGAACAGCGTGTCACCCCCGTCGGCTCCGCCCACAGCATCCACGTCGATGTCCGCGTCATAGCCGCCACCAACAAGGATCTCGAAGAAGAGATCGCCCGCGGCAACTTCCGCGAAGACCTCTTCTACCGCCTCAACGTCATCCCGTTCTTCGTCCCGCCCCTGCGCGACCGTCGCGAAGACATTCCTCTTCTGGTCAAAGAGTTCATGCGCGAATTTGGCCGCCAGTACGGCCGTCCCCGCATGGAGATGGCAGACGACGCAATCACCACCCTCAAGCAATACCAGTGGCCCGGCAACCTGCGCGAGCTGCGCAACGTGATCGAGCGCGTTCTTATTCTGAACCCCAGGGTCACGCGCATCGAGAAGAAGCATCTGCCCGTCCTCTCCACCCGCACCACCCTGCACAACGGCCACTCCCGCCACCCCGAAGAGTTCAGCACCCTCACCCAGGCCCGCGAAGCCTACGAGCGCGACTACATCCTCAAGAAGATGCAGGAATGCCACGGCAACATGAGCCGCACCGCCGAAGTCCTCGGCCTCGAACGCAGCCACCTCTACCGCAAAATGAAAGCCCTCGGCATCAACGTCAAGGAGTAGCCCTCAACCTGCTGTCGTCTTTTGTTTGTCACCCCACAGCTTTATTTTTGTCACCCACAGCTTTATTTTTTGTCACCCACAGCACATATTTTTTGTCATCCCGCAGCATTATTTTTGTCATACACAGCGCACATTTTTGTCATCCCGCAGCGCAGCGGAGGGATCTGCTGTTGTCTTTTCTGTTTGTCATTCCGAAGCGCAGCGCGCGGAATCCGCTTCTCTACCACGCCGCTCGCGCCACCCATACTCTGGGTGCCCCATCTTAGCCGCAGTTTCATCGCGGCTAAGGTTGGATAGCGTCGCAAGGCGACGGCCGCGCAAATCTCTCTAAGCCAGAAATCCCCTCGGTTGACGAACCGATTCAAGCCAGATGGCCTCGCTTGAGCCCCGAATCTTTTAGGATCAAGCACCCAGCATTGTTTTTTAGGATTAAGCCCCCGGCTTCAGCCGGGGGGGAGTGGGGCTTCAGCCCCACGGAAACAGGCACGGAAAAAGAGTGGGCTTTAGCCCCGGAGGCCGTCTTTTCCATCTCCCTACCGCCAACATCTAAAAAACACCCTACAGCACATGCTGCGTGCCATGCAGCCGGTGCTCTATCAGTTCCTCAATGCTCAACACCACCATCTGGTGCCGCTTGGCAAATTGATGGATCTGCTCTCCCTTGGTCATGGTGCCATCGGGATTCGTCAGTTCGCAGAGCACCGCCGCCGGCTTCATCCCCGCCAGAATCGCCAGGTCCACCGAACCCTCCGTATGCCCGCCGCGTCTCAGCACGCCCCCGTCCGCAGCGCGCAGCGGGAAAACATGTCCCGGGCGCACAATGTCCTCGGGCCGGGCATTCTCCGCAATCGCAGCCTGGATCGTCGTCACGCGGTCCTTCGCCGAAACACCCGTCGTCACCCCCACGCGCGCCTCGATCGTCACCGTGAACGCAGTCTGGAACCGGCTCTCATTCTTGGGAACCATCATCGGCAGATCCAGCCGGTCAGCCGCCTCGCCCGTCAGGCACAGGCATACGATCCCGCTGCACTCTCGGATGAGCATTGCCATCGTTGCCACGGAGATCTTCTCCGCCGCCACAATCAGGTCCGCCTCATTCTCGCGGTCAAACGCATCCACAAGCACGACCGGATGGCCTCGGCGCATATCCGTCAGGGCCTGCTGAAAACGCTCTTCGAAAGGAATGGAGATAAAGCCGGGAACCACAGGAATGCTGCTTGCTGCTGACATGGTGAAACGCTCCTCGCAGTAAAGCGAAAAACATTTCAGGGCGTAACAATGCGCCAGCAACAGAAAATCAGCCGCAGCTTCGCAGCCGGTGGTCAGTTGGCACATCTTCTTTCATCCGGACTTTAACCGTCGGCCCTGGAATCTCACCAGATCTGCTGACCCTGCAAAAATCACAGGCGCTCGCGGGCTTTCACCGCCGGTGGGGAATCGCACCCCGCCCTGAAGACGTTGCCTTACTCTGACCCTCATTATACCCAGCGCCGCTTCCGCCTCACGAACGCTCTGGCTCCCAGCCGTGCGCTCTCCGTACAGCACCATGTAGCCCGTCAAATTCACCGTCTTGGACCCGTAAAATGCAGCAAGTCCGCAACGGACCATTCCGCTGCATTTCCAGCCGGAAAACCTACCCTAACTGGCTGCAAATAATACGTTTAGAGCAATCACCTCGCGACGCGATAAGCCGAATCCAGCTCCCGCAGCGCATCGCGCAAAGAGCTCTCATCTTCAAGCTCAAAGCTCGTCCACTTTTCGCCCGGACGTCCCTGTAAGTTATTGTGTTTGATTGAGATAGCATTCGCCGCGAACAGCGAGCGTTTCTCCGGCAAAAACGCAAAAATCGTCTTCCCGCGATACACGCTGATCATCCCAAACATACTGCCCAAACGCACCCCTGGCCAGCGCAGCATCTCGTCCGCCAGCAGCGCCGCCAGCCGCCGCACCTCATCCGAAGGCCGCGGAAACGTTGGTCGTTTACGAGTCGTCGCCACTTTGTTTCGCCGCAATCTCTTCCATCTGCCGCCGCCAGTCCAACTCTTCCACAAACCCCTTCGAGCTGCGCCAGTCGTCCTTCACCTTCACGAACAATTCCAGGAAAACCCGCGTCCCCAGCAGCGATTCCATATCCTTCCGCGCCGTCGTTCCGATCTGCTTCAGCATCGCCCCCTGCTTGCCGATCAGGATCGCCTTCTGCCCCGCGCGCTCGCAGTAGATCGCCGCTGCGATCTTCGTCACCGGCAGCTTTGCCCCCGCCACCGGCTTGCGCCCCGTAGGCTTAGGCTCTTCAAACGCCTCCACCACCACCGCCGTCGCATACGGAACCTCTTCGCCCGTCAGCATCAAAATCTTTTCGCGAATGATCTCCGCCGCCAGGAACCGCTCCGGCTGGTCCGTCACCTGATCCTTCGGGAAGTAGCGCTGCCCCTCCGGCAGATGCGCCACAATCTTGTCCAGCAGCAGGTCCATTCCCTGTTTTTTCTTCGCAGAGATCGGAATCACTTCAGCAAACTCGTGCAGGCCCGACCAATGCGCGATCAGTGGCAGCAGCTCCGCCGCAGGCACTGCGTCAATCTTGTTCAGCAGCAGAAAGACAGGGCAATCCAGCTTCTTCACCAACTGCAGCACAAAGTCATCCTCGGCCTGCGACATCTCCTGCCGCGACTTCGTGAACGGCTTGGCCTCGCCCGTCGCCTTCGGCAGGCGATGCGTCACATCCACAATCAGCAGCACGATGTCGCGTGATTCCAGCGCGTCGTACACCTCCTGCATCATGCGCTTATCCAGCTGCGTCTCCGGCTTATGCACGCCCGGAGTGTCCACGAATACGATCTGCGCTGGCTGCCGCCCCGGCTTGCCCTTCTCCTTCGCACGCGTCGGCGCCTCCACCACGCCTAGGATGCGCGTGCGCGTAGTCTGCGGCTTATGCGTCACAATGGCGAGCTTCTCGCCCGTCAACGCATTCAGCAGTGTGGATTTGCCCGCATTCGGGCGCCCGACAATCGATACAAAACCAGAGCGAAAAGCCATAACCTCTATTATCGCCTGTCAAAGCACCATCCGGCCTTATTCCGACTCGGATTCGTCCGGTTCCGCCAACTGCACCCGCAGCTGCTCCACCCTCCGGCTGGTAGACGCAAGCACCTCAAACCGCAGGCCTGCCGCCACCACTACCTCGCCCGGCAGCGGAATATGCCCTGCCATCTCCGTCACCAGCCCACCCACCGTCGTCGCCTCATACTCCGCCGGAATCCGGATCGTCGGCGCGTCTTCGCTCTCACCCTCATCCTCTACGGGGTGCACTTCGGCAGCAAACAGGTCCTTCAGATGCGAAGCCTCAAACCCGCCCGGCAGCACAAACACGCCTTCGGCCTCATGCACCGGCGCGTCCACAGCATCCTCGTGCTCATCGGCAATGTTGCCGACGATCTCCTCCAGCAGGTCTTCGATCGTCACCACGCCAGCCACACCGCCGTACTCGTCGATCACGATGCACATGTGCTGCTGCTGCCGCTGCATCTGGCGCAGC
>DASWOP010000187.1:0-1733 GCA_036404255.1 Acidobacteriaceae bacterium | reverse complement strand
CGTCTCTCGCCGCAGACACAGACACACATCAACGAAGCCGGGTGCATCGCCGCCAATGATCTGCAGCAGGGAGCAGCACGCACCGGCAAAGCGCCCAGTGCTGCGTATTGGAACCTTTGTGGTGCAGTCTTTGCTTATCTCTATGCTGGGCTGGCGGAGCAGGGGATTGACGTCTTAGGCGCGTCGCAACTGGTGGGCTATCCCACGCAGTTTCCGTCGGTGACGCTGCTGCAGTGGCCGTCCGGCGCACCCAATGCGCGCTATCGTGTGTTGCAACTGCTGCATGAGAGCTTTGGGCCAGGGGACCGTATGGTGAAGGCGGCGCTGCAGTCACCGGACGTCTACGCGGCAGCGTATCTCTCGGCGCAAGGTGAACGAAGGATTCTGCTGATCAATAAGCGAGCCGCTCCGGTGGAGCTTGTTGTATCAAATGCGAAGGGTGCGCGCGAACAGCATGTCGATGTTGATAGCGCAGATTCCCAGCCTGAAGCGCAGATACTCACTTCGGACACAGTCCATCTCGGCGGTTTCTCCGTCATGGTCATCAGGCTCACACAAGCGAACATTTCCAGATAGATCTGCGATGAACGGGTTGGCGCTGACACCGGATCATCGCGGCGGCGAGTCACCTGTTGACGGGGCACAAATGGAGAATAAGCTCTTTCGCTGATAAAGGTGAGATAGATGCAGAGCCGATTCTTTAATTGATAGATTGACTGTACGTATCGAGATGCTCTCACGGCTATTACGGCCATAAGCCCCGCTATCCCTCGGATTAATGGAAGTGGAGATTTCGTCCGCGCAACTCGCGACACTCAATCGAATATTGGCTTTGAGAAATCAACTCCATTAAAGCCCGTAACAGGGAAACATGAAGTTTGTATTAGGCAAACATGATTTGTTATTGACAAACATCGGAACCCCCGCTAGCATCCCTTCTAGAAAGACTTATCCGCTCACCCGATCAAAATATTCAATAGAAAAGAGGCTTGCGCATGCGATGCCGCATCTTGCTGTATCTGTTTATAACCTGCTTTCTCGCCAGTACCGCCAGGGCTCAAGACATTACAGGATCGATTGTCGGTAGAGTTACAGATACCAGCGGAGCCTCGATTACGGGTGCGACGGTACTGGTCCACAACGAAGGTACGGGCGCGGACACCAGGCAGACCGTTGGTAGCAGTGGCGACTACTCGGTTCCCAACCTCTTCGCCGGCCAGTACTCCCTTGTGATCCAAAAGGATGGTTTTGCAACGGCAACGGTCCACAATCTGTCCCTTCGCGCGTCGCAGATCCTGCGGCAGAATTTGACGCTCAAAGCAGGGGCGGTCTTCGACACTGAAGAGGTCAAGGCATCTGATGGATTAATCCATACCGATAATCAGATGCTTGGCAGTTCTCTCGGAGCGAAGCAGCTCGAAGAGTTGCCGCTTGCGACCCGGTCCATCGACAATCTGATTCAGCTTGCACCCGGTGTTACCACCAGCGGCAGCAATCCTCGCATTTCAGGAAGCAACTATTGGGGCGGAAATAACTTTACCCTGAACGGTATCAGCGTCAATGATGCCGGCAACGGAGGAGGGGCTTATACTTCCGGTGTCAGCAATCTCACGATGGCTAACATGCCCTCGCCAGACTCCCTGCAGGAATTCAAGGTCGATAGTGGAAACCTGAACGCAGAGTACCGCAATGTTGCCTCCATCACCATGGTGACGAAGCAGGGTACCAATGCC
>DASWOP010000186.1:0-41756 GCA_036404255.1 Acidobacteriaceae bacterium | reverse complement strand
CACCACCAGCGCCCCATTGCTCTCCTTCCACTGCACCGTCGGCGAAGGAGTAAACGCCGCGTTGGTCACCGTCGATGTCGGCTGCTGCACAAAGCTGATTTCGTAGTTCGACTGCGCTGCGCCGGAATCCACACACGTCGTAGTGCCGTAAGCAGTCGTCCGTGGGGCTCCGCGCTCATCCAGCGTCAGCCCGGCAGCAGCAGCCTGCACCGCTCCACCTGCGCACAGCAACGGACTAAGCGGCTGCGGCAGCATCGTCTGCACCGGACCGCCGTAGTCAGCCAGCGCCAGCAATTTCGGATCCTTCAGCGATGCTGCCGAGCTACTCGTGCCGTAAAAATTTCCGCCGCCATCTGTGATAGCGCCAAACGGATACACATCCGCATAGCTCGATGCAGCCGTATTCCCTGCAACCGCCGTATTCGCCAGCACCAGCGTGCCCTGCATCAGGTACAGGCCACCAGCAATACCCATACCACCGCCGCTCGTGCCCGTGCTCTGGTTGTCCGCAACGGTCGTATTCGTCATTGTGACCGCGGACTGTAGGCTGCCAAAGCCGCCGCCCGCCACCATCGCGCTGTTCTCCGCCAGCGTGCTGTTGTTCAGCGTCACACTCCCCGCGTTGGCATAGATCGCTCCGCCGCTGCCCACCGCCGTATTCCCATAGAATGTCGCAGCCATCACCGCCAGTGCAGCATGGTCAGCGTAGATCGCCCCGCCCGCCGCCGTCGATTGATTGGCGCGGAAGGCACATTGCTGGATCGTTACGTCGCCGCTGGCGCTGATCGCCCCGCCATTCATCGCATTCCCTGCCGTGAATAGCAACCCACTCACATAGGCCGTCGCTCCCGCATTGACCTGCAGAATATTTGAATTATTGTTGCCGGAGATGGTCAGGATATTTGCGCCCGGTCCCACAATGCTCGCCGCCGTGCCCGCATTCAACGTCAGAGTTCCCTGGGTCAGCGTAATGCTGCCGATCACTCTCGGTGAAAAATAAATCGTCGCGGCAGAGCCGTTCGCATTCACAGCCGCAATCGCATCACGCAGGCTGCATGATGCATCCGTGGTGCTGCCTGCCGTGCAGTTGGAGGCAATCCCGCCCGCCGGGTCCGTCGTTACCGTCACAGTAAAGATCGCCGCCGCGTTGGCCGCAGGAACCACCAGCAAGAATGCAATCAGCAGTGCGCCGAAGCACACAACGCCGCCATTAAACCTTTTGGCGGATACGACCGCTCTGCAAAACAGCGAGTGCAATGGAGTTGCTCCAATGAGATCTTCCGGCTGGCAGGCTGATAGAACTCCCTTGATTGAAAAGTTCCTTCGCACAACCTGCACAGTCAGATTCTACGTTGCAGTACGCTTCCGGCGTCGTCAACAGGATTCACGCTGCCCGAATACACCTCGTCACACTACTTCCAGGTCAAATCTGCTCTTTGTTGCACGCAAAGCGGCAGCCGCCAAAAAACCAGCCACTGCCGCTCGCATCAACCGAAACTGTCCGTACAACTACTTCAGCGTCTTAACAAACGCACCAATCGCCTGCGCCTGCTCCGGCGTGATCGTGCTCATTGGCTTCACATGCGGAGCCTTTGCCGCACCGCCCTTGGTGATGATGTTCACCACCGCGGTATCACTCTTGCCAACCAGTTTGGCGCTCGTCGGCTTGCCCTGACCCTGGTCGCCGTGGCACATGGCGCACTTGGTCTTGTATAGTGCAGCGCCATCTGCTGCCCACGCCATGGTTGAAAACGATGCCAACAACACTGCTGCTGCGAAACGTGCTTTCATGATCGATCTCCCTTGTTTACGTAAATCTACCTAACACCCAACTACTGCTGATCGTTCTTATCTTCAGTCTTCTGCTCCGGCTCTTTGCTCTCGGCTGCCTTGGGCTCTTCACCCTCGGTTTCAACCTTAGCCAGCGTCTCCGTATCCAGTTCGTGCTCCTCGCGATAGTGCTCGGCGTCCATCTTGCCGTCACGCCACGCGGAGTTCATCGGATACACATCCGGATCGAAAAACACCTGGTAGAAGTGCCACACCACGATCGCCAGCGTTGCCAGGATCGCCTCGTAGAAGTGGACAGCTGTCGCCGCATCCACCCACCAGCGTGCCAGCAGGTTACCCGTGGTGATCTTGGCCCACATCATGATGCCGGTCAGAGCCATCAACCCCGTGCCCCACACCAGCGCCCAGTACTCCGCTTTCTCCGCGTAGTTGAAGCGCCGGAACTTCGGCTTCTCTTTCTTCAGCCCGAGGTAATACAGCATCGTCCCGAAAGCATCGAAAGCATCCTTTGGCATCGGTGCCAGGTCAAGCACCAGCTTGCGACCCTCGCGCGTCAGGACGGCATACACCACGTGGTACATGCCGATGCCCATCAAAATAACGCCCGCCACGCGATGCGTAATGCTGCGGACCTTCTCGCCCATCCCCAGCAGTTCTGCGAACCACGAGTCCGGATACTTCAGCGCAAACCCCGTAATCACCAGCACGATAAAGCTTGTCAGCAGGATGAAGTGCTGCCACCGCTGGTTCCGGCTCATGCGCTCTACCGTATGCGTCATAGCCTTGCGCCGGGCCCGTACTTTGCTGCCCCAGATGATGGCGTTATGCAGGAACATCGCGCCGATGACCGCAAGGATCAGCAGCAGGTACAAGCGCCTGATCCAGCGCACCACCACCGTTCCAATATCGGTTGATCTCCCGCCATCCACATGCACCTTGCTCTGCGTAAACTTTTGCGTCACGCCCTTGTGGCACTGCCCGCAGGTTGCATCCAGGTTCGCCGGATTGATCGTAGAGTCCGGATCGCTCGACGGCAGAATATTGTGGACTCCATGGCAACTCGCGCAGTTCGCCACCACCACCGACCCGCCCTTGGCGGCCAGCCCGTGATAGCTGTCCATGTAGCTTGTAATGCGGCCACCCGGTACGCCAAACTCCTGCGTAAGCTGAACGCCCTGGTGGCAGCGTGCGCAGGTGGTACGAGCAAGGTTCAGGTCCGATACCGAAGAGTTCGGGTCCGTATGTGCCTTGATGGAGTGAATACCATGGCAATCCGTGCAGGTCGGCGCCAGCCCATTCCCCTTCATCAGCGCCTGCCCGTGGATGCTCTTCCCAAAGACCTGGCTCTCCTGCCCATGGCATGTGCCGCAGGTCTTGGCAACATTCAGCCGGTACACCGGTGAGTTCGGATCATTCGGCGGCAGTATCTCGTGATCCCCATGGCAATCCGTGCAGACCGCCGCCTTTGTCGAGCCATTCTTCACGGCCTTACCGTGGACGCTGTCCTGGTACGCCATAAAGCCCTGCGCCGTGCCGCCGCTGGCTTCCATCAACTTCTTCTGCCCGTGGCATGTACCGCACGTCGCCGGAATATTCGTATGGCTCACCGGCGACTTCGGATCGCTCGCCGGCAGTATCGTATGCACGTTGCCGTGGCAATCCTCGCAGTCGGCGGAGACGCTCCCGTCCGGCTTCTTGGTCGATGCATGATAGCTGTGCGAGTAGGCCTTCTGCTCCTCCGCATGGCAGGTCGAGCACAGGACCTTCGCTGGCGTCTTCTCGTGCGGCGAACTCTTCACATCCTTGTGGCAGTCCACGCAGCTGAACATACCGCCATGGATCGACTGGTGCAGCTTATCCTGGTCCACGAACAGGCTGACCGGCTTGCCGTTCACGTCCTTCGTCATCGTCGAATCGGAGTGGCACGCCAGGCACTCTTCGTCCTTCGGTTTATGCGTGCCCGCCTGGGCGGTGAGTGACCACACCATGAGGAAAGTTGCGACGAGATGGATGCAGAGCTTCCCTGCTTTGTTCATGCCTACCAGTAGAGCGGACTCGATTCGCTATAGCTGTGACTGTCATCACGTTCGTCGCGTACCAGTCACACAGACGCATCATCTTTGTCACCACCCTCCGGCAACCACAAGCGCATATCTACCTTCCAATAATTGGATATGCGCTTTCGTTCTTCCATTGCCATTGCGTTTCTGGCTGGTTCCACTCTGGCCTCTCCTCTTCCCGCGGAGCAGCCAGCGCAGCCCGCCAATGATCTGGTCCGGCAGGTCGTGGACCACGAACTTCACAGTCAGGACAACACTCTCTGGCACTATCGCGCCAAGACTGTGCAATCCGGCACAGTCGACCTGGTAAACGTAGTGGAAACAAAGAGAGTCGATCTCCGTCACGTCTACCGCCGCAATGGCAATCCCCTCACGCCGGACCAGCGAAAGTCGGATGACGAGGTCATGGAACGACTCATCTCCTCTCCGAGGGAGCAGCAGAAGCAGCAGCGCACCCAGGAGCAGGACAAACGCCAAACCATGGACATGCTCGCCCTGCTGCCAAAGGCCCTTCTATTCGACTACGCCCAACGCAATGGCAACATCGTCAAGCTCAATTTCCACCCGAATCCCGCCTTTAATCCGCCATCCCGCGAAGCGCACGTATTTCATGAGATGGAAGGCCAACTCACGGTAGACGAGGAACAAAAACGCATTGTGGAGTTTAGCGGCCACCTCATTCGCTCCGTCCGGTTCGGCTTTTTCCTCGGCCATCTCGATCAAGGAGGCACCTTCGCCGTCCATCAGGAACAGGTAGCGCCCAATCACTGGGAACTCACCCGGCTCAAGGTCAACATGAACGGCAAAGCCCTCTTCTTCAAGACCATCAACGTGCAGCAAAATGAGGAACGCAGCGATTTCAAACAGGTTCCGAACACGCTGACCCTCTCTCAGGCAGCAGAGCTACTCCGCAAATCAGATACCGACTGATGTCACTTCATCGGGTACACTCTCGCCTTCCCGCACCAGCACGCGTAAACTATCTCTCCGGAGCACCTCTATGCCGAAGAATGACACCACGTTTGAAGTTGCCTGCCCAGACTGCGGCGCTACGCTCAAGATAGACGCCGCCACCCGCACCGTAATCTCGCATACCAGTGCACCCCGGAAACGCACGTTTGAGGACTTCGAGTCCGCTGCCAAGGCCATGCGCGACCAGGATGAACGCAAGGAATCGCTCTTCCGCCAATCTGTGGACGCCGAAAAGAACAAGGAAGATATTATGGCGAAAAAGTTTGCCGAGGCACTGCGCAAAGCCAAGGAATCGCCAGATACCGGGCGCCCATTACGTGATTTTGACTTGGACTAGTGCCCATGACCAACCCGATCCCCGATCATGAGCCGCACCACATCTCCATATCCGAAGAGGAACCGGAAGACAGCCGCAAAAACCTGCTGATTCCGGCGCTGCTGGCTGCGGTTCTGATCGCGGCCGCGGTCTTCATCCTAATCCACTACACCTATCACCAGGAGCCGTCCACCGGCTCAATTGTCTCCACCACGGTCTTCCCCATACACACCAATCCTGCGCGTCATGGCGGCATGCAGCTGGCTAACGCCCACGGCGACGACCAGATCTACCTGTTGCCTGTGGTGGAGATTTACAACCACATCACGCTGCCGATGTTCATTGAATCGCTGGCGGTCGACGTCACCACCGCAGACGGCGAAACCCTGCACTGCGCCGCGGCACAGCCGGGCGATTTCCAGGCAATGTATGCCATGTATCCTGACCTCGAGCGGATTCAGCCCGCCAAAGTCACGGGCAAGTTGCTGCGTGACACCCGCATCGAGAGGGACGGAAAAGCCTATGGGGTGGTGATGGTTCACTTCCCCATTTCAAAGGATGCATGGGACCATCGGCAATCCGCCACGCTGACAGTAAGCTTCTACCACCAGACGCCGCTCATCATTCCTTTTCCAAAAAACCAGTAAGAGCACAGCAAAAGGCCGGCATCGCTGCCGGCCTTTCGTCTGCATTATGGGACTAATAGCTACCGCGAGATGTTCTTCGGAGTAGAAAGATACCCGGTTATCGTGTTCTTGGAGATGGTATTGATAACCAGCTCATAGAGCACCGGATTCTTGCCAGTGTAGAACTGCACCGGCTCGTTGACGGTCTTATCTTTCTTCTCAATCAGCTTGTCGTCTGAACTCACATTGACTGTGAACCGCGAGTGCTTGGTGTCAGTTTTCTTCAGTTGCAGCGTAATATTTGCCAGCAGAACGGGCTTTGCGCCCTTTTGCAGGGTAAATTCATCGTAGTTACGGTCACCCTTGTGCTTCAGTATCTCCAACTGATCGTGATTGGTTGCAATTTCCCCGCTCATCACGCCTGCGTCGCCAATGACACGCTGTAATTGCGATTGGGTATTGGCAAGGTCAGATTTGGTGTTGGCAACGTCCGTCTTGACGCCACCCACGTCAGTTTTCACGCTCGTTACGTCCTGCGAGACCGCACTCACCTGCTTGCTGGTTGCAGCCTGGGCTTTTTCCAGCCGTGCTGTCTGGGCGGTCTGAGCCTGCTGTGCTGCCAGGATGGTTTGGGCCCGATCTTCCAGCTGCTTTTGCGTCATCCCGACGCTTTGCCCCAGGGTTTCACTGGTTGCCTTCAACCGCGCATTGGTTTGATCCAGTTCGGCCTGCAGCTTGTCATTCTGCTGCGTGCGGGTTGCCAGCGAATCTTCCAGGCGGTGTTGCAATCCATAATTCCAACCGAGGGATCCAAGGGCCAGTACCAGCCCGGCAATCCCAACTCCTAGAAGAAGTTTGTGATTCGGCTGCCTTTCTACCTCGTACGTACGTATCTCATCTGCCATGCTTTCGCTCCTCTTTCTGCCGCTCTCTCTGGGAATTCGCGGCGCTCGTCCAGCATATCCGGTATAGAAGTTCTACGTCCGGGACCACTACCAGCTATTCTTAGACGCATACTCGGGTTGGAGGGGTGCCTGTGCCGTAACGTGGTACTTTATGTGACAACTCCTTCTTCCCTGCGCTATAACCGTAATACGAATCTTGTTCCGGAAAGAGCAGCGAATGTCCACTGTTTTGGCTACCAAGGGTCTGGAAGGCGTAGTTGCCGCATCATCCGGCATTTGTTGGATCGATGGCGACGCCGGTGTTCTCTCTTATCGCGGTATTGATATTCATACGCTTGCAGAGCGCTCTACCTTTGAAGAAACTACGTATTTGCTATGGTTTGGCACTCTGCCTACCAAGGCGGAGCTCGATAGTTTCGCGGCCCAGCTCTCTGCCGGCCTCGAACTTCATCCGGAAATTGTTGAGTTCCTCCAGCGGGTCCCCAAGACCGCCACGCCGATGGAGGTGCTGCGCACCACCGTCTCCCTGTTGAGCTGCTACGACAAGGACGAGAAGGACTCCAGCCACGACGCCAACGTGCGCAAGAGCTATCGCATCATGGCGCAGATGTCCATAGTCGTCGCGGTCTTCGACCGCATCCGCAAGGGCCTGCCGATCGTTCCTGCGGACCAATCCCTTTCCTACGCCGCCAACTTCCTGTGGATGCTCAACGGCGAAAAGCCCTCTTCCACCGCGGTTCGCGCACTGGATGTGGCCCTGATCCTGCAGGCCGATCACGAACTGAATGCCTCCACCTTTGCCGCCCGCGTTATCGCGGCCACCTTGTCTGACATGCATTCCGCCATCACTGGCGCCATCAGTGCGCTCAAAGGCCCGCTGCACGGCGGTGCCAATGAAGCGGTGATGCGCCTGCTGCACGACATCGACAAGGCTGGCGCTGACCCGGTGGAGTTTGTGCGGGACATGCTGGCCGCCAAGAAAAAGATCTCCGGCTTCGGCCACCGCGTGTACCACACAGAAGACCCGCGCGCCACGCACCTGCGCCGCATGTCAGAGGAGCTTGGCCGCTCCAGCGGAAATCCCAAGTGGTATGAGATGTCGCGAAAGATTGAGCTGTACGTGAAGGAAGAGAAGAAGCTCAACGCCAACGTGGACTTCTACTCCGCCTCGACTTACACCACACTCGGCATCAGCATTGATCTGTTCACTCCCATCTTCGCTCTGAGCCGCATGGCTGGCTGGGCAGCGCATGTGATTGAGCAGCACGACAACAATCGTCTGATTCGTCCGCGCGCGGACTACACCGGCCCGGAGTATCCGGCTCCCTATATCCCGATTGCGGATCGCTAGGCCCTGAGCCAACGAGACATACACCTCACCTGGCGACATCCCGCTGGATTCACCATCCACGGAAAAGCCTTGTCAGGCCCGGTACCATCTGCGATGCTCAATGCATTCCCCGGACACACGGTGCTGCTTGCTGGAGACGATGCTTCGCATGATGGACATGCATCCGGATCGACGCAGCTCTCCCGCACGGCCATGCGTGGCCCTGCTTCTACCTTTTGCGTTTGCCGCGCTATGGGCCGCAACCTCGGCAGTTCCCCTGTATGCGCAGGACGATAGTCCCACCAAGCCAGCTCCTGCATCGAGTTCCACAGAACCGGCCTTAGCCTTGATCGATCAGCCCGAGCCGCAGGTGCCCGGACTCCTCAGTCGATGGGCCTCCGGCTTCAATGCCGGGTTCACGGTCTCAGGGCTGCACGACTCCACCACCGGATACTCCACGCTCTTCACCAGTGCCGTTGGATACAATTTTAACGACCACTTCAGCGCCGATCTATCTTTCCCGGTCTATTTGTACCGGCTGGCTCCGAACCTTGCTTCTAATCCGCCTGCAAACCACCTTCTGGTCAACCAGCGGGGCGAACTCGGCGACATGACGTTCGGCCTTCACGGTCAGTGGAGCAATCATGTGTTTGATTATCTGGGCACTTTCGCCTTCACCGTGCCCACCGGCGACCACGTTTATGGCCTGAGTACGGGCCACGTCACGCTGGATTACACCAATCACTTCGAACACACGTACGGCATATTTACACCGGATATCGAGATCGGGATCGGTGACTCCAGCGAGCTTGCTGACCGCTCCATCACGCTGAACTACAACAGCCTGGGAGCCTTGGCGCATTTTCAGGCAGGAACTTCAATCAACCTGTTCCGCAACATCACCTTCGCTACCGACGCCTACGAACAACTGCCTATCGGCGATCAGAAAATCTATCAGCAGATCAACCGTAGAAGAACCACGCTGACGGTCGTCACCGGTACAAACCTTACGGAAGATAATGGGTTTATCAATTCGCTGGAGATTCCGTTCAGCCGCCATATTGTCCTCTCCGGCTATTACAGCCGCAGCCTGCGACGGCGCACTGACACCACGGCACTCTCTCTCACCTACACCTTCAAAACTCCGCCTCGCGAGAGTCTTGAGAGCAGCGTAGGCGCACTCTTCCGGTGATTTACCCGCAACAAGAACAAGGGCAGCCTCGTCGAGGCCGCCCTTTGTTCTTCAAACACACTCAATTTACCGAACGCTTGCAGGTGGCACAATACCGTTCATCCGCAGATACACCACAAGCTGACCGTAGTGGTCAAACGCATGGGCCACAGCACCGGCGGCAGTCGTCGCAGGCGTCGACTGACTCTTTGGGTTCGTCACCTGAAATGCACTCTGCGGCGTGATCGTCGCAATCGCGGTGTGACCATAGGCGAATGAATCCTTCAACGCCTTCACCAGGTCATCCTTGCTGGTCATCTTGCCGATAGCGGCTACATCAACCATGGGTGGTGCAGCCGCAAATCCGCTGAAGTAGTGATAATTCACCTGGGCCACGTGCCCCACCTGCTCGGCGAAGGTGCGTACTCCCTTGAAGTCGGTAGTCTTGCCCGGTTTGAAGTAGTCGGAACTTGGTGCAAAGCTGTATTTGTCCGCTGGCATGGCTTCAGCCAACCCAACGAACTCCTGTTCCACGCCCGTCAACATCTTGTCCAGAGCCTTTGCGGGATCCATCTGTGTGGTGGTCATAGCCGCAGGGCTACCTCCGGCAGCCATTTGCGCCCGTAACCCACTTCCCTGCAATATAAGTCCAATTGCCAGCGCTGCCGCTGCAATGTGTATGGATCTTCTCATGACAAATTCCTCGCATGTTGCGAAATGGTGATGCGGCCTTAGCCTATCAGATGCAGGTTGCAGCATGGGTGGGGCAGATGATGATTCGATCTTCAAACAAATATTGCCAAAACATGTATCCAGCTTGATAGAATCCCCGGCAGTCTTCCGCATCCATGTTTCAAGTTCTCTGGAGTTACCGTGCCCGCATTCTCGTCATCTTGGACTAAAGCTCTTCCCGCTGCATTGTTCACTTGCATTCTCGTGGCCACGCTGGCGGGCTGCAATAACAGTTCCAACCCAGCAGCAACCACCCCTGCTTCCACCGGCCCCGGTACGGTAGGCTTCGCAGCATCCACGACGGCGGCTGCCCAGATCGCCGGCGCCGCTCTGATCCCCGTTACCCGTGTAGGAGGCTCCACCGGCGCGCTAACGATCTCCTATGCCACCAGTGACGGCACTGCCCTCTCAGTCCCGGTACTCGCCAATCTTGCGGACTATACCAGGACCACCGGCACGCTGACGTGGGCCGACGGAGATAGCGCCACCAAGACCATCTATGTCCCGCTCACAACCACCCTGAACTACTGGGGTATCCGTACTTTCACGGTCACGCTCAGCGGCCTGACTGGCGGCGCAACCCTGGGCACAGCCTCCACTACCGTCAACGCCGCAGGCGGGTTGAATGCTCCAGCACCCGGCACACTCGCCTTTACCAGCAATACGGCAGCAACCTCCGTCCTGAACGGATTCATCACGCTGAGCGTAGCGCGCGCCACCACAACTGCCGGGGTAGACCCAAGCAGTGGTGCCGTTACCGTAGGTTATGCAACGGCAAATGGCACCGCCACGGCAGGCACCGACTACACCGCCACTAGCGGAACGCTAAGCTGGACGGACAATGATCCTGTCCCCACCAAAACCATCACCATTCCGCTCAATTCCGCCTCCGTCTTTACCGGAAACCGGACTTTTACCGTCACACTCTCCTCGCCGACCGGAACCTTGGGTGCACCCACGCTGGGCACGAATGCGACCGTCACGGTCGCGCTGAGCACCGCTTCCGTCACGGGAACTATCGGCTTTACATTCGCTACGGCTACCGCGAATCAGTACGTCACCAAGGCATCTATCCCCGTCAGTCGCACTCTTGGCACCGTGGGCACCGTAGGCATCTCCTACGCCACGGCAGACGGTAGTGCAGTGGCTGGAACCAACTACACCGCGACCTCCGGCACACTCAGCTGGGCCGCCGGAGACAGTTCCACCAGGACAATTACCGTTCCGGTAGTATCCACACCACTCTTCAACGGCACCAAAACCTTTACCGTCAGTCTCAACACACCCACAGGAAGCCCCAATCTGGGCACCACATCGAACACTGTGACCCTCACCGGTATGGTGGCGCCCTCCACCTGCACAGGCTTCAATTTCAGCCCATGGTACCTGCAGCTCCCCATTGACCAGTACGGCGGCACGGGCGGCACCAATGGCATCCAGTATGCAGCCACCAGCGCGTCCACCGCTCAGGTCCAGGCAGGCTTTGTGGATCCGTACTTCTACGCCGATTCCAGCTGCAACCTGCTCTTTACCGCACCGTCCAATGGCGCCGTCACCTCACCGGGCGTCGGCTCAGACCACACCCGTTCCGAGCTGCGTGAGCTCTACACCGGCACCGGCGCAGACTCCAACAGCGACTGGAACAGCAGCATTGGCGGCACACTAACGGCAACCGGTCAGGTAAATTCAGTCTCCGCCGGATCGGACATCGCCACCATCGCACAGATCCACGGCCAGAGCCTCGTCTTCATGCTGCTCGTCTACCGTCCGTCGTCGAATGACATCGCGGTTGACATCTACAACACCAACTCCAGCACCAGCACCCATACACGGACGTCGGTGGCGACAGGCATCACCTTGGGTTCGACCTTCACCTACAAGATCGTCTACCTGGCCAATACCATGGCGGTCACAGTGAACGGCTCCACCCAGAGCTTTCCCATTGACAGTTCCTGGGCCAACACGCCGGTGTACTTCAAGCTGGGTGCTTACCACTCCGTCACAAACACCGGAAACCCGGCGGGCGACCAGACACAGGTAAGCTTCAGCTCCTTTTCCGTATCGCACTAAAGCAGAAAGTCTAGCGGTGATGGCAATGATACAAGCGGATTCCAGTGATTTAACCCCATAACGTGCATTTGCCTTATCGCTTTATCACTGGCATCACTGTTAGGCCTTTTCGGGGCCAGCTAGAATGGAGCTATGCTCCGTGTCTACATGGACGCGAACGCCACCACTCCCCTGCTGCCGGAAGTGCTGGATGCCATGCGCCCATTTTTCCTGGAGCGTTTCGGCAATGCCTCCTCCATTCACCGGCCGGGGCAGCAGGCTCGCGCCGCCGTGGACCATGCGCGCGAGAGCGTAGCCGCCCTGATCGGCTCACGGGCCTCTGAGATTGTCTTCACCAGCGGCGGCACGGAGAGCGATAATCTGGCGCTCTTTGGCACACTCCGCCCCGGCGATCACCTGGTCACCTCCGCCATTGAGCACAGCGCCGTCCTGCACTCCGCCGAAGAGTTGGAGAAGCGCGGCGTAGAGGTCACCTTTGTGCCCTGCAACAGCACCGGCACTATCCTGCCTGCACAGGTTCGCGCCGCCATGCGCACCAACACGCGGCTGGTCAGCATCCTGCTGGCCAACAACGAGACCGGCGTGCTGCAACCTGTGCCAGAGTTCGCCGCTATCGCGCATGAACATGGTGCACTCTTTCATACCGACGCAGTGCAGGCCATCGGCAAGCTCCCGGTGAATGTGGCGGCGCTTGGCTGCGATCTACTCTCCATCTCGGCGCACAAGATTCATGGTCCCCAGGGCGTGGGCGCACTCTTCGTCCGGCGCAGTGTCCGTGTCGCGCCACTACTGTACGGCGGCACGCATGAGCGCCAGCGCCGCGCCGGCACGGAGAATGTGCCCGGAATCGTCGGCATGGGCAAGGCAGCGGAGTTTGCGCAACAGTGGCTTTCTGCAAACGGCCCTGCGGAGCTTGCAGCCCGCCGTGACCGGCTTGAAGCAGGGTTGCTGCAAAGCATCCCCGGTACAGGAGTGAACGGGGCAGGTGCACCCCGCGTCTGCAATACCGCAAACCTCTACTTTGACCACGTGGAAGCAGAAGCGCTGCTAATCGCGTTGGATCTGAAGGGGCTCGCTGTCTCCGGCGGCTCTGCCTGTCAGTCCGGCGCCACAGAGCCCTCGCATGTGCTGCTTGCCATGGGAGTTGGAACGGAACGCGCCCGCGCCAGCCTGCGCTTCTCACTCTCGAAGCTGACGACGGACGCGGAGATCGACTTTGCACTCGCTCTGGTGCCGCCCGCCGTGGCCCGCCTGCGAGAGCTATCTCCTGCGTATCAGCCAGAAACGGCTACAACGTAAGGTTCGATCAACGCGGGTTCAGATACCACGGAATATTGACTACTACGATGCGCTGGTTGCCGCGCATCAGCAGGATCAGTTTCAACACCTGCACACGCTGGTTATGTAGAACATTTTCCCACCAATGCCGCACCACAAGCTCCGGCACCAGAACGGTGACCTTGCGCGTTGGATGTACGGTCTCAAGTTCCAGGATGTAGTGAACCAGCGGATTGATGATGAAGCGGAAGTGGGACTTCAAAATCACCAGTTGCGGCTGAGGCAGCTTGGTCCCGCGCAGCGGTTGGGCGATCTTTTCCTCCCATATGCTGCACAGCGCTGATGGCTCTTCGTCACAGTCCACATGCAACACACGGATATCGGTTGAGAGCACCAGCGCAAAACGCATAGCCTTTTCGGTCATCCGATTCCAGCGGTCCATGGGGATGACGACGATTGGCTCTTCCAGATTGCTGACATCCAGAGGCTTGGCCTCGGCGGTCTCCTTGTAGATGCGGGTGTAGTGGCGCTTCACGCGAATCATGCCATAGATGATGGCCGGCACCAGCAGCGCCGTCATCCACGCACCTTCTGCGAACTTTGACGCCAACACAATGACCAGCGTAAATCCTGTGGCAACCGCTCCGATGCCGTTTACCAGCATCTTGCCGCGGGCTTTGCCCTCTCTGCTCCAGTGCACCACCATGCCAGCCTGCGACAGGGTGAATGCAAGAAATGCGCCGATGGCATACAACGGAATCAGGCGGTTGGTCACGCCCCGCATCGCAATCAGGATGAAGCCCGTGAAGGTCGTAAGCGCGTAGATGCCGTGTGAGTACAGAAGCCTGCGACCGCGCAGCGTGAAAACATGCGGCAGATAATCATTCAGCGCAATAGCGCGAGTCAGCCGGGGGAAATCCGCGAAGGCCGTATTTGCGGAGAGTGTAAGCGCGAGGAATACGGAGCCCATCGTCGCAAAGTAGAACCAGCCATGTCCCATGACCGCTTCAACCAGCATGCTCAGCACGCTGGGATAACCACTCGCATTCGCGCCAATTTGATATGCATTCGAAAGATATGCAATGCCGAAGAGCATGACGATGAGCAGGCCGATGATTGCGGTCAGCGTCATCTTCGCCTTGTGCGCCCTGGGCTCGCCAAACGCCATCACACCGTTCGACACAGCTTCGACACCCGTCATGGCTGCACATCCACTGGAGAAGGTCTTCATGATGAGCCAGAGGAATGCGAAGCCCATGATCTTCTCACTCGGCCCCAGTGGCGGCGGAGTGACCAAAGCTACCGGATGGCCGTGGGCCACAATACACTTCCACACACCTACTCCAATGACGATCAGCACTGATCCAACAAATAGAAACGTAGGCACTATAAAAGCGACGCCAGTGTCGTGAACACCACGCATGTTGACGATAGCCAGCAGAACCAGTATCCCCAGACAGATCAGCAGGGTGTGCGACTGCAGGCTGGCTTTCACTGAAACAATTGCCGTGACACCGGCAGAGATGCCCACCGCCGCCGTCAGAATATAGTCGATCATCAGTGCGGCGGCTGCCAGCAACCCTGCCGTCTCCCCCAGATTTTCAGTGGCTACGGTGTAGGAACCGCCACCGTGGGGATAGGCTTCAATGGTCTGTCTATAGCTGAAGAACACGATGATCAGCAGCACAAGAATGGTCGAAATGACGGGAATGATGAGGTGAAGTCCGACAAGACCGAGAGGAATCAGGAAGGCCATGGCCGCTTCCGGACCATATGCTGCGGATGTAAGGCCATCTAGCCCAAAAATGGGGATGCCGGCGGCAACCCCAATATGCTCTCCGCGTTCTTCACTGGTGGCAAGTGGCTTGCCAAAAAGAATATCTAAAAAGGACATCAACTCTCCGAATGGGGGACCTTTTGTATAGTACGCGACCCTGTCAAGCTGGATTCACTTTTTCACCCTTTTTATATCCCGCATAAGAATTTGATCCGGTTTCCATAGCCCATAGCGCCTTCCCTTTCATCTAAACTGGGAAGAATGGTTGAAATGCCCAATCCAGAGAACGGAACCATCGCCATCGCCATGTCCGGCGGCGTGGATTCATCGGCGGTTGCCGCCCTTCTGCGCTCACAGGGGCACTCCGTAATCGGGCTCACACTGCAGCTTTGGAACCAGCGCCGCCTGGCAGGCCATGAGGGCATGCCGGAGGCCGTACAGGGCCGTTGCTGCTCCATTGATGATGTATATGATGCGCGCCGCGTGGCTGAGCAACTGGACATCCCTTACTATCTGGTCAATCAGCAAGACCGCTTTGAGCGCGACGTGGTGCGGCCCTTCGTGGCGGAATACCTGGCCGGACGTACCCCGGTTCCCTGCACCTTGTGCAATAACCATCTCAAGTTTGACCAGTTGCTGGTCACCGCCCGGCAGATCGGGGCAGAACGCATCGCCACCGGCCACTATGCCCGTAATGAATTCTGCGAGCGCCGCCAGCGCTGGATTCTAAAGCGCCCTGCGGACCGCGCCAAAGACCAGAGCTATTTCCTCTTCGGGCTTACCCAGGAGCAGCTCAGCCGTACCCTCTTCCCACTTGGTGAGATGGAAAAGCCAGCCGTCCGCCAGATGGCATCCGATCAGGGTCTGGCGCTGGCGCAGAAGCCGGATTCCCAGGAGATATGCTTCATTCCCGGCGGCGACTACAAGGCCTTTATCGACGCCTATCTTGAGGAGCAGGGGCAGCCCATGCCCACCACCGCAGGCGCATTGAAGAACTCTGCCGGAGAGACGATCGGCGAGCACTCCGGTATCCGAAACTTCACCGTCGGACAACGCAAGGGTTTGGGGGTCTCTTCAAAGGATCCGCTTTATGTACTTCAAATCAAGCCAGATGAGCGCGAAATTGTTGTCGGAAGCGAGGCGGAGTTGTTCTCCCGCGGACTACGCGCCAACCGCCTGAACTGGATCTCGATTCCCGCCCTCACCGAACCTCTGCGTGTGACCATCAAGGTTCGCCACCGGCACGAACCCGCGCCAGCCACGCTAACCCCGGGGCCGGATGCTGATTCTGTCAGTGCCGTCTTCGATGAGCCGCAGCGAGCCATCACACCCGGGCAGGCCGCCGTCTTCTACCAGGATGACGAGGTTGTGGGTGGTGGCTGGATTTACTGAGTACCGCAACGCGTTTCTAAATGAAATCATCTTCGTCGCGGCCATAGAGGACGCGGCCTAGCTTGCCACCCCGAAGATTATCGACCATAGCCTTCAGGCCATTCATCAGCCCAGCGACCTGCTTTACCGGGATCATGACGGCGTGTTGTACGGTGTGGGTAATCTCTTCGATTCCCTCCAGCGTGTTCGACACCATTGCATCCGCATGCTCAACCTGCCGGTTCACGGTTTCCAGGGTCGATTTAACCGTGCGATCCAGGCGTTCGGCCTGATCGCGCAGCAGAAAGCTGGCCTCGCTCACATTGTCCGTAATCACACGCAGCTTCGGGGCCATCTCCTCAAGAATGGCACGGGATGCCTCCAGCACCGGGACAGACTTCGCCCTCATCTCATCCGCAATACGCAGAAACTCGCGTTGGGCCTTGCCTGCGCCCATCGCAAACGTAATGATGACAACGGTCTGGATGACCACGGACACGCTGACCACGCCAACAAAGATCATGAACAGCGTTGAGCCGAGCGGCATGGTGGCATCGGCGCTCTGCAACAGGATGCCCGTCAAACGAAGTGCCTCTGCGTGGATCATTGCTCCGGCCTTTCTGGAGAGTAAAACTATCAGGGAGAGTCGCCGCGTAAATCGCAGACAGCAGCAGGCCATTGCGCCTGTGCTGCCTGCGAGAACCGGCAGATTACGAGTTGGATTCGGTGGTTGTTGCCTGATAGGCCTGCTTACCGGCATCTACTGCGGCTGAAACCTTCTCCGCCGTCTCGCCGATATAGCCCTTGCCCTTGTCAACATACTGGCTCCACTGGGTGCGGCCCTTTTCGTAGTATTCCTTGCCGCGATCCACGTAGGCTTCCGCCTGCTGACGGCCCTTCTCTACCAGATCGGCGGCCTTCTGCTTGGCATCCAGAGCGGTGGAAACAATCTCTTCGCGCGTTTCTTTGCCGGCTTTGGGAGCATAGAGCACGCCAATCAGGGCGCCTACGCCCAGCCCTGCAAGAAACCATCCAATACCGCTTACATTGCTGTCTTCAGACATGTCGTTCTCCTTGTGTTGGTCCGTTTGCCCTGGAATGAATCGGACATTGCCGTGTCATTCAAGTAAAACATTCTTTATATGTGGATGCGGTAGTGTGTCATTAGGTTGTTGCGCTCTACCCGTAGATTCAGTATCCCGCACCGAAAAACGTGTTGCAATGATAGGCTGTTAGCCTGCCGCTGGGCAGCACATTTCAGCGACAATGCATCCGTACAAAAGCATACGCTTTCCCCCTGTGCATGCAGCACGTCAAAATAATCAGACGTATTGATCGAAGGAGCAAGAAAAAATGATCTCTCTCGTAAAGAACCGTTACACACTGGTTGCCGCAGCCGGGGTCTTCGCGCTGGCGATTTCGCTCGCTGGATGCAAGAAGACGGCAGCCCCGGTCGATGATGCCACACTGAACAACTCCGTGCAGACAAAGATCAGCAGCGATGCTGCCCTGGGCGGCCAGCCGATTCAGATCTCAACCGCAAACGGAGTAGTAACCCTGAGCGGCACTGTAGACAGCGAGGCGGTCCGCACCCTTGCCGCCAACGACGCAATGCAAGTGCCCGGGATCAAAATGCTGAACAACAATCTGACCGTGCAGGTCGCGCCTACCCCAATGGCTCAGATGCCAATGGAAGCGCCGCTGCCCGCACCAGTTGCCCCAGCCATGCACTCCAGGAAGCCTTCCGCTGCCGCACCGCCTCCGTTGCAGCAGACGCCTTACAGGCAGGCACCGGCGCCCATCACGCAAAACGCGCCACCTCCGCTCCCCCCTCCACCGGCTAAGCCCGTTGTCCGGACGATCACCCTGGCTGCTGGCTCAGTTTTGCCCATTCGCACCACAGAAACGCTGGAGACCGGCACAACGCAGCCCGGAGCAGTCTTCCATGGCGTGCTCGCTGCTGACGTGACAGATTCCAATGGCAACGTGGCCTTTGCCGCCGGCGCGCCGGTTGCAGGCCAGGTGGTCGATGCCAAAGATGCTGCACACTTCAAAGGCTCATCCCTGCTGACCATCCAGGTCACGTCCATCTCCTTCCATGGAGAGCGGATCGCAGTGTCTACGGAACCATACTCCGTCGAAGGCAAGGGCCGCGGTAAGAATACGGCGGCGAAGGTCGGCGGTGGCGCTGCAGTAGGCGCCATTCTGGGCGGCATCTTCGGCGGTGGCAAAGGCGCAGCCATCGGAGCAGCTGCTGGCGGCGGCGTTGGTGCAGGTGCCAATGCTGTAACCAAAGGCCAGCAGGTCAGCATTCCCAGCGAATCTATCGTTCGCTTCCGGCTGACGAACGCCGTCTCTGTAACTCGCTAACAGGTTTTCCGGCGGAGACTGCTCGCAGTCTCCGCCGTGATGCCCGTCACGCATCACAGGCTACGCAGGCTTCAGTGCGTCTTGTGGGCGAGTTCACTCGTCTCTTCTTTGGAATTCTGCAACCAATCAACGCTCTATGCAATCTATCTTATGTAGAATGTGTAAAAGATCGTCTTTGACACTCAACAAAACTTTCTCAACCCCACAAATCAGGCGAGGTATCTCGTTTTGCATAAGGCTTCCAGTAGTCCGCGCGGGTATCTAACCTTCACCCTGCACGCCCATCTCCCGTATGTGGTGAATCACGGGACGTGGCCCCACGGACTCGAATGGTTGCACGAAGCTGCCGCTGAGACTTACCTTCCGCTGCTCCGCATGATGAAGAATCTGGAGCGCGACGGTCTGGCCCTGAAGTGCAATTTGAACATCTCTCCCATTCTGCTGGAGCAACTCGCTCACCCTGTCTTCCGTACCGAATTTCCCAAGTATCTTGAGCGCAAGATTTTGGCCGCGCGCGAGGACGAAGCATTTTTTACTCAGAGCGGCGACGAGCATTTCGCCAACACCGCGCGTTTTTGGCAGAAGTTCTTCCAGCAGGCACAGGACGACTTTACCGCTCTGGATAGCGACATAGTGAAAGGCTTCGTCCACTTCCACCAGACCGGACAGATTGAGATCATCACCTGCGGCGCCACCCATGGCTACATGCCGCTGCTGGGCACGGATGAGAGCGTCAGAGCGCAGATCCGCACCGCCGTGGCAACCCACAAGCACCACATCGGCGAAGCACCCAAAGGCATATGGGCTCCAGAATGCGGCTATCGCCCTGCCGGCATGTGGGAGTTCCCCGTTATACCGGCTGGCGCCATTGAGCCGTGGAAACCCTTCAACCGCATCGGCGTGGAACAGGCACTTTCGGAGAGTGGTATCGAGTATTTCTTCGTCGACACCCACTTGGTGGAAGAATCTGAGCGCATTCCCTCTCCCTATGAACTGCTGAACGGCAGCGTTCCCAATGATGAAAAGACCGTGCAGATGACGCACGAAAACCATCGCTCGCTCTACCAGCCGTATTACGTGGATGGCCCCTACGACAAGCGCTTCGCCACCACCATCTTCCCGCGCGATCCGCGCACCGGCGTGCAGGTATGGAGCGGCGACAGCGGCTATCCCGGCGACGGCCTGTATCTCGACTTCCACAAGAAGCGCTGGCCCGGCGGGCATCGCTACTGGCAGGTCACCGGCTCAAAGGTCGATATTGGCCAGAAGACGCCCTACCACCCGCAGGAAGCAGCAGAACGCGTAAAAGCGCACGCCGATCACTTTGTACACCTCGTGTACGAGGCGCTGAAAGATGGACTGAACGACGAAATTCCCCCAATCCTCACCTCGCCCTTCGATGCCGAGCTCTTCGGCCACTGGTGGTATGAGGGCGTACTCTGGCTGGAAGCCGTCGCCCGCGTGATGGCCCATGAAGATATGCCGCTTGCCCTGATCAGTTGCAGCGACTATCTGGCAAAGTATCCCCGCGCTGGTTTTATTGCCATGCACGAAGGCTCCTGGGGGGCAGAGGGCACCAACCAGGTCTGGATGAATCCAGACACCAGCTGGACCTACACCCACATCTATCCGGCAGAGGCCTTCGTCCGCGATGTGGCGACCGCCGGTAAGTGGAAGGATGGTGCGCTCGGGGAACGCATCATGAAGCAGCTCTGCCGTGAGCTATTACTGCTGGAGTCTTCCGACTGGCAGTTCCTGATCACCACCGGAGCTGCCCGCGACTATGCTGAGACCCGCTTCCTGACCCACAACGATCAGTTCCAGGAGCTCTCCAACGCCTGGAAGAGCTTCGCAGCAACCGGGAGCATCAGCGATGCGGAGGAGCAGCGGCTGGCCGCAATCGAACTACGCGACAGCATCTTCGCGGATATCGACCCGTCATTCTGGGCACTGGGCGCAAAGGAAGAACGCACCGCCTGAACCCGGCCCTGAATCTTTGCGAAACAAAGAAGGGCGCAATGACGGCGCATATCTCAGACCGTTCTAATCAATTCAGTGACACAGCACCTGCCCGTGCCGTCGCACCGGCAGTCCGCATACAGCCTCGTTATTCGCTGCCCGTGCTGTGGCATCTGCTTTCGCTGGACGCGCCGACCGTCGCTACGGTCTGGTTTCTTCTCGCAGCCCGCACCGCACATCTTCACCTGCTCCGCAGCGATGCTGCGGCACTCTTCCTGGCTACGTGGATGTTCTACGTAATAGACCGTCTGCTGGATGTGTACTGCGGCGAGCCGCATCCGGAAGAGCGCCATCGCTTTCACGGCGAGCACAGCAAGGCTTTTTTCTACGCGCTTCTTTGCGCGGCACCGGTACTCCTGCTCCTGCTGTCGCATATGGGGCAGCCCCTCCGGCGTGCATGGCTTCTGCTCGGTCTGGGTTCAGCGGGATACTACGCCTGGGTGCATACACGCGATGCCTCCGCAGACTCCGCCACCCGCGTTCCCAAGGAGATCTGTGTCGGAATGGGATTCACGCTCGCGATCTTTCTGCCGGAAGCACTAAGCGGCGTGCTACGCCCGCTCTTGCCGCAGATACTCTGCTTCTTCGCGCTTTGCTGTCTCAACTGCATCCTGATCTACGAGCGCGAGCACCATAGCCTGAAGACCGCTCATTGGAGCACCCGGTTCGCCATCCGTCATGCGTCACTGCTGCAGGCAACACTCCTTCTCTGTGGTCTCGCTCTCTGCTTCACCGCCAACGCACCGCGGACACTCTCTGCCAGCATCGTACTGAGCGCCGCCATCATGATGGCCCTCCGCCGCTCACGCCATCGCATCCCTCGGCTCAGCTACCGCATTGCGGCGGATGCTGCGCTGCTCAGCCCTCTGCTCTTCCTCTTCGGGTGAGCGCCCGGATGCCCACTGCAAATTTCAACCGCATCGCCCCCGCCTACCGCTGGCTGGAG
Organism: Acidobacteriaceae bacterium; assembly: GCA_036404255.1. Classification (GTDB taxonomy): domain Bacteria; phylum Acidobacteriota; class Terriglobia; order Terriglobales; family Acidobacteriaceae; genus JARLFX01. The sequence goes on along the minus strand of DASWOP010000186.1, from coordinate 20,022 downwards.
TATGCCAGCTTTGGCCACGCGCTGGAACATTGCCGCTGCCGTCTGCTGCCGCTCCTGCATGACCGTCGCCGGGCGCTTGTGCTGGGAGATGGTGATGGGCGCTTCCTGCATCATCTGCTCGCAGAAAACTCTACCCTGCATGCGGATGCGGTAGACATCAGCCCCGCCATGCTTCGTCTGCTGGCTGCCCGCTGCAAAACAGCCCGCGTTACCCTGCACCGTGCCGACGCGCTCACCTTCACCCCTCCGCGCACAGATTACGACTGCATCGTCACACATTTCTTTCTGGACTGCCTGAGCACCGAAGATTGCGCCGCGCTCGTGCCGCGCCTGGAACAGTATCTTGCGCCAGATGCCGTATGGATCGTGTCCGAGTTCCAGGTGCCGCCCGGCCTGCTGCGAATCCCCGGCGCATTGCTCATACGCGCCATGTACGCCGGTTTTCGCTTGCTGACCGGCCTGCGCACACAGCGCCTTCCTGCCTACGAAGAAGCTCTGCTCTCCGCAGGCTTTGAGCTTGTAGCCGAACAGTCTTTCCTGCACGGATTGCTGGTGTCGCAGGCGTGGCAAAAGCCCCACCCGGCCTAAGCCCACCGGCGATTCATCATTTTGAAGCCCCTCATCGCTTACAATTCTGCACAAGGCTATGAATCTCTATCTTCTCCGTCATGCCAGCGCGGGAACGCGCCGTGCCAATCCGATCGTTGATGCCAAACGTCCCATCGACAAAGAAGGCCGCCAGTACTGCCTCCAACTGGCGAACGTACTGAATGCTTTCAACCTGTCATTTGATCTGGTGCTCTCCAGCCCACTTAAGCGCTGTCTACAGACAGCATCGTTCATCGGCACCGAAACAGGTTACGACGGGCCCATCCAGGTGGCTCGCGGCCTCTCCCCCAATGGCACCTACGCCGAGTTTCAGCAGCTGCTGGCGCAGTGCGCCAAGGTAGACAATGTGCTGATGGTGGGCCATAGCCCGACGCTGACGCAGTTTCTGGGCACGCTGCTCACGCCTGCCTCCAGCAAAGTCACCGCCGCGATCCGCCTGCGCAAGGGCAGCATGGCCCGGGTAAACATGGAACGGCAGCCGCCCACACTGCATTGGCTGCTCGACCCGCGCATGGTGCGCGCGCTTTACATGAGCTCGGCGAAGAGCTCGCGGCGGAAGACCTCGCGGAAGTAGTCCCCTTCCTTGCGCAGTGCCCACATCTCCAACTCCGCCCCGGTGCGTCCCGGCTTCAGCAGCATGGTCACGCGCCGCGGACGGATCTGCATGCGAACGCGCAGCACGTCGCTGGCACGGTCCTGATTGAGCGCCATCGCCAGCCGCAGCAGCACGACCGCCTTTTGAATATTGGCATGTTCTTCCATCGGCAGGGTGCGCATCAGCCGGTCCAGCGTCGATGGACGGCTCTTCCCCAAATAGCGCGCAATTGCGGAGACGATAGTCCGCTGTTCCGGCGTAAAACCAAAGATTTCTGAGTTCGCAATGATGTACTGCGAATGCCGATGGCGCCCCTGGTGGTTCATGAATTTGCCAATGTCCTGCAGCATGGCGGCCGATTCAATCCACAACCGGTACTGCGGCGGCAATCCATGGACCGGCTTCAGTTCATCGAAGATCTGCACCGCATGGGCGCGGACAATGTCTGCGTGGCGCATGTCAACGCCGTAGCGATTAGCCACTTCCAGCACGGCTGCCCAGCGCTCATCTTCATACTTGCGATGTGCAACGCCGCGCTGGTCCGTCTGCGCCAGCATCTGCGCCAACATGCCATCTCGCAGCCCCATAGGCGAATAGCGAAAGCCCTTCAGCCCAAGGCGCTCCAGCAACTCCGCATAGACCTGCGCTCCGCCAATGATGATCTCCGACCGCCGCGGCCCGATGCCGGGAAACGCCGCACGCTGCGCATTGGTCAGCTTGGCCAGTCGATCTGCCACGCCTCGCACCAGAGCCGTCACGGCAAAGCCCTCTTCCGCCTTGGCGCGCTTTTTGCCTCCACCCTGGCTTACTGGGATCTTCTTGGAGACAGCATTGCTGGCAATAGCCAGCGCCGCAGCCGTTCCAGAGGTAGCAAACACCAGTGGCACGCGAACACCGCCCATCCTGCGTTCCACCTTTGATACCTCACGGCGAATAAACTTCTTCAGCCGCGCAATGTCCTGCTTCTCCGGCGGATCAGTACGCAAAAACTCCTGCTGCAGACGCACCGCACCCAGCGGCAGACTGGCCGTCTCGCGAATCCTACCCTTGTCGGAAAGCGTCACCTCGCAGCTTCCGCCGCCAAGATCGATCATCAGGCAGCGGCCCCGCGCGCCGCGCTCACTACTCACCACTCCAAGGTGGATCAGCCGTCCTTCTTCCAGCCCGGAGATGACCTCTACGTTCCAGCCCGTCTCCGATTTCACCCACTCCGTGAAGGCCGGTGCATTGCGCGCGTCGCGCATGGCGCTGGTAGCCACCACACGAACGGTATCCACCACAAACGTCTGCGTCGCCTTGTGAAAGCGCTTCAGCGCGCGAATAGTGGAGGCCATCGACTCCGGCGAGATCACTCCAGTTTCAAAGACGCTCTCGCCCAGCCGCGTTACCTCGCGGTCTTCATGCAGCGTATGCAGTTTGTGCATCTGCACGGATGCGATCTTTATCCGGCAGGAATTGGATCCGATATCGACTGCTGCAAAAGTTGGCATCCCTGAGACACACTCCGGCTTCTAATCTACAACGTCAGCCCAGCCTGGTGTGAATCCGCACATGCGCCTACGCTGCTATCCTGAAACTGAAAGCGTTCGTTCATGCCCATGCCCTATCAGATAGTCGAAGAGCAGAGCACGCCGGCGCGCCACCATGCCGCGCCAGCCAAAGCCCCTCGCACCTTCTCCCTATTGCTTCTGCTTGCTCTGTTCGCGGCCATCTACGGCGCCACGCTGGGCACGCCATCGCTGCTGGACGACGCCGACGCCACCCATGCCAGCGCTGCCCTGCACATGGCCAAATCCGGCGATCTCGTCACCCTCAAGGTAGACGGCATCCGCTATCTGGAAAAGCCGCCGCTTCCCTACTGGCTGGTCGCACTGGATTTTCGTGCTTTCTGCCTGCATGGTGGCGAATTTAACGCCAACCGCGCCGCCTTTGCCACGCATCTGCCTGATGCACTCGCTGTTCTTCTGCTGGCCGGATTGGGCTACTGGTGGGCACTGCTGGCCTGGGGCGAACGCGCAGCCTTCTACAGCGGCCTGAGCCTGCTCACCGCCGCCGGCGTATTTCTCTTCACCCGCGTCTTCATTCCGGAGGCGCTGCTTTCGTTGTTCCTGTGCGCCGCGCTCTTCTGTCTGCTGCGCGGGCTGGAGCTGCGCCGTCCCACATACTTCTACGCCACCGCCGCGCTCGTCGCCTTCGCTGTGCTCACCAAGGGCTTGATAGCACCGGTCTTTTTTATTGCCACGGTCTTTGTATTTCTCTTCCTGACCGGTGAGCTGGGCCGCTGGCGCGAACTGCATCTCTTTCGTTGCACCATGATCTTTCTGGCCATTGCCGCCCCGTGGCACATACTTGCAGGGCTGCGCAACGGCGGCGGATTGAATGGTCGCGGCTTTTTCTGGTTCTACTTCATCAACGAACATGTACTTCGCTTCCTTGGCCGCCGCTACCCGGTGGACTACAACAAGCTGCCGAGCTATCTCTACTGGAGCCTCCACCTCGTCTGGCTCTTCCCCTGGAGCCTCTTCTTCCCCCTGGCGCTGCTGGCGGCATGGCGCAAGTGGCGCGGCTACCCACTTCCCTCCCTCGCGCGCGGAAGGCGGTTCTACGGCGTCTTTGGCCATGCCGGTTTTGCCGGGCGCACGGTGCTCCTGCTCAGCCTCTACTCGGCTCTTGTGCTCTGTTTCTTTTCGCTCTCCACCAATCAGGAGTACTACACCTTCCCCGCTTACCTGCCGCTTGCGATCCTGCTCTCCGCGGCGCTTGCGGGGTACGAATACCGCAGCGAGGCAGGCAATGCCCCCTCCGGCGAACGCGGCTGGATCACCGCCGCGCATGCAGCGCTCACGCTAATCATGGCAGGCGCTGCCGCAGCACTCTGCTATGGACTCTGGTCGTCCCGCCATCTTCCCTTCGTGCCGGATATCGGCGACCTGCTGGCACATCGTGGCGTGGGAAACTACACGCTCTCCATGTCGCATTTTTTTGACCTCACCGGCCCATCATTCGCCGCGCTTCGGCTCCCTGCGGCGCTGGCGGCAGCTGCCTTTGCCTTCGGCCCTGGAATCGCGTGGCGGCTACGCGCGCTGGGCCGCAATCGCGCCGCCACAACTGCCATTGCGCTGACCTCCGCCGTCTTTCTTCTGGCCGCTCACATCGCGCTGGTGCGTTTTGAACCCATGCTCTCCTCGCGCGATTTTGCCGACAAGATCCAGGAAGTAATGGACGATCATCCCGGCAACGATAACTCCGAGCTCTACCTCTACGGTGACCAGGCGTACGGCTCATCCGTCGTCTTCTACACCGGCCGCATCGCCTATCTGGTGAATGGCCGCACCAGTTCGATGATCTGGGGTTCCACCTACGCTGACGCCCCCAGGATCTTCCTCGACGGCAACGATCTGCTGGCGCGCTGGGGCTCGGGTCCGCGAAAATTTCTCTTCGTCCCGATGGAAGAGCGCGACGCCGTGGATGCACTCTTTGCCAACCACCCCGATGTGCACCCTGTGCTGCTGGATGAAACCTCCGGCAAAGCGCTCATCACCGACCGCCCTCTGCCCCCACCGGGCGTGGGAGAATAGCAGCGATGCGCAGCGTTCTCCTGATAGACGACGATGCAATGAGCCGCGAACTCTTCGCCCTTTTGCTGGAAGCCGAGGGCTATACAGTCCGCTCCAGCGCTTCAGGTGACGACGCCCTCCATCTGCTCCAGACCGAATCATGGCAGCCGGAAGTCGTATTGGCAGACATGCAGATGCCCGGCCTGACCGGCAGCGCGCTGGCAACCGCCCTGCAAGCCCGCTGCCCGCAGAGTGTGCTGATCGGCATGAGCGCTTCGCAGCCATCCAGCGACCCGCCGCAGGGTTTTCACGCATTTTTGCTCAAGCCCTTCGACGGCACGCAATTCACTCAGACGCTCCAGTGCGGCACAGCTACAGCGATTCCCACGCAGACTACAGCCACACAGGATCTCGACGAAACCGTCATGACCGCTCTGGCTGCAAGCATGTCTCCCGCGCAACTGAGTCAGCTCTACGGCCTCTGCATCAGCGATGCCCGCAAGCGCGCCACCGCCATGCGGCTCTCGCTTGCAATGGGTGATAATTCCGCCTTCCGCCGCGAAGCCCACGCCATTAAAGGAGGCGCTTCCATGCTGGGCGCGCGTGCCATTGCCGCTCTTGCGCAGCAGATGGAAGAGCAAGGTATCAACAAAGATGCCTCCCGCCGGATGGATGAAATAATGGAAGCCGCTGAGCGGCTTGAGGGTATGCTGGTGCTAAGATTCCCTGCGGAATAGCGGAATCAATGGAGATCAGATGAAGGACGCGCACCAGAAGAGTACCCCGGTAGCAGTAACCCCATCCGGCATACCTCCAATTCGCATCGTAGTTGCAGACGATCATCCCGTCGTACGCTTCGGCGTCAAGAACATGCTGATGAGCGATGCTGGGTACGAAGTGATCGGCGAAGCGGAGGATGGCGACGACGCCATTACCCAGACACTCGAACTCGAACCCGACATTCTTTTGCTGGATTTACAAATGCCGCGCCTTCCCGGACTGGAAGCGATGCGCGCCATCATGAGCCGCTCGCCGCGCGTAAAGATTATTCTCCTCACCAGCGCAGTGACCACGCAGCAGGTGATTGAAGCTCTACAGATCGGCGCACGCGGTATCGTGCTCAAGGATTCCGTCGCCGGCGATCTGGCCACCGCCATTCGCGCCGTCTTTACCGGTGATTACTGGATCGGCGGACAGCGCGTTGTGAACCTGGTGAAGGCCCTGCACGAACTCATGCAGCAGGCCGCCGAGATGCCCGAGCGCAAGACCTACGGGCTCACCCCGCGTGAACTGGAAGTTGTAGGCTGCATCGTCGAGGGCTGCAGCAACAAGGATGTCGCCAAACAATTCGGTATCAGTGAAGAGACGGTGAAGCGTCATCTTTCCAACATCTTTGACAAAACCGGCGTATCCACTCGCCTCGAGCTCGCCCTCTTCTCCATCTCCCACAAGCTGGTTGCTATTAGTTAAGCTCTCGCGGGTTGCCCTGCTTTTAAATTTCTTTTGCGTCGTAATGCATTCATTTTGCGCATTTACGGATACCTCTCACCCACGCCCTTGCATCGTACAGAGTGTTGCGCACAATAATGCGCCACCTCGCGGAGCCGTTTCCGCGTACTGCACTGCAAGGAGTACCACACACATGAAATTATCGTCTTCTATCGCGGCCGTAGCCGTGTTTTTTATGGCCGCAGCCCCCATCGTTCCCTCGGCCATCGCACAGGAAGCAAATCCGACAGCAAACACTGACGGCGGCGGCATCCAGAATAACGGCCAGCCCACCAATGAAGGCTCGCGCGGCGTTCCCATCTACAACGTCAAGGTAGTCTCCCGCGACCTGCCCGCAGTCAACTACTTCCACCGCAGCGGCTCCACCAAAGTCGCCCTGCAGGGGACAGAATTGATGTCTGCCGCCAAGGGCTCCGCTGAAGTCAAGAGCGATCGCGGCCGCCTCGCCGTCAACGTAAAGTTCGAAAACCTGACCCCGGCTAACGGCTTTGGTCCGGAGTATCTGACCTACGTGCTCTGGGCAATTACGCCGGATGGCAAGCCACAGAACCTGGGTGAGATTCTGCCCGCAGGCACCAAGGGCGACATCAACGTCACCACCAGCCTGCAGAGCTTTGGCCTCATCATCACAGCTGAGCCTTACTTCAGCGTGAGCACGCCAAGTGACATCGTCGTGATGCAGAACGTCATCATCAACGATAAAACCACAGGCGTCATTGAGCCGGTCATCGCGCATTACACCTTGCTTCCGCGCGGTGCCTACACCGTCACCTCTGGCCCCAAGAGCGTATTGGATCCCATCACCCGCAACGAGCATTCGCCGCTTGAACTCTACGAGGCTCACAACGCTGTCCGCCTGGCAGAGCTTGCTGGCGCAGCCAAGTATTCTCCGCAAACATTGGCCGCCGCAAAGACGGACCTCAAGAATGCGGACGATATGGACAGCAGCAAGAATCGCGATGTGAAACAGGAGATCACCTACGCGCGCGAAGCCGTACAGCGCGCCGAGGATGCCCGTGTCGATACGCTGCGCAAGCAGGCAATAGAGCGTGATCGCAATCGCGAAGAAGCAAAGAACCAGGCCCAGGCAGATGCCGCAACCGCTCAGTCACAGGCGCAAGCCGCTGCAGCAGCCAAAGCACAGGCTGACGCAGACCGCGCCCGTGCTGAAGCCGCTGCAGCCGCCGCCAATAGCCAGGCCGCTGCTGCACAATCTGCTGCCCAGGCCAGCATCGAGCAGGCTAAACAGGCCCGTGAGAAGCTGCGTGCACAGTTGAATGCTGTTCTGCAGACAACAGAAAACGCCCGTGGCCTCATCGTCAACATGTCGGATGTGCTCTTTGACACCGGCAAGTACACGCTGAAGTCCGGCACACAGGTCACACTCGCCAAGGTCTCCGGCATCCTGCAGGCGTACCCCGGTCTGAAACTTCAGGTCGAGGGATACACTGACAGCGTAGGCGGCGACGACTACAACCAGAAGCTCTCAGAGAATCGCGCCAATGCAGTTCGCGACTTCCTGATCAAGCAGGGTGTAGGCGCTGACAGCATCAGCGCGACTGGTTATGGCAAGACGAAGCCCGTAGCCGACAATGCAACCGCAGCAGGACGTGCGCAAAACCGCCGCGTTCAGCTCGTTGTCTCCGGCCAGGCCATCGGCATCGATCAGCAGTCTGCTCCCCAGTAAGCTGTTCGCAATCCACAATGCAATAAGGGCCGCCACGCGCGGCCCTTGTTGCATTTCGACTATGATTAACTCCATGTCCTACTCACTGAAAAATCAGATTGTTTTCGTTACTGGTGCCAGCACTGGCATTGGAGAAGCCACGGCCCGAGCCTTTGCTGCCACCGGTGCACGTCTTCTGCTCTGCGCCCGCCGCACCGATCTGCTCGAAAAGCTGCAACCCGAGCTTATCGCCGCCGGCGCACCCGCCGTGCATTGCTTCAAGCTGGATGTGACCGAACGCAAGAGCGTGGCCGATGCAATCGCCGCCCTGCCCGCCGACTGGAAAGCCATCGACGTTTTGGTCAACAACGCCGGCCTCAGCCGCGGACTCACTAAAATGCAGGACGACGACATCGATAACTGGGAAGAGATGATCGACACCAACATCAAAGGCCTGCTGTACGTCACCCGTGCCGTAGTTCCCGGTATGGTGGAGCGCAAGCGCGGCCATGTCATCAATCTCGGTTCGGTTGCAGGACACATCACCTACGCTAACGGTGGCGTCTACTGCGCCACCAAAGCGGCAGAGACCGCGATCAGCGAAGGTCTGAAGATTGATTTAATGGGGACACCCGTCCGCGTCACGTCAGTTGATCCTGGCATGGTGGAGACGGAATTTAGCAAAGTACGCTTTCGCGGCGACGAAGTCCGCGCTGAGAAGGTCTACCAGAACATCACACCGCTCACCGCGGACGATGTAGCAGACGCAATTCTGTGGAGCGCAACCCGCCCGCCGCACATCAACATACACACCATCGTGCTGACGTCGATCGATCAGGCCAACTCGACAGTGCTACATCGCCACGACAGCGGCACGCAGCACTAGTCTGAAGTCTCTTGCGAGTGGCACCTGTACCGCACTAGTCCAGATGAACGGTCCAGCCGAGTTCAGTCAGCTTGACCTCAATCTCTTCCAATGCCGCTGCCAGCGCAGTGCGCCGGTGCGGACTCGATGTGCGTTCAGCCAGAATGCGCTCACGCTGTAATTCCAATTCACGGCGGCGACGCTTCTTTTCGGCTTCTACCCGGTGCTGTTCACGATCCAGAGTCTTCTTCGTTGCTGATTCTGATTCGTTAATTGCCTGCTGCTCTTCGACGGACTTACTATCCCAACCCTTGGACATGTTTCCATTGTACCCATCTCGAGCGTTCGCTGCTGACCGGTCGCAAGAGTAATGCAAAATCGCGTACTATGGAAACTTCTTCATGCCGTTTTTTGCTCGACCCGGTTCCCATATCCTTTCGAATCTGAACGAACTTGAAACTATCTCGCCTCCTAAACCATCTATTGTGTAAGTCTGACCCCCTGATCGCATGACCCTCATTCCATATCCCGCCCGAACTATTCTCCTGCCCTGTCAACCACAGTGTAAGACTGCGTGGTGCAACTAATGTGGATTGTTCGGCTTGCACTCCGCCGCCCCTACACCTTCGTCGTCATGGCAGTGTTGATTCTTGTGCTTGGCATCGTCAGCATCATGACGATGAGCACCGACGTCTTCCCTGATATTGATATTCCCGTCGTCACCGTCATCTGGTCCTACTCCGGCATGAGCCCGGATGAGATGGAAAAGCGCATCACTACCATCAGTGAGCGCGCCATGACGACGACCGTCAACAATATCGAGCACATTGAATCGCAGTCGGTTAATGGCATCTCCATCATCAAGATCTTTTTCCAGCCAGGAGCGTCGGTTGATGCCGCTGTGGCCCAGGTCTCGTCCGTCAACCAGACCGTCATCAGGATTCTCCCCCCCGGCATCACGCCGCCATTCGTGCTGCAGTTCAGCGCGTCCAATGTGCCGATCCTGCAGGCAGTGCTCTCCAGCGATACCCTCTCAGAATCCGACCTCTACGATCTCGGATCGAATTTTGTACGAACCCAGTTGGCCACCGTGCAGGGCGCGCAGATACCCTCGCCCTATGGCGGCAAGGTCCGCAATGTAACGGTTGATCTCGATCTGAATCAGCTTTACGCCAAGGGCCTGTCTCCCACGGACGTAGTGAACGCCCTCACGGCGCAGAATCTGATCCTCCCTGCCGGCGATGCCAAGATCGGCACCACCGACTACGTCGTCCGCACCAACGCCAGCCCTGAAGTCCTCACGGAACTGAACAACGTTCCAGTCAAGCAGGTAAACGGCGCCATGGTCTATATGCGCGATGTCGCGCAGGTGCATGACGGTTTTGTTCCGCAGACCAACATCGTGAGGGTCAACGGCAAGCGCGCCTCCATGCTCACCATCCTCAAGGCCGGCAGCGCATCCACACTGGACATCGTCAAACGCGTCAAGGCGGCACTTCCTCAAATTGAAGGCAATCTGCCGAAAGAGCTGAAGATCTCGCTGCTCTTTGATCAGTCCATCTTTGTGCGGGCCGCGCTTGTCGGTGTAGTAAAAGAAGCCTCTATCGCCGCTGCACTCACCGCGTTGATGATCCTGCTCTTCCTCGGCAGTTGGCGCAGCACACTCATCGTCGCCACCTCTATCCCGCTCTCCATTCTCACCTCGCTTATCGTGATGAAACTCTTCGGCGAGACGCTGAACACCATGACGCTCGGCGGCCTTGGATTGGCCGTCGGTATCCTGGTGGACGATGCGACGGTAGCGATTGAAAACATCCATCGCAATCTGGATATGGGCAAGGACCTTGAGCCCGCTATTCTGGACGGCTCCGCACAGATTGCCGTGCCAGCGTTCGTCTCTACGATCGCCATCTGTATCGTCTTCGTACCTGTCGTTTTCCTCTCCGGCGCGGCCAAAAGCCTCTTCACCCCGCTCGCCATGGCCGTCGTCTTCGCCATGCTGGCCTCTTACCTGCTTTCGCGCACACTCGTGCCCACCATGGTCCAGTTCCTCCTCGGCAACGAAGTAGAGACGCTGCAGGAGCACGAAGCCGGACATCACGATATCTCGACCGGCAAGAAGAGCATCTTCTGGCACATCCATCATGGTTTCAATGAGTACTTCGAGCGCATGCGTGCGGCCTACGCCCGGCTCCTGGACTGGGTACTCATTCATACCCGTTTCACCCTGACCTGCTTTGCAGCCTTTGCAGCACTTACCGCCTGTCTTATCCCTCTCATCGGCAGGGACTTCTTCCCACAGGTCGACGCTGGCACCTTCCGCCTGCATGTGCGCGTTCCTCCCGGCACCCGGATTGAGGAGACCGAGCGAATCTTCGGTGACGTGGAAAACACCATCCGCCAGATCGTGCCGCAGCAGGAGATGGATCTGATGCTCGACGACATCGGCATCCCCAACGGCAGCTTCAACCTCGCCTTTGGCGATGGCAGTCTGACTGATGTGCAGGACGGTGAAATTCTTGTCTCACTCAATGAGCACCACAAGCCTACCGCCATGTACCGCACCAAACTGCGTGAGGTACTGCACCAGAAGTATCCCGATTGCATCTTCTATTTTCAGGCGTCGGATATCGTAAACCAGATCCTGAACTTCGGCCTGCCCGCTCCCATTGACATCCAGATCAGCGGCCGTCAGTTCGAGGCCAACTATGCGCTGGCCCAGCAGATTCGCCAGAAGGTTACGGCTATTCCCGGCGCGGTAGACGTACATGTACACCAGGTCATCTACTCACCGGAATTATTCGTCAATGTAGATCGCACCCGCGCACAAACCCTTGGCCTCACAGAGTCCAATGTAGCCAACAGTCTGATCTACTCCCTCTCCGGCAGCGGCCAGGCTACGCCAAACTACTGGCTGAATCCGAAGAACGGCGTGAACTACAGCGTGGTGGTGCAGACGCCACAGTACCAAGTGGACAGTGTCGACGCGCTGAACCAGACGCCGATCACCGGCGGCAATTCAGCCGGCAGCGCCTTACTATCCCCCAGTGGCGATCCCCGCTCCCCGCAGATGCTGAATAACCTTGCACAGATTGTGACCGCCTCCACACCGGCCGTGACCAATCACTACAACGTGCAGCCGGTCTTTGACGTATATGTGAACACGCAGGGCCGCGATCTCGGTAGCGTCTCATCTGCTATCCAACCCATTCTGGATAATTTCCAGAAACAGGCACCCCGCGGCACTCTTATCTCCGTACGCGGTCAGGTCAAGAGCATGCAGGACTCCTTCACCGGCCTCGGACTGGGCATGATCTTCGCCGTCCTCCTGGTCTACCTGCTCATGGTGGTCAACTTCCAGAGCTGGCTTGACCCCTTCATTATCCTGATGGCTCTGCCCGGCGCCGCCTGCGGCATTATCTGGATGCTCTTCCTCACCGGCACCACCTTCAGCGTTCCCTCCCTCATGGGTGCCATTATGACGGTCGGCGTGGCCACAGCGAACTCCATCCTGATGGTGACCTTCGCCAACGACCAGCGCCAGGCTGGCATGGACTCCCTCCACGCCGCCTCTTCCGCTGGCTTCACCCGTCTGCGGCCCGTGTTGATGACCGCGCTGGCGATGATTATCGGCATGCTGCCCATGTCCCTTGGTATGGGCGAAGGCGGCGAGCAGAATGCCCCCCTTGGACGCGCCGTGATTGGCGGTCTTCTGCTGGCAACTGCCACCACCTTGCTGATTGTCCCAATCTTCTACAGTTTGTTGCGCAAGAAAGCACCGTCTAATATGACGGCAGAGGAGCTCCCGGAATAGCGATGGCAGACCCAACAACCAACTCGCCTGAACCCTCACAGCGCAAACCCGCTATTGCGGTCGCTGGATTTTTCCTTCTGCTCGCCGTCGTTGCGGTGCTTTTTATGCTGCCGCGCCTGCGCAACGAGCATGAGCTCAAGAAGCAGTCGGCTGAGAACGCCGGGCCGCCGCTTGTTACCACAACCAGCATCACCACTGGCACCGCCAGCGGCCTGCTCACCCTCCCTGGCAGCGTGCAGGCATTTGCCCAGACGTCCATCTACGCTCGCACCAATGGCTACGTGAAGGCACGCTATGTCGACATCGGCGACCACGTCCGCAAGGGCCAGCTCCTTGCTGTCATTGAAGACCCCACCACCGAACAGGCACTCCGGCAGGCACAGGCCACCGTGGGCCAGTTGAAGGCAGCTCTGGCGCAGGCACAGGCCAACGAGCAACTCGCCTCCGTCACCAATACGCGCTGGACCGCGCTGCAACAGCAAGGCGTCGTCTCCAAACAGGATGCCGACACGCAGAACGCCAACTACAACGCACAACAGGCCACCGTAGCAGCAGCTAAGGCCAATATCGCCGCAGGCGAAGCCAACGTCCGCAGCCTGCAGGAGCAACTCGGGTTCTCCCGCGTCGTTGCGCCGTTTGACGGCGTCATACTTGCACGCAGCATCGATACCGGGTCGCTCATCAGCCTGGGCAGCGCCAACTCTGTCACACAAATGTTCACCATCGGTCAGGCAGGTCAGGTACGCGTCTTCACCAGTGTGCCGCAGGCCAACGCCGATGCGATGGTCACCGGGCAAAAGGCCACCGTAGCCATCCGCGAACTCCCCGGCAGCAACTTCATCGGGACGGTGACTCGCACCAGCCAGGCAATTGATCCCGGCACACGCACCATGCTCGTCGAGGTCGATCTGCCCAACAAAGACATGCGTATCCTGCCCGGCATGTACGCCTCAGTGCAGTTCAGCATCCAGAACGCCACGCCCCCGGTACTGCTCCCCTCAAACGCACTCATCATGCGTTCCGCGGGCCCGCAGGCTGCGGTGGTCGATAGCAACAACATCGTTCACCTGCACACGCTCGTGCTTGGCCGCGATACCGGAACCACGGTTGAAGTCCTCAGCGGTCTGCAAGCCGGCGACGTTGTGGTCACCAGCGCCGGTGATGCCGTGGTAGACGGCGCAAAGGTCCTCCCGCAGCCGTAGTCTCCATTCACGGAGCCGCGTGCATCCTATAATCAACCAGTGATCGTCCAAATCGAAAAACTCGCCAAGGTCTACGAAGGCAAGGACCGTGTCGTCGCCATCGACGGCATCGACCTGTCCGTAAAAGAGGGTGAGCTCTTCGGACTGCTCGGCCCCAACGGCGCGGGCAAGACCACGACCATCAGCGTATGCACCACGCGCGCTCTGCCCACCGCAGGCCGGGTCCGCATTGCCGGAATAGACGTCGTTGCCCAGCCCGCGCTGGCCCGCCGTTCCATGGGCGTAGTGCCGCAGTACAACACCCTGGACCGCTCCTGCACCATCTACGAGAACATCTACTTCCACTGCCTCTACTTCGGCTTCAGCCCCGCCGAGGCGCGCGACCGCACCAACGCCCTGCTGCAGCAGTTCCACCTCAGTGAGCGCGTCAAGGCATATCCAGCGCAGCTCTCCGGCGGCCTGGCCCAGCGCGTGCAGATCGCCCGCGCCATCGCTCACCGTCCCAAGGTGCTCTTCCTGGACGAACCCAGCGCCGGGCTCGATCCCCAGAGCCGCATCGCCATGTGGGATGCCGTCCGCAACCTCCGCCACGAAGGCATCACCGTCGTACTCACCACACACTACATGGAAGAGGCCGATGAGCTCTGCGAGCGCGTCGCCATCATCGACCACGGCAGGATCCTCGTGCAGGACTCCCCAGCCGCGCTGAAGAACTCCGCCGGTGCCGAAACCCTCTACGCTCTCGACCTGCGCCATACCGAAGGAGCCGGGCAGCTTGCCAACCGCGTCCGCGAAATGAACGGTATCTCCAGCGTCGAAATAACGCCAGATGGCCTCCGTGTCTTCGCGCAGAATGCCGACGGCCTGCTCTCCGGCTTGGTGCAGGAGGCGAACGCCTACGGCCTCCGCGACCTGCGTATCACCGAGCCCAGTCTTGAAACCGTCTTTATCCGCCTTACCGGCCGAGACCTGCGCGAGTAAACCGCACACTCGCGCGAACGTTACAAAGGAGACCGCTTGCAGAATCCGGAACAATCATCGAGCGTCGCCATGCGCTATCTTCATGCCTTTCAGGGCCTGCTGCTGCGCGATCTCTACGTCCTGCGCCGCGAACTCTTTCCCTTCATCATCCGCATCTGCATGAATCCCCTGCTCTTCCTCTTCGTCTTCACCTACATCATGCCCCACATGACCGGCGGCACAAATCCCACCACCGCAATGGCCAGTTCCAGCGGCGGCTTCGGCACCGTGATCCTGCCCGGATTGATGGCCGTTGCAATCATGTTCAGCGGTATCGCCGCGGTGGCTCTTCCGCTCGCGCAAGAGTTCGGCATCACCCGCGAGATCGATGACCGCGTCATGTGTCCGCTGCCCGTCTCCTTTGTCGCACTGGAAAAAGTCTTCTTCTCCGCCATGCAGAGCGTGCTCGCCGCCGCGGTCGTCTTCCCACTGGCGTACTACATCCCCACCGAGCCGGTGAAGGTCCACGTCACCAGCTGGCTCTTTCTCATTGCTGTTATTGCCTTGGCCTCACTCACCGCAGGCGCTCTCGGCCTCGTTATCGGCACCAGCGTAAGACCCCAGCAGATCGGCCTGATCTTCGGCGTAGTGATTATGCCCATCACCTTCCTGGGCTGTGTCTACTATCCCTGGGCTGCGCTGAATCATCTCCGCTGGCTGCAGATCTTCGTTCTCATCAACCCCATCGTCTATATGAGCGAAGGCCTGCGCGCCGCCCTGACGCCATCCTTGCCGTCCATGCACCACCTCGCCATCCTGATCATGCTTACGGTCTCGCTGATCGTGCTCGGCTATGTAGGGATTCGCGGCTTCAAGCGCCGCGTGATCGGCTAGAGCATCTTTGTTTCAAGTGTTAACATCAGTTGACGAATTGGATCAAGCCAGATCGCGTGAACCAGCAAAATTGCCTGGATTAAGCCCCCCGGCTTCAGCCCGCACGGAACGCTGCTCCACTGCGGAAGGGGCTTTAGCCCCGGAAGAACCGCTGAAAATGCTCTAGCTGTTCCGCTTCGGTGCAATGCCGTCATAAGGAAAGAAGACGGTAAAGACCGTGCCAGAAGGCTTAGCGGTCCTGCTGCGAACCTTCATGTGCCCACCGTGCTTCAGCACAATCTCTTCGCTCACCCAGAGTCCAAGTCCCGTACCAGTCGCTTCCTTCGTCGTGAAGAACGGCTCAAATATGCGGCGGCGCACCGCTTCCGGCATTCCGCTCCCGGTATCGGCCACGGTCACACGCACGCCCTCCACCGTCTCGTCGCCGCTCCACCCGCGTGCCGGACGCACTCGCAGCAGCAGCCGTCCACCTCCCGGCATGGCATCGACGGCATTTCCGATCAGGTTAGCAAAGAGCTGCCGCAGCTCACCGCCAAACGCACGCAACTCGCTCGTTGGCGCATAGTCGCAGCTCACTTCTACCTTGGTGCTCTCGATGCGCGCATGGAACAGCAGCAGCACTGAATCCAGGATCTCCCCCAGCTTCGCTGAGGTCGGCTGCGTGGACTGGCGATAAAAGCGCAGTGTCTGCTGCGTGATCTGCGCTACTCTCCCCAGTTCGCGTTGTGCCGATTCAGCATAATCACGCGCTTCCGCATCGAGAGACGGCTGCGTCTTCAGCAGATAAAGCAGATTGGTGACTGCCTCCAGCGGATTATTGATCTCATGTGCAATGGATGCTGCCAGCCGCCCTGCAGCAGCCAGTTTCTCCGTCTTCCGCATCGCATCTTCCGATTGCCGGCGCTGCGTCGTCTCGATCACCACCGCACCCACCCACCGAACCTCGTCCTCCGCCGCATAGACGGGATAGAAACTCGTAGTCCAACTCCGCTGTACCCCCGGCTGGGATAGTGTTTCAGCTGTCATATCCACTTCCAGCAGCGGCTGGCCCGTGTCGAATACCTGCTGGATACCCGCCTCGATCACTGGCCCCACTGCCTGCGGAACGATATCTCGCACGCGCCGCCCCACATGATGCAGAATCGGGCTGCCGTTGATGTTTGCCAGGTACTGGTTCACCCGCACATAGCACAGGTCGCGATCATAGAATGCAAAGCCAATGGGTGCCGTGGCCAGCAGTGCGTCCAGCATGGCCAGCGTATCGCGCAATCCTGCGCGCTGTTCCCGCAATTCCAGCACCGTTGTGTTGAAGCTGCGCGTCAGGTCGCCAACCTCATTGAACGTGGTCACCGGCAGGGGAAATCTGCTGGAGTGCTCCGGATCGTGCGCCAGTTCCCTGGTTCCCGCCACCAGCAAGCTCACAGGGCGTGAGATAGTCTGCGACAGCACCACCACCAGCAGCAGATTGGCCAGGATGGCCAGGATGGCGTACTGCATGGAGTTTTTCACCAGCGAGATAGGCTGGCGATGCAAAATAGCCGGATCCAGTTCGATCCATGCCAGCGCAATTGTCCGCCCGTCAGAGAGCACCGGAGCCATCCCCTCGATCTCACCATTCTCGCCGCGAAAGGCGCGATAGGTGAGCGGCAGGTAGATCTGCGGCAATTCGCGGCTGTCCAGCGGCTCTCCCGTCGCCGGACTGAGCGCCAGAGTATTGCCCTCCAGATCGGTGATGCGCGCGGACCGGATCACCGTGGAGGCCCGTACCGCCTCTACCAGGCTCTCTGTCTGCTCGGCGTCGCGTATCTCCAGCGGACGCCGCACCAGCTGCGCCAGCAGCATCGTCTGGTTCTGCAGCCGCTGCGCATTGATGGCAACGTCGCGCTCCAGTTCATGCCGCACCGTGAGGGACAGAAATAGCGCAAGCAGCACCGCCTGTGCCAGCACGGTTCCCGCGATCAACTGGCCCAGGATAGTCCGCGGCAGGAGACGAGTCATAGGTTTGATGGTAACTCCACTGCACCACCCCTGAGAAGCGGTGGGCAGCTCTCATGCTCAGGCAGGCTTTGCTACCAGCTTCTTGCGCAGGTCGCCTGCGATCTGGGTGCCATGGAAGCGCCCATTCTCAATGAAGATCTCGTTGGTCCGCTCCCCGCCCACAATCACCCCGGCCACGTAGATGCCCGGCACGTTCGACTCCAGTGACTTCGGATTACACACCGGGCACCGCGCATTCGCCGCGTCCAGCTTGATGCCGATCTTTTCCAGAAAACTGAAGTCCGGGTGATAGCCCGTCAGCGCGAACACAAAGTGATTCGGAATCGTCCTTTCGCCCTCCGGCGTCTGGATCGTCACGGTATCCTTGTCGATCCGCGAAACCGTGCTCTCAAAGTAGCCCGTCACTTCCTTGTTCTTGATGCGGTTGTTGATGTCCGGCAGGATCCAGTACTTCACATGCCGGTGCATCTCTTTCCCACGATGGACCAGCGTCACCCGCGCGCCGTGCCGCCAAAGCTCCAGCGCCGCAATCGCCGCCGAATTTTTGCCGCCAATCACTACCACGTCCAGCCCGGAGTAAGGGTGCGCGTCGTCATAGTAATGCATCACCTTGCTCATCTCTTCACCCGGAATCCCGCAGTAGTTCGGCAGATCGTAGTAGCCCGTCGCCACAATGATCTTCTTCGCCCGATGCTCCATCTTCCGCTCGAAGCGGTCTTCCGTGTGCACAGTGAAATCGCCGTCCCCGTCCGTCACTCCAGTCACCCGCTCATACTGGCGGACCTCCAGCTTGTAGTGCTCCGCACACTTCCGGTAATACTCCAGCGCCTCCGCCCGCGTAGGCTTCTGGTTCGGCGTAGAGAACGGCATATCGCCAATCTCCAGCAGCTCCGGCGTCGTGAAAAACGTCATATGCGCAGGATAGTGAAAGAGCGAATTCGTCAGGCAGCCCTTATCCACCAGCACCACAGAAAGCCCCAGCCGCTTCGCATCAATCGCGCAAGCCAGCCCCGTCGGCCCTGCCCCAATCACCAGCACATCATGCGTATCGGTCGTAATCATCTGCTCGGTTGTAATCATCTGCTCCGTCATCTTCCCTCTTTGTTTGTCATTCCGAAGCGCAGCGCGCGGAATCTGCTTTCCGTCTTGTCTTTGCTTTTCGTTGTGGTCTTTGCTTTTCGTCTTGGCCTTTGCCTCTAAGGTAGGTGCGGGCTTTAGCCCCTGAGGTACGCCTCTGCCTCGCTGCCTCGCTGCCTTCGCTGTTCTCAGCAGTCTAGCAAACCCGCTACCCTGTTAGACTTAAGCACTAGAGCCTTTAGATGCACATGCCAGACACTAAGAATCACTTCTATCTCACCACGCCCATCTACTACGTCAATGCGCGCCCCCACATCGGCCACGCATACACCACCATTGTGGCCGACGTCGTCGCCCGCCGCCGCCGCCTGCTGGGCGACGACGTCTGGTTCCTCACCGGTACCGACGAGCACGGCCAGAAGATCGAGCGCGCCGCCAAAGCAGCAGGCATCTCTCCCATGGAATTTGCCACCGGGGTCTCCACTCGTTTCAGCGACCTCTGGAAGCGCATGGGCCTCACCAACGACCAGTTCATCCGCACCACCGATGCCGCCCACGAGCGCGGCGTGCAGAAGCTCTTCACTGTCCTGAAGGACAAAGGCTTCATCTCGCTCAACACCTACACCGGCCAGTACTGCGTCTCAGACGAAGCCTTTGTCGATGTCCCCGTCGGCGCACCCTGTCCCGACTGCGGCCGCATCACCGAGACCGTCAGCGAAGAGAACTACTACTTCAAGCTCTCTGCCTTCCAGCAGCAGCTAATCGATCTCATCCACTCCGGCCAGCTCGATGTCCAGCCCGAGACGCGCCGCAACGAAGTGCTCTCCTTCCTCCGCGGCAATCTCCAGGCCGAAGGCGCACAGATCGCGACCAGCGATACCGGCCTCACCTACGTCCCCGGCACACTGAAAGACCTCTCCATCTCGCGCAGCAGCCTCGACTGGGGCATCCCCGTCCCCGGAGACCCGAAGCACGTCATCTACGTCTGGCTCGATGCCCTGGCGAACTACATGACCGCCGTCGGCTACGGCAGTGACGCACCGGAAGACAAAGAGAAGTTCGCCAAATTCTGGCCCGCCGACCTGCACCTCGTCGGCAAAGAGATCATCCGCTTCCACTGCGTCTACTGGCCCGCCTTCCTGTTAGCCGCTGGCCTGCCTCTGCCGAAGAAGATCGTCGCCCACGGCTGGCTCCTCTTCGAAGAGAGCAAGATGTCGAAATCCCGCGGCAACATCGTCCGCGCCGAAACCATTCTGGAAGCCTTCGGCAGCCTCAA
>DASWOP010000185.1:0-24209 GCA_036404255.1 Acidobacteriaceae bacterium | reverse complement strand
ATCGATCAGCAGACCCACGATCTGGAGAGCTCCATCGCCGAACAGATCGCCGCCGATCCGCTGTGGCATCAACTCGATCTGGAGTTCCGCTCCATCAAGGGCGTTGCCGGGCGCACCGTCGCCCGCCTCATGGCCGAGATGCCCGAGATCGGCACCATGTCTCATAAAACCATCTCCAAGCTGGCCGGAGTAGCCCCGCTGGCCCGGGACAGCGGCAAGCACCAGGGCAAACGCCGAACCCGCGGTGGCCGCGCACCGGTGCGCGAGATCCTCTTCGTGGTAGCCAGCGTTGCCGGCCGTTACGAACCCGACTTCATGCACTTTCGTCAGCGTCTCAGCGAGGCTGGCAAACCCGCCAAGGTAATCCGCACCGCCCTGGCGCACAAGCTTCTGATCCGCCTCAATGCCAAAGCACGCGATGTGCGCAATCGCAGCACAAACTCCTCGCTCACAGAACCATCCCTGAGCGCCGCACAATAAACTCTCCCAGCAGCAGAGGTTGTGGGAAAGCGGGAAACGCGCGCCCTCTTGCCCGTTTCCCGAGGCGCTCCCCCCCGCCTTTTCCATAACCTGCCTTGACAAATCAAGACAGTCGCTGAGCGCAGCCGAAGAATCTGCTTCTCGAATTTGCACTTGCTTTTGTTTGTCATTCCGAAGCGAAGCGCGCGGAACTTGGTTCTCTACCACCGCCACAAATCCATCCCCAGAAAAACACACCCGCAACCAACACAAATAGACCCGGGTTCGCAGGATCTACCTCTGTGAGCTCAGCCGCATTATTTGACCGGTGAACCTTCCGCAGTTGCCTCTGCGCGCAGAGCGAGCCTTTCGCCGGGAGCCTGCCCTCGAGCATCGCGAAGGGCGCAGGACCTATCCCGCCTTCTCCGTCAGCTCCGCCCACCGAGCATACAGTTTGTCCGCCGCCTCCTGCGCAATCTCCTGCTCGGCCAGCGCCTTCTGTAGAGCCTCCGCGTTGGTCGCGACCGCCGGATCATCCACCGCATGCCGCGCCGCATTCAGCCGCTCTTCCGCCTCTTCCACGTGCTGCTCAATCGTCGCAAACTCCCGCGCCTCCAGATAAGAAAGCTTCTTCTTGCTGCTGGAGGAAGAACCGCTCTTCTGCCCGGACGGCTCACCGCCCTGCTGACTCGCTGACTTGCTGACTCGCTGGCTCGCCGCCCTACTCTCCTCCTGCCAAAGCTCCCACTGCGAATAATCAGCAAACCGTTCCGCGCCGCCCTTCGCATCCAGCCCAAGCACCGTGGTCGATACGCGATCCAGCAGATACCGGTCATGCGTCACCAGGATCAGCGCGCCCGGAAACTCCAGCAAGCTCTCCTCCAGAATCTCCAGCGTCGGAATATCCAGATCGTTCGTCGGCTCATCCAGCATCAGCACATCCGCCGGCTGCAGCATCAGCTTCGCAATCAACACTCGCGCCCGCTCGCCGCCAGAGAGCCGCTCCACCGGCTGATTCAACTGCTCGCCTGTAAACAGAAACCGTGCCGCCCAGCTCGCCACGTGGATCACGCGGTCCTGATACACCACCGCATCGGAGTCCGGTGCCAGCGCACGCCGCAACGTCTGCTTCTCATCCAGTTCGCGGTTCTGGTCGAAGTACACCACCCGCAGCCCCTGTGCCTGCTTGATCGTTCCAGCGTCCGGCGGATACAGCTCCGCCAACATCCGCATCAGCGTCGTCTTGCCGCTGCCGTTCGGCCCCACCAGTCCCAGTCGCATCCCCGCCGTGATGCTCAGGTCCATCGGCCCAAACAGCGTCCGTCCACCCATCGCCACCGTGATGCGCTTCGCCTCGATCAGCCGCTTGGTGTCGCGCTCCGTCGCCGCAAAGCCGATGTCCGCCGTCGTCGTCTGCTGCCGCGCATTCACCGCCGCCAGTTCGCCAATCAACTCGTGCGCCCTATCGATCCGTGCCTTCGCCTTCGTCGCCCGCGCCTTCGGTCCGCGCCGCAGCCACTCCACCTCGCGCCGCACCTTGTTCTTCAGCGCACTCTGCTGCCGCGACTGCGCCTCCAGGTACAGCTCCTTCGCTTCGAGGAACTTGCTGTAATTTCCCTTCACCCGCAGCGCGCCATCGGCGTAGACATGGTCCAGCTCCACCATCTCCGTCGCCACATTCTCCAGAAAATACCGGTCATGGCTCACCACCACGCAGGCAAACCCGCCCTGCCGCAGCATCCCTTCGAGCCACTGAATGCCCTCGAGATCAAGATGGTTCGTCGGCTCATCCAGCAGCAGCACATCCGGCTTCGATACCAGCGTCTCGGTGATCGCCAGCCTCTTGCGCCAGCCGCCGCTAAGTGTCGCCGCCTCATCGTCAAACGTCGCCAGCCCCGTCGGCCCAGCCACATCTGCGAATCCCGCCCGCCCCAGCGTGTCGAAGAGCCGGGCATCGTGCTCCACGGCGGGCACATGCGCCCGGATCAGAGCATCCTTGATCACGGAACGTACCGTGCGTCCCGGCGTGAAGACCGAAGTCTGTTCCACATAGCCGACCGTAGCCCGCTTGCGCATAGCGATCTCGCCCTCGTCGGGCGTCTCGGCCCCAGCCAGAATGCGCATCAGCGTAGATTTGCCGGAGCCATTCGGCCCAATCAGTCCAATCCGATCATTCTCAGACACGGGAAACGCGATATTGCGGAAGAGTGGTGCAGAACCGAAGGCCTTCGTCAGACCCTGTGCGTTGAGAATTGGTGGCATAGGTACTAGTTTACTAGCTATGACCCCAGTACTACGCCAACCCGTTTAAACCTATTTATCATTTACAATCAATAACTTACAGTCTTCCACGCACTCCAGGGGGCTTGACAGGTTTTGACCATCCACAGAAGAGTGCTCCGGGAACAGCCAGATGCGGGTGCCCCGGGTCTCGCTTCTGAGACCCGGGTTTGCCGGGTGCCCCATTCATCACGCAGCTTCATCGCGGGATGAGTGGGATAGCGTCGCAGTTTCATCGCGACGCCCGCGCGACGCGCGCAAAACTTGATGCCATCACTCTCTTTACCCCAGCCGCAGCGTAATCGTCCTCAAATCCCCGCCGCCATGCTCAATCGCAATCTCCCCATCCGCCTCGCTCACCAGCCCGGGAAACTTCTCACCCCACTCCACCAGCACAATCGTCTCCTCGCGCCGCATCTCCTCAATCCCCAGCACATCCAGCTCCCGCTCCTGCTGCAGACGATAAA
Source organism: Acidobacteriaceae bacterium (assembly GCA_036404255.1). Classification (GTDB taxonomy): domain Bacteria; phylum Acidobacteriota; class Terriglobia; order Terriglobales; family Acidobacteriaceae; genus JARLFX01. The sequence goes on along the minus strand of DASWOP010000185.1, from coordinate 21,003 downwards.
GGTCGAGGTGATACAGCAGCACACTTCCGCCGCTGTACTCATGCACCAGCGTAAACGTCGGACTGGTCACATCCTCCTGCTCCACCGAAGTCAGCTCCGCCGCCAAACCCTTCACCAGCGTCGTCTTCCCCGCGCCAAGATTGCCACGCAGGATCAGCAGCTTCGGCGGCCGCAGCATCGCCGCCAGCTCACGCCCCACCAGCACCGTCTCTTCAGCCGACTTAGTTGTCCAGCTCTTAGTCACCCGCGCAACCCGCATAGCCACACCAGACCATCCTCATCCTTCACCCTGTACCTGAACGCGTCCCTCAGATGCTCCAGAGTATCCGTCGCCAGCACCGTGTGTTCATCCTGAGCATGCGTCGCAAAATCTCCTGCCAGCCCATGCAGATAAACCGCCGCCTCCACCGCCTCAGCCACGTGCTCCGGATACTGCGCCAGCATCGCCGCCACGATCCCCGTCAGGATGTCCCCGCTCCCGCCCTTCGCCATCCCCGCGTTACCCGTCGTATTCACCGCGACACGTCCGTCAGAATGCGCAATAAGTGTCCGCCAACCCTTCAAAACCAGCGTCACTTGGTGCTTCTTCGCAAACGCCCGCGCCAGCCCCACGCGGTCCGCCTCCACCGCCTTCACGCTGATGCCCAGCAGCCGCGCCATCTCCCCCGGATGCGGCGTCAACACCAGCGTTTTGCCTCTTCCCTTGAAGCGCCCGCGGCCTGAGAGTAGATTCGTCTTCCCCGCAAACGCATTCAGCGCGTCCGCATCAATCACCATCGGCACCGCCGTCTGCGCCACCAGCCCATGCACAAACTCCGTCGCCTCCCCCTCCGTCCCCAGCCCCGGCCCCACAGCCACCACGCTGATCTTCTTCAGCAGCGCCGCTAACCTCTTTGGTTTCAGATTCTCCGCCGCAATCGTTCCGCCTTCCACCTCCAGCAGCGGAGCCAGCATCAACTCCGGCGTCACCCCCGCCACCGTATTCACAATGCTCTCCGGCACCGCCGCCGTCACCAGCCCAGCGCCCGTACGCAGCGCCGCAAGCGAAGCCATCCCCGGCGCGCCCGCCTTGCCCCATGCGCCGCCAACCACTAGCACATGTCCAAACTTTCCCTTGTTGGAATTGATCGCGCGCGGAGCCTCCGCCAGCGTCTTCGCCGTCCCCGCCCAGAAGATCTTCTCCCCCGATCGCACCGCCTCCACCGGCGATCCAATCTCCGCCACCACCACCGGACCTATCGTCAGATGCCCAAAAAGATGCGCCGGCTTCGGTGCAGTAAACGTCACCACAGCATCTGCGCGAAACGCCGTAGCGCTCGTCTCTTCCATCGAATCCGCGTCCCACCCCGAAGGCAGATCCACCGCCACCACCCGCGTCGTCATCTCCGCCAGCTTTGTTCGCAGCAGCGCCGCCAGCCCACGCAGCGGAGGCTTGAATCCCGTGCCCAGCACGGCATCCACGATCACGTCCGCTTCCACCAGCCGGTGCCCCTCGGCCTCCAACTCCGCCTCATCCTTCGCCGTATAGATTTTGACCCGCCGCTCCGCCTGCAAGCTGGCGAACGCATCCGCCGCCTCGCCGCTCAACCCCGCCGGGTCAGCCAGCAGCAGCACCTTCACCTTCCGTCCATCGCCCTCCAGATGCCGCGCGGCAACAAATCCATCGCCGCCGTTATTCCCCTTGCCGCAGATCACGAGCACGCGCTCCGCCTTGCGATAGTGCGTGCGCACAAAACGCGCAACCGCGCCGCCCGCGTTCTCCATTAGCGTCGCCAGCAACACGCCGCCCTGGGCCGTGCGCTTGTCCGTCGCTGCCATCTCAGCCGCAGTCAGCATCTTCACGTGGAATGCTCCGTTCTACCCACAACAAATTATCTGCAAGAGTACGCCGCAACCGGCGCAATGAGAAGGGTATAGCAACTCTGTCATTCTGACCCTCGACCCTGAGCACAGCGAATGGGGGAAGGGGAAGAATCTGTTTTTTTGTTCTATGCGAAGAAACGAATGCCGAGCGGCGAAACGAATGCCGAGCGGCGAAACGAATCCGCTATTCTCCGCCGCCAGCCGGCCCAAGCGACAGCGCTGGCGTCAGCGGATCAGCGATCCCAGGCGTGCTCGGCTTACCCACAAAATAATTGTGGTCCCACAGCGCGCGATAGAACTCGCCCGTCAGCTCCGCCGCCTTCGGTCCAAAGGTCGGTCGTCCGCCCTCCAGAAAGAACACCGTCACAATGCGTCCCATCGGCGTATTCGCATAGCTGGCAAACCACCCATAGCGCGTGCCGTTGTTAGAGCACGTGCCCGTCTTCCCCAGCACTGGAAACTGCCGGAAGTTCGCCCGCAGCGAACGCGCCGTGCCATACTGCACCGCCGCCTGCATACCATCCTGAATCTCCGGAATCAGCGGCGCAATGTTCAGCATCCGCTTGATACGCGGCTTGAACATTGCAATATCTTCCGGCGACTGCGGATGCTGCAAATAGTAGAGCGTGCCGCCATTCGCAATCGCAGAGACCAGCGCGCCCAGTTGCAGCGGTGTCATGGAGACGCTCTCGCCGAACGAGCACATGCGCCCCACGCCGCCCAGCGATGCCGGCAGCTCTTGGTCTGGATATGTCCCCAACTGCTCGCCGGGAATGTTGTACCCCGCCAGTTCGCCCAGTCCAAACTGGTTCGCATAGTGCTTCACGCGCTCAAAGCCAAGCGACCGCCCCAGTGTCTCGAAGTAGAGATTGTTGGAGTGCGCCAGCGCCTCCGTCAAATTGAGGTGATAGTTGCCACCCAGGTTCACCGGCGTATCGCGCTTGATGATACCCTCTTCCAGCGCCGCCAGTGCCACCGTCAGCTTGATCGTCGAGCAGGGCTCCGCGCCATGCGAGAGCGCGAGCTTCTGATTCACCATCGCCAGAATGCGGCCTGTGTTTGGATCAATCGCCAGTGCCGTCCCGTTCATGTTGCCCAGTGCCTGCAACGCCGCGTCCCGCACCTCAGGAACTTCGCCCGCCGTCTGATCACCCATCGTCAAGGAAGACACATCGCTGGCAAACGAACTCGCCGTAAACCGTTCGAAGCTGATGCGACGCGACACGACCACTCGCCGCCGTCCACGTATCATCACCGTGCGCGTTGTCGTGGCCGGGACCGCTGCTTTAGCACTCGTGCGTGCCGTGCGGCTCGCTGCACGATGCGTCACCGCCTTCGCCGCACGATGCGGTGCCACAGCAGTCGTTGCCGTCGCCGCATGCTTGCGGTGAACAGCCGCTCCAGCCGTAGCTGCGCAGAATACGGTCAGCAACAGCAGCAGCGTCGTCGAGATATAGGAATGTCTAAGCATCAATGGCTTCGGCGTACAAAAAGTTGTCGTTCTTGAAATACGGATGGGTAACTCGATTCACTGGCTTCCCCCATTTTATTCGATGAGCGAAACCGGTGTTGCGTCGCTACGAACTGCTTCGCCTCAAAAAGGCGGGAATATCCAATTCATCTGATTCCTGATCCTGATGCGGGGGCTCAGGCGCCCGAGGCGGCGGTGTAGCTGCACGCTCTGCGGCTTGCTCGCGTTCGGCAGCAAGCTCCCTCTGCATGCGCAGTTCAGCATCACGCATGCGCGCGGCCTCGCGCTCCTCTTCCTCTCTTTCATATTGGACGGCACTGGGCAGCGAAACGTCATCATGCCGCTCCTGCGCTTCAGCTTCCGCCTCGGTCTCGCGTTCGACAACAGACCGCACTGTCGACCGGAAAAACTCGTCATCAAAAACCGATGCCGGTACCGCCCGCAACTCCTCTTTCTCCAGCGGAGGCGCCACTTCGTCGTCTACGGCCTCTTCTTCACGAACAATGATCTCTTCACTCGCAAACCGCGGCGCTTCCGGCTCGGGTCTTGGCGCAACCTTCGGCCTCGACTGCACCTTGATCGGCTCCGGCACATACTCCGGCAGCGAAGCCTCGCTCAACATCCGTTCCCGTCGCTCGTTCATCTCCGCAGAGCTCGTCTGCTTGAAGCCCGTCGCGATCACCGTAATCTTGATCTCATCGCCCATCGACTCATCCTGCACCGCGCCGAAGATGATGTTCGCATCCTCATGCGCCGCGCTCTGGATGATGCTCGAAGCCTCATTCACCTCGCTCAACTTGATCGAGTTCGAAGCCGTGATGTTGATGAGGATGCCGCGCGCGCCATCGATCGCACCCGCCTCCAGCAGCGGTGAAGCCATCGCGGCCATCGCCGCCTCCACCGCGCGGTTCGTGCCCGAACTAATGCCCGTGCCCATCACCGCATAACCCATCCCCGCCATCGTCGTCTTTACGTCAGCGAAGTCGCGATTGATGATGCCCGGAATCGTGATGATGTCAGAGATTCCCTGCACGCCCTGCCGCAGCACATCATCCGCAATGCGGAAGCTCTCGAAGAACCCAGCGTCCCGCGCCACCGCCAGCAACTTCTCATTCGGGATCACCAGCATCGTGTCAACAGATTCCAGCAGCTCCTGCATGCCGCGCTCCGCCTGCTGCATGCGCCGCTTGCCTTCAAATGCAAACGGCCGCGTAACCACAGCCACCGTAAGCGCGCCCATCTCGCTCGCGAGCGATGCGATCACCGGCGCCGCGCCCGTGCCCGTGCCGCCACCCAGTCCAGCGGTGACGAACACCATGTCCGCGCCTTCCAGCGCCTCAATAATCTTGTCGGAATCTTCCAGCGCCGCGCGCCGTCCCACATCGGGATTCGCACCCGCACCCAGCCCGCTCGTCAGCTTCACGCCGAGTTGTAGCTTCACTGGCGCGTTCGAAGTCTGCAGCGCCTGCACATCAGTGTTGGCGGCGATGAACTCCACGCCCTCCACCTTGGCCGCGATCATCCGGTTGACGGCATTATTGCCCCCACCGCCCACGCCGATCACCTTGATCCGCGCCCCGTGGATCATGTCGTCGTGATACTGAATGCGGATAGGATCGTTGTCGCTAAAAGTCATCTAAGCCCATGCTCCTGAATTACTTCGTCTTATCAAGGATAGCGCGTTTCAAATAGCGTCGAGCAATCGCCATTCGCATCTCCCATTCTGAATCGCCCAGTCCATCGCGCATACAGAAAAACCGCGCCAAAGCGCAGTTTTGCAGTACCTTACGTGGTTCACGCTACGTGCACGACCGATTGGTCGCTTCACTCGCAGGTTTCAATAAGCTGCTGTCCAGCCAAGATTATGAAACGAGTCTATTGGGTCGTCTTACGGGAGGCTTCAGATCGCTGCATCAAGCGAATAGCTCTTAGCTTATTGTATTCGCACCGCCATGCGTTTCGTTGTACTGCACTCATACGATGCCATCCGCCGGGTTCAATGTGCCGCTTCCGTCGCAGGTCAACTTTTGGTATTGGAAAATCCGCAGCTACAGTTCTTTCGAGCAGCATTTTGTCTGTTTCTTCCGCAGTGCGCCTATTGCCATTGTCATCAAAGTGGATAACTGTGTGACAGCCCTCGCAAATCGAGGCTAACTGGCTATCATCATTCCCCAACATTACATCATCTTCATAACTCCTATGGTGAACGGCGTCTGCAGCTCCACCACAGCGACAGCAGATCTTTCCATCCCGTTCCCATATGCGATTTCTTATGGTTCGCCAAAGTTTCCGTCTTAGGTAAGTAGAATAATTGTCGTGAATCGGTTCAAGTGGACCATGCTTTTCTATCGATTGTTTTGTGCAATCAATGTTTTCAAAAAATGATTCGATTCTTCGTCTTACTTCTTCAGTAACGGAGTCATTTACCTTCACAGGTGGCATTCGTTTCACTCTTTAGTTCGTGATATCGATGTCCAACTAGAAACTTCCCGCAAAGATCGCCCGCAGCTTCGCGCGCAATCCCTGCTCTTCCGCCGCCCGACGAATCTGCGTGCGATGCGTATACAGCAACATCCCGATCGCCGTAGCAAACTCCGGCTGCGCCAGTTCCTGCGGCATGCGCGAGAGCGGCACTGGGAAACCAATCCTTGCGGGCACACGCAGCAGACTCTCCGACACATCCAGCAGCCCTGCCAGCCGTGCGCCGCCGCCGGTCAATACCACGCCAGCACCCAAAGCCTCCAACACGCCGCCCTGCCGCAGATTATCGCGCAACATCTGCATCAGCTCGCGCGCGCGAGGCTCCAGAATCTCCGCCAGAAAACGCTGCCGCACCATCCGCGCAGGCTGTCCGCCGCCCGCCACACCCGCCGTCAGACTGCCTCCCACTTCCACTTCGTTCAGCGTCGGCACAGCCGTCACCACGCAGTTGCCGTACTCGCGCTTCAGGTGCTCGGCCTCTTCCACACTCACGTGCAGCCCAACCGCAAGATCATTCGTAAAGTGCTCGCCGCCGATGGGCAGCACTGCCGTGTGCGCTATTGAGCCCTCAAAAAACACCGCCAGCTCCGTCGTGCTCGCGCCAATATCCGCCAGGCACACACCCAACTCGCGCTCGTCCGCCGAAAGCACACTCTCAGCCGACGCGATTCCCTCGTACACCGTGTCCTTCACTTCAAGCCCAGCCTTGTTTGCGCAGGTAATCACGCTCTGCGCCGCGCCGCCCGAGCACGTCGAGATGTGCAGGTTCACCTCCAGCTTCGTGCCTACCATGCCCACAGGATCATGAATCCCGCCCTGATCGTCCACGATGAACTCCTGCGGCAGCAGATGCAGCACCTCGCGGTCCGGCGGCAAGCTAATGCTCCTCGCGCGATCCACCGCGGCGCGAACCTCTTCCCTCGTAATCTCGCGCATCCGGTTGCCCATGCTGATGCCGCCGCGGCTGTTTACCCCGCGCACATGCGCGCCGCCAATCCCCACAATCGCAGATTCGATCGGCGCCTTCGCCACCCGCTCCGCCGTCAGCGCTACTTCGTTGATCACCGCCGCCGCCGGCCCAAGGTCCGCAATTAGCCCCTTGCGCATACCCTTGGCCTTGCCCACGCCGTGCCCACGATAGCGCAGCACGCCATCCTGCACCTCGGCCACCAGAACGCACACCTTCGCGCTCCCGGCGTCCAGCACAGTGATGAGATTTTCGCGGTCCTGCTTCATGGGGCCTTTCGCTGCTCAGGGCACTAATGGTTTGCAACGGTGCGAGCTGAATCGCCTACGCCGGTTTAGCCGTCTTCTTCGATTTCACCACAGCTGCGTGCGCTTTTGCGCCCGGTTTCGCTTTCGTGGCAGATTTCGGCTTTGCGGCACTCTTCTTTACTGGCACATCGTACGCCTGCGTGAGCGGATGCTGCATGCTGAACGCCGTTGGAGCCGCGCCAGAAGCAGGCTTGCCCGCAGCCGTAGCTGCCGGTGTTGCCGCTGCCTTACCCTGCGGTTTGGATGCCGTCGGGGCCGCTGCCGGAGTCTTTGCCACAGCCACCGCCGGTGTAGCCGTGGGCTTTACCGCAGGTTTCACCGCTGGAGCCGTCACTTTGCCCGCCGTAACCGCGGGCGCAACCGGCTTCTTTGCGGTCGCTGGTTTCGCCGCTGTTTTGGCTTCCACCTGTGCGGGTGTCGCCGCAGATTTCTTTCCCACTACCGCCGGAGCCACCACTGGATTCGCCACCGGAGCTGGCTCCACCGCCACGTTCGCCGCACCACCAGCCGAAGGCGCATCGCCCACCGGAGCACTCGTATGCTGCCCCATGCTCAGCACAGCCTGTTTGTCATACCGCATGTCCACCGACGAAAGATTCGGATACTGTGTGCGCCATGCTTGCAGTTGCTGTTCGTAGCTCTGGTAGCGCTGCAGAAAATTCTGGTCGCCGAAGTGCACCAGTATCTCGGAGCTATGGTCAGGAATCAGCGCCTTCACGTCTTCCGGATCGCTTACATCCACTTCGCTCAGCGTGTCGGATATCTTCGGCCCATTGGAATCAATCTCGTGGATGAACTGCTGATAGATCTTCATCCGTGCCGCGCGGGTCGAAAGCGGATCAACCGCGATAATGCCCGTCAGCACAGGAAAAGAGTACTTCCCACCATGCGCGTCATCTTCCGGCATATCCAGGAGCACGCCATACGCATCCACCAGTCCAATACCCGCGCCCTGGCGAACAAAGGCCACCGGCGTCCGCTCCACCACGCTCACCCGCAGCCGGTCCGGCAGCAACCGCATCACGGTCGCATGCTCCACCCATGGCAACGTCTCCAGGTCCAGGCGGCGCTGCGCCAGCGGAACATGAAACAGATTGCGCCCAATATCTTCGCCAAAGATGCTCAACAGTTGCGCCCGGCTCACATGGCTGTTGCCATCGATCTGAACGTCGGCGGAAGAGGCAATCTGAAAGCGTGAATCGTGCAATAGAAATTTGCGAACCACCAGCCCGCCCGCAATCACCACGCACAGCGTGATGAAGACCGCAAAACCAGCGAAGACCTTACCCCACAGGCTCTGCGGCACCAGCCCCCTGCGCACACGAATCCGTGTCTGCGCGCGCAGGAACGAACTGTCGCCCGTATCGTCGTAGATCTCCTCGGCAGGCGTCACCCGGCGCAGCACCCGCTTGGGCACAGGCGTCTGCCGGTCCGCCAGCTGATCGCCAAGTCGCCCCGAGTACGTATCCGGGCGATAGCGATCGGCCGACGCCGCATCTGCGTCGTCGTGGTCCAGCACTGCTGTCGTTTGCCGATTCATAACACTAAGTTTTCGCAAGCCTGAGCAAAGGCCGCGGAGTTCGCCAAACCTCAATATACCTTGCACCTTTCCCGTTGCAGCCGCTTATTCCGCCGCACGAGGTAAGCACTCTGGTACACAAATTGCTTTCTGTTTACTATCTGGATTCGGATTCTCCGCCCCTGTCATTCTGCGCGCGCGAAGAATCTGCTTTTTAAGGATTCCAACCAAGCGAACCCCGTAGATCTGTCCAAGCAACGCATCTGACCCACCATGCTAACTAGCAATCTGAGGCATGCCCTTAGCGCGAGCAACAACGCCCAGCGCATGTGAGATATAGCGAACGTCATTCGTCTCAAAAGCTTCCGCCATAAAGATCGCAATAGCTTTGTCAGAGGTCAAATCCTCGGCAGGATCATATTTTGTCAGCCTCTTCTCAGCCATTACTTCCCAGCCTTCAGCGCGTCCAGCACCACGGCCCCAGCCTGCGACACATTCCCCGCGCCCAGCGTAATCACCAGGTCACCGTCCTTCGCGCGCGCCGCCAGCCGCTGCGCCGCCTCGGCAAAGTTTGCCGCATACTCCACCACCGCCGGCGCATGTTTGCCGCTGGCAATAGCCTTCACCAGCGCCTGCGCAGTCACGCCTTCAATCGGCTGCTCGCTCGCAGCATAGATGTCCAGCACTTCCAAACTCGATGCATCACTGAACGCATCTGTAAACTCCGCCAGCATATCGCGGGTCCGCGTATACCGATGCGGCTGAAAGAGCACATGCACATGGCCGAATCCGCACTCACGCGCCGCCTGCAGCGTGGCCCGTATCTCCGTCGGATGATGCCCGTAGTCGTCCACCACCGCCACGCCCCGCGCGCTTCCCTTCTGCTGGAACCGCCGGTCCACCCCGCAAAAACTGCTCAGCCCGGTCACAATCTTTTCCGGCGCGATCTGCAGTTGCAGCCCAATCGCAGCCGCTGCCGCTGCGTTTAAGACGTTGTGCCGTCCAGGCACATGCAGGTCAAACGGCCCCAGCGCATCTTTGCCCATATGCAACACAAAGCGCGCATGGCATTCGGTGCTCTTCGGCAACATCTCCACCCTGCAATCCGCCTCGGCATGGAACCCGTACGTCACCACCTTGCGCCGTACTCGCGGCAGAATCCCGCGCAGCAGCTCATCATCCGCACACGCCACCACCGCGCCATAGAACGGAACCTTGTTCATGAACTCAACAAACGCATCCTGCACGTCGTTCATATCGCGATACGTGTCCATGTGTTCGCGATCAAGATTCGTCACCACCGCCAGGATCGGCATCAGCTTCAGGAAGCTGCGGTCGCTCTCATCCGCCTCGGCCACCAGGTAGCGCGAACGCCCAAACCGAGCATTCGATCCCAGCGCTTCCACGCGGCCACCCACCACCACCGTCGGGTCCATCTCTCCTGCCGCCAGCACCGCCGCAATCATCGATGTAGTCGTCGTCTTGCCGTGCATGCCGGCCACTGCAATGCCGTACTTCAGCCGCATCAGTTCAGCCAGCATCTCGCCACGCATGATGACTGGGATTTTGTGTGCTCGCGCCTCCAGCACCTCCGGGTTTTGCGGAGACACCGCCGAGCTCGTCACCACCACATCAGCGCCTGTCGCATTCTCCGCGCGGTGGCCTTCATGCACCGTTGCGCCCAGAATCTCCAGCCGGTCAGTCACGGCAGTGCGCTTCAGGTCAGAGCCCGAAACGGTATAACCCAGCGTCAGCAATATCTCGGCTATGCCGCTCATGCCAATGCCGCCGATACCGATAAAGTGAATGCGCTGAGGAGTTGCGAACATGTGAGGTTTTAAAAGAGTCTCTTTCCACTCTACCAGCGCTCCGCCGGCATCGCGTGCATGATGCGTGATCACTGGAATAAGATGCTTCTAAATCTATTGGATAAGCAACAGCAGGCACCGCAACAGAATCGTATAAAGTGCGTCTGTACACTTGCCTGTTGAAGTAAGTCCAGATAGGCAATGCCTTGGGGTTCTCGTACGCCGGAGATGTAAAGTTCCACCGGATGAGATCGAAGAACCACCGGGTGAAGGTACTTGTGAGAGCTTCTCGCTTCCTGCGTTATTTTCTGCTTCTTGTGGCGCTCCTGGCGGTTCCCGCTTCCAGCTTCGCTGGCGTCTTTGTCTCCGTTAACATTGCTCCTCCCGAGCTGCCGGTCTACGAACAGCCATACTGCCCCGGCGATGGTTATATCTGGACACCCGGCTACTGGGGCTATGCGCCCGATGGCGGATACTACTGGGTTCCCGGCACATGGGTGCTTGCGCCCTACACTGGAGCCCTCTGGACACCCGGCTACTGGGGCTGGGGTGATGGTGCTTACATGTGGCATGGTGGCTACTGGGGCCTCCACATCGGCTTCTACGGTGGCGTGAACTATGGCTACGGCTACTTTGGCCGAGGCTATGAGGGTGGTTATTGGAACCACGGTGCCTTCACCTACAATCGCACCATCAATCGTATCGACGACCGCCGCGTACACAACGTCTACTCGCGTCAGGTGAACATCGAAAACCATAGCCGTGTTGCCTTCAACGGTGGCCAGGGTGGCATACGTGCAGATCGCTCCCCGCAGGAGCGCGTAGCCGAGCACGAACAGCACATCAACTCCGTGCCAATGCAACAGCAGCATGAGCGTGCCGCTGCCTCCAATCGCGCGCAGTTTGCCAACGTCAACCACGGCCAGCCGGCCGTAACCGCTACCGATCGTGCAGGCCGTCAGGGATTCCAGCAGGCGCTGGGTCATCCCGCCAACCCGCAGGCGATTCAGGCAGCGCGCAATGCACCCGCAGGTCGCTCCGTCCAGAACAATCGTTCTGGCGGCGCGAACCAGCCACAGCAGCAGGGGCGTCAACAGGCGCAACCGCAACAGCAGGCACGTCCACAGCAGCAGGCTCGTCCACAGCAGGCTCAGCCTCAGGCGCGCCCACAGCAGATGCAGCAGCAGGCACGTCCACAGCAGCAAGCTCAACCGCAGCAGCAGGCACGTCCACAACAGCAACAGCAGGCTCGCCCGCAGGCTCAGCAGCAGGCGCGCCCGCAGGGCGGTGGAGGACAAGGCGGCGGCGGTGAAGAGCGCCATCGTTGATCCCATGCACTTCTACACAAGAGGACGGTCGGAACATCGGCCGTCCTTTTCTTTTTGCGTGTCGTCAACATGCCAAAATGCTGTCCGCATGTTGCTCAATTCACGGCCCTTGCGAAAGAGCAACTTTGTGTCAAAATGTGAGTCTATATAAACCGAGCAACCGGACCCAATACAGCGGACCGATAGCTCAAGCTGAGGCTTCTCGCAAGCCGCTGCAGCCAGGCACTACCGGCTAACCGAAGCAGCCTTCAGCAAGGAAATTACATGAAATTACTCCGCACACTTCGCAATGCTTCTCTCGCCGTCGCACTTCTCGCTGTTCCCGCGCTGGCGCATGCTGGAGTCTTTGTTTCGGTTGCCGTTGCGCCTCCCGCTATCCCGGTCTACGAACAGCCTCTATGCCCTGGCGATGGTTACATCTGGACGCCTGGCTACTGGGCCTACGGTGACGATGGCTACTACTGGGTAGACGGTGCATGGGTTCTCGCCCCTTATGAGGGCGCTCTCTGGACGCCTGGCTACTGGGGCTGGGGCGATGGCTTCTATGCCTGGCACACCGGTTACTGGGGCCGCAACATCGGCTACTACGGTGGCATCAACTATGGCTTCGGCTACTTCGGCGCCGGCTTCTACGGCGGCTACTGGCGCGGCGGACGCTTCTTCTACAACCGTGAGTACAACCATATCGGTGGTGGTGGCTTCCATAACGTCTACTCGCAACGGTTCAACGGCGGTGGCTACTCGCACCAGGGCTTTGAGAATCGTGGCGGCTTCCGTGACGGTCGCAGCGGCGCAATCCGCTCTTCCGGCTTCAACCGTGGCGAATCCGGTGGCTTCAACCGCGGCTCCAACGGCCAGGGTAGTCACAGCTTCGCGCAGCAGCAGGGTGGCTTCAACCGTGGTGCCTACGCTGGCGGTGAGAACCACTCCTTCAGCGGTGGCGGTGGCAATTCACGCGGCGGCAGCCCTCAGAGCTACGCACGCCCTTCCGGCGGCGGCAACTTTAGCGGCGGCGGTGGCATGAGCCACAGCAGTGGCGGTGGCGGTGGATTCAGCCGTGGTGGTGGCGGCGGGTTCAGCGGCGGCGGTGGCGGATCGCACGGCGGCGGTGGTGGTGGTGGCGGTCATCGCTAAACCAACGCAGCAAACAACAAAAGAGGCTCCCGCAACGGGAGCCTCTTTTTTGTGCCTTTTCTACTCCCTGTTCCCTGTTCCCTATTCCCTATTCCCTAATCCCTAATCCCTGTTCCCTGTTCTTTAACCATCGCCGCAATCCGCTCCACCGCTCCCGGCTTCGCCATCGCCTTTGCCTTTGCGCTCATCTCTGCCAGCCGTGCGGGATCGTTCAGCAGCTCCACCAGCTCCCTCTGCAACTCCTCAGCCGTCAACCCAGCCTCAAGTCGCATCACTGCCGCGCCTGCCTTCGCCAGCACCTCGGCATTCTTGCGCTGGTGATCGTCTGCCGCACGCGGAAACGGTACCAGCAGTGCCGGCTTACCCGCCGCAGCCAACTCCGCCACGGTGCTTCCACTGCGGCACAGAATCAAGTCGGCAGCAGCATACTGCGCAGGCATATCAATCAGAAACGGGAACACACCCCACCGCGCCGGATCGGCGCCGCTCAACTCATACGCCGCCTGCGTCGCATCAATATGGCGAGCGCCCGACTGATGCACAATCGTCAGCCCCGGCACCGCAGCCAGCAATCCGCTGGCGATCTTCGGCATCATCTCGTTGAAGACGCGCGCCCCCTGGCTGCCCGCAAACACCAGCAGTCGCGGCGGAGCGCCCACCGGACGCGGCCGCAGATCGAAGATCTCCTGCCGCACCGGAACGCCCGTCACTTCAGCATGGCGAAAGAACCGCGTCGTCTCCGGAAAATTCACCGCCGCTGCATTCACAAACCGCCCCACCAGCCGATTCGCCAGACCCGGCACCGCATTCGGCTCATACGCCAGCGTCGGGACGCGCAGCAGGATCGCCGCCATCATCGCCGGGCCAGAAGCATATCCGCCCACACCCACCACCACATCCGGCTTGAAGCTCCGCAGCAGCGCCATGCACCGCAACACACCGCGCGGCAGCGCCGTCAGTGTCCGCAGACGCGTCCGCAGGCTCACATTCTTCAGCTGCCCCACATGAATCAATTCCAGATGAAAGCCTGCCTCCGGCACCAGCCGCGTCTCAATCCCGCGCTCCGTGCCCACGTAGCAAAGCTCCGCGCCATAACGCGCCACCAGCTCGCGCCCAATCGCCAGTGCCGGAATCACATGCCCGCCCGTGCCGCCACCAGCGATCAGCACTCTCAGCTTCGCTTTCGCTCCTGAACTTTGTACCTTTGATTCACTCATACTCAATCAATCTCGCGCGTAATATTCAGCAGCACGCCCATGCTCGCCAGCGTGATAAACACCGACGTTCCGCCCGATGAGATGAACGGCAGCGGAATACCCTTGGTCGGCAGCAGCGCCAGCACCACGCTGATGTTGAAGAAGGCCTGTATCAAAATCGCACACGTGATGCCAAACGCCAGAAAGCGCGCGAACGGATCGGTCGAAAGAATCGCCGCTCGCAACCCGCGATACCCCAGCGCCACAAACAGCGCAACTACGATCACCGCCCCAATCAGCCCCAGCTCCTCGCACACGTTCGCGAAGATGAAGTCCGTATGCGCCTCCGGCAGATAGAAGAGCTTCTGCCGCCCCTCCATCAGACCCAGCCCATGCAGGCCACCGGTGCCCACGGCGATCAGCGACTGCAGCGTGTGGAAGCCCGACCCCCTCGGATCAGCTTCAGGATTTACAAACGCCATCATGCGCGCACGCCGCCACGCCACGCGAAACAGCAGAACATACAGCACCGGAATCGCCGCTACACCGGCAATCGCAAAGTACCGCAACTGCGCGCCCGCCAGGTAGAGCATCAGCCCAGCCGTCGCCACGCAGACGACCGCCGTCCCCAGGTCCGGCTCCGCCAGAATCAGCACCACGAAGAACAGCGCCGGTATCGCCGCCGGCAGAATCGTCTTCCGCAGGTCCTCCATCTGGTGAATCCGCGTCTGCAGAAACCACGCCAGAAACAACACCAGCACCGGCTTTGCAATCTCCGACGGCTGAAATGTAAAGAAACCGCCGAAGCGGAACCAGCGATGCGTATTATGCGAATCGTGCATGGCGAACACGCCGATCAGCAGCAGCGTAGTGATCGCCATGCCGGTGAACACCACCTTCGGCTGGTTGTACCAGCGATACGGCACCTGCATCAGCAGCACCATCGCCACCAGCCCCAGCGCCGCCCACCCCATCTGCCGCAGCACAAAGCTATACGGAGAGTTGAAGCGCACCTGCGCCATCACCGCCGAAGCGGAGAAGACCGTGACCAGCCCAAAGAGCACCAGCATCAGCACGATTCCGAAGAGCCATTTATCTACGCCAACGCGCTTCGCCATACTGCTTTTCCTACTCCCTAATCCCTGTTCCCTAGCTGCTTCACCAGCTCCACAAACACCCGTCCCCGCTGCCCATAGCTATCGAACTGGTCAAAGCTTGAGCACGCCGGCGCCAGCAGCCCAATCTCCCCCGGCACCGCATCCCTCGCGATTATCTTCACCGCATTTGCCAGCGTCTCTGCCTGCATTATCTTGACCACACCCGTGAGCTGGTTAGTAATCTTTTCCGCCGCCGAACCAATCGTGTAAACAATCTTCACCCGCTCCCGCAGCAGCGGAGCCAGCAGCGTATAGTCCGAATTTTTATCCTTGCCGCCCAGTATCAGGTGGATGCCACCCGCAAACGACGCAATCGCCTTCATCGTTGCATCCACATTCGTCGCCTTGGAGTCGTTGTAATACTCCACGCCGTTCACCGTCGCCACAAACTGTAGCCTGTGCTCCACCGCCTGAAAACTCTTCACGCTCTGGCGAATCGTCTCCGCGCTCACGCCCGCCAGTCGCGCCGCGCATACCGCCGCCAGCACATTCTCCACATTGTGCGCGCCCTTCAGCGGAATCTCCTCCACCGCCAGCACTGGCTCCATCGCCGCGCCCTCCTGCGGCACAAACACGATCACGCCCTTATGCACGAACGTTCCCCGCTTCACCTGCGGCCGCGCCCCACTGAACCAGAACACCTGCCCCGCCGCGTGCCCCGCGCACATCTGCGTCGTCTTGTCGTCCGCGTTCAATACCAGGAAGTCCTCCGCCCCCTGCCGTGCAAAGATCTTCTCCTTCTCCAGCACATACTGCTCAAAGCTTCCATGTCGGTCCAGATGGTCCGGCGTGATATTCAGAATCACCGCGATCGCCGGATGAAACTTCACCGTCGTCTCCAGTTGAAAGCTCGAAACCTCCAGCACATTCCACGTCGCCGCTGTGCTCGCCGCCACCAGGTCCATCACCGGCGTGCCAATATTCCCGCCCACCTGCGTCGGCACGCCCGCGTCCGTCAGAATCTTCCCCACCAGCGTCGTTGTCGTCGTCTTTCCGTTCGCGCCCGTGATGGCCAGCATCTTTCCCTGCAGGTAACGTGACGCCAGCTCCAACTCGCCGATCACCGGAATCCCTAGCCCCCGAGCCCGTTCCAGCTCCGCCGTCTGCACCGGCACACCCGGCGAAATCACGATCAGTTCCTGCTGCTCCAACCCACCCCACTGCGCCGCACCCGTCTGCACCACGATGCCCTCGGCCCGCAACGCCTCCATCTTTGGAAATTCTGACGCCGCATCCTTCGCATCGCCAGCGGTTACCACCGCGCCCTGCGCACGCAAAAACTGCGCCGCCGCCATGCCAGACTTGCCCAACCCAACCACCAACACTTTTTTGTTTTGCAATTCCATCCCCGTCCTACCTCAGCTTCAGCGTAGTCAGCGCAAACAGCGCAAAGACCAGCGCCAGAATCCAGAAGCGCACAATCACCTTTGACTCGGACCACCCCGCCAACTCAAAGTGATGGTGCAGCGGAGCCATCTTGAAGATGCGTTTGCCGTTGCGCAGTTTGTAGCTGCCCACCTGCAGAATCACGCTCCCGGCCTCCAGTATGAATACCCCGCCGATGAACGGCAGCAGCAACTCCTGCTTGATGACCACCGCAACCGTCCCAATCGCCCCACCCAGCGCGAGTGATCCCACGTCGCCCATAAAGATCTCTGCCGGATACGCGTTGTACCAAAGGAACCCGATACTCGCGCCCACCATCGCCCCGCAGAAGATCGTCAGTTCGCCCGCCATCGGCATCCGTTGCAACTCAAGATAATCCGAGAAGACCACGTGGCCGCTCACATACGTCAGCACCGCCAGCGCCGCCGCCGCGATGATCGTGCAGCCAATCGCCAGCCCATCCAGCCCGTCCGTCAGGTTCACCGCGTTCGATGAAAAACTGATCACCAGCACCACAAAGATCACAAACGGCAGAAACGCCAGCGGCGCCAGCACCGCCCAGTGTCCCGGCAGATGCTGCATCCAGCCCATCACTAAATCCGGGCGAAACCGCTTCGCAAACGGCACCACCAGCCGCGTCGAATAGGTGCCGCCATGCTGCAGCAGAACCAGCGCAATCGCAATCGCAGCGCTCGCCAACATCTGCATGCTCAGCTTCCCCTTCGCCGTCAGTCCCTGGTTCCGCCGATGCACCACCTTGATGTAATCGTCCAGGAACCCGATGCCGCCAAATGCCACCGTCGAAAACACCACGATCCACACCAGCGGATTCGTCAGATCAGACCACAGCAGCGTCGGCACCAGGATCGAAATGCAGATCAGCACGCCGCCCATCGTCGGTGTCCCTGTCTTTTTCTGGTGGCTCTTTGGACCCTCTTCGCGGATGTACTGCCCGATCTGAAAATCGCGCAGCTTTTCAATCACCCACGGCCCAATCAGCAATCCAATCGCCAGCGCCGTCAGGCTCGCAAACGCCGTCCGAAACGTCAGGTAGCGAAAGATGCGGAACATCCGGAAGTACGGAAATAGTTTTTGATAGAGCAGCCAATAAAGCAATGTTTTCCGCCTTCTCGTGTGTACGCGCTCGGCGCGCTCGTTCAATTTTAACAGCCATTACAGCAACCCTTGTAAATATCCCCTACGTCCGAAACACCACATCGTAGGTGCCCCATCCTCATCGCAGTTTCATCGTCGCCCACGCTCTGGGTGCCCCGTCTTCGCGACAGTTTTATCGTCGCTAAGGTGGGCATTCGCGCCACGCGCGAACCGCTCCGGCCCATATCCCCCCAGCGCAAAAAACCAAACTGAGTCATTCTGAGCGTAGTCGAAGAATCCAGACGCTCTCCACATTACCAATAACGCCAAGAGCTTCCGCGGCACCAAAGCCCAAACTCTCTACTCCAGCCACGAACGCCGCACCCTCACCACGAACCTCAACCCTCCAACTCCTTCAACGACTCTTCCAGCCGCACTCCCCGCGAAGCCTTCAGCAGCACCGCATCCCCCGCCTGCAGATGCTCACGCAGCCACGCCCCCGCCTCTGCCGGCGTCTCCATGTAGATCGCCTCGGCTCCCTGCGCCTTCGCCGCATCCACCAGATGCCGGGCCATCCCGCGCACTCCGAGCACAATCTTCACTCCGCGCTGCGCCATGCGCTCGCCGCACGCCGCATGCAGCTCCGCCGCCTTCGGCCCAAGCTCCAGCATCTCGCCCGCCACCACAATGTGCCGCTCCGCCTTCATCGCCAGCAGCGCATCCACCATCGCATCCAGCGCCCGAGGATTGGAGTTGTAGCAGTCGTTCACAATCTGTGCCCCGTGCCACTCCACCACCTGCCCGCGCTTCTCCGTCGGCTGCATCGTCTCTGCCGCCCGTGCGCACGCCGTCAGCGTCATGCCGCTCTTCAATCCCACCGCGATCCCCGCCAGCGCATTCCAAACATTGTGCCGGCCCATCAGCTTCAGATGCACTGTCTCCCGGGCCTCGCCCGCAACCACGATGAACCGCATACCCTCCGCGCCCAACTCTTCCACTGCCTCTGCGCGAACATCCGCCGTCTCGCTCAACCCGTAGTACACCGCGCGCGCATCCATCCCGCGCCCAAACTGCCGCACATACTGGTCGTCGCCGTTCAGCACCGCCACGCCATCCGGCGGCAGCGCTTCGATCAACTCATACTTCGCGCGCGCAATGCCGCATATGCCCTCCGGGAAAAACTCCAGATGCACCGGTGCCACATTTGATACCACCGCCCAGTTCGGCTCCGCCATCTTCGCGAGAAATGCGATCTCCCCCGCGTGGTTCATGCCCATCTCAATCACGGCTACATCGTGCTCCGGCTCAATCCGCAACAACTGTAGCGGCACACCAAAATTGTTATTCAGGTTTCCGGCGGATTTCAGCACCTTCCATTGCGCGCCCAGCACCTGTGCCACAAACTCCTTCGTCGTCGTCTTTCCCGCCGACCCCGTCACCCCAATCACGCGCTTGCCCCAATGCATGCGAACAGCCGTCGCCAGCCGCTGCATCGCAGCCAGCACATCACCCTTCACCCGCAGCAGCACCGCTTCGCTCACACCCTCAGGCGCCGTCCAATGCGCCAGCACCACGGCTGCCACCGCGCCGCGACCCAGCGCCGCCGCCACATACTCATGCCCATCCAGCCGCTCGCCCGTCACCGCAAAAAACAAATCCCCTGCCTGCACCGTGCGCGAATCGATGGAATAGCCCGTCGCCAGCGTATCGTGCGCATAGCTACCCGAAGCCCCCATCCACGTCGCTGCCTGCTCCAGTGTCAGTTTCATGCCATCTCCTTCAGTGCCGCCGCCGCAACCTTTGCATCGTCGAACGGTACCGGCCCGTCGCGCAATATCTGCGTCGTCTCGTGCCCCTTGCCCGCCAGCAGCACAATGTCTCCAGCCTTTGCTTTGTGAATCGCAATCGCAATTGCCTTCGCGCGATCCGCCTCCACAATGCACTCCGCCGTTGTCCCGAGCACGCCCGGCAGCGCATCCGCGATGATCGCCTCCGGCTCCTCCGACCGCGGATTGTCGCTGGTCAGCACCACCACATCGCTACCCTCGCCCGCCGCCTGCCCCATCAGCGGACGCTTCGCCCTGTCGCGATCTCCGCCACATCCAAACAGCGTAATCACCCGCGCGCCCGCTGCCAACTCGCGCGCCAGCGTGGTCAGGTTCCGCAGCGCATCCGGAGTATGCGCATAGTCCACCACCACCGTGAAATCCTTCGCCTCGCGCACCACCTGGAAACGTCCCGGCACATGCGCCAGCGTCTGCGCGCCCGCTGCAATCTGCTCCAGCGTCAATCCCCGCGCATGCGCCGCCGCAGCCGCTGCCAGCAGGTTATACACATTCACCCGGCCCGTCAGGTGCGAATGCATCGGCACCGCGCCCGCCGGAGTCTTCATCGCAAACTCCGTCGCCCCCGCATGCAGCACAATCTCTTCCGCGCGAAAATCTCCGTGCTCAATTCCGTACGTCAACACCTCGCTGCTTGCATCGCGCGCGAACGCCGCCAGCCGCAGGCCATACTCGTCATCCGCGTTCAGTACAGCCACTCGCGGAGCCGGTGCGCCCACACCGCTGAACAACTTCCACTTCGCGGCAAAATACTCTTCCATCGTGTGGTGATAATCCAGATGGTCCTGCGTCAGGTTCGTAAAGATCGCCGTGTCCACCCTCACGCCCCACGCCCGCTCCTGTTCCAGCGCATGCGAAGACATCTCCATCACCGCTTCGCTCGCGCCCACCGCCACGCCATCGCGAAACAGCTCCAGCAGATCCCGTGCCTCCGGCGTCGTATGCGGCGAAGGCCGCACCACATCGCCCACATGATACTCAATCGTTCCCGCCATCACGCACGTCCGCCCCGCGCTGCGCAGAATCGCTTCCACCAGATACGCCGTGGTCGTCTTGCCATTGGTTCCCGTCACCGCGCTCACGGCCAGCTTCTTCTCCGGATGCTCAAACAGATTCGCGCTGATCGTCGCCAGTGCCCGCCGTCCACGCTCCACCTGTACCACCGGCATCTGTTTGTATCTCGCCTGTACCGCCGCGAACGCCTCGCGCGAGTCCGTCACAATCGCTGCCGCACCCTGCGAAATCGCCGCGTCAATGTACCGGTTTCCATCCGTCGTCTCGCCGCGCATCGCCACAAACACCGTGCCCGGCCCAACCCGCCGCGAATCATATTCCACGCCACTGACCTGCACCGGCGCGTAATAAAACGCATCCGCGACCGCCGCCACATCCGTCAGTGCATCGCTCCACAACATGCTGTTTATTTTCCGCCTTACTGAAATTCTA
>DASWOP010000184.1:0-11900 GCA_036404255.1 Acidobacteriaceae bacterium | reverse complement strand
ACCTGCCGTCTTCGTCTGGCAAGTCGGATTCACCTGGTCGAGCGCATAAAGGTAGCGTCCGGAAGAGTCCACTGACAGCCACTGCGGATTGTAGCCCTGGGTGATGTACGTATTCTGGAACGTCAGCACGCCGTCGCCGCCCACCAGGAACTCAGAGATGGAGCCGCCGGTGTTGACCGGGCAGGCATTGGTGGTGCCGGGGGTCGAGGTCCCCTTGTTCAGCACAAACACATAGCGTCCGCCGGGGAAGACCACGACGTTGCCTGGATTGGTGCCGCCGGTCGTATACGGCGAATGGACCATATTGGTCAGATTGCCGGTACGGTCGTCGATCTTGAAGCCGCTGATCTGGCCAAAGGTCCCCGAGTTCGTCAGGGTTCCCAAAACATAAAGGTAGCCGATGGTGCCGCTGCCACAGGAAGACAGACCGGCTCCCAATGCGAGCGTGGAGACTAGGGCCGCTACTTTCCGGCCAAGATTACTAAACTTCATGTGCTTCCTTTTGTCCTGGGTTGCAGGGACGGGCGGTCAGGCTACGCTCCGCAACGAGAAATCTTTAGGGTTAAGAACCTGCAATTGATTGTAAAAGCTGGCGCGAGTTTGTGCCACTTTTGCCCCAGAGGATTTTTAGCGGTCTCGTGGAATGCATCACCATCCCAATAGTTTACGGGAATATAGCCGCTGTAAACCTGGCTTTCAGCGATTTTTCCGCCCTAGAAAATCTTGAAGTGGATGGTCAGGTATTTCTTCGGGTCGCTCCGAATCGTGCTAACCAGCAACTCACTGCTCACCAGCAGTTTATCCAGATCGTTGTAAGCCTTATCGTCATTCGCCAGTTTGCCCAGCGTGCCCTGGCCCTGGTCGATCTTGCTGACCAGGTCATCCACGCGGCTCAGCGTATCGCTCAACTGGCGCGCGAAGACTGGGTCTTTCATCATCACGCCCAATCCGCCCTTGCCTGCATCCACGTCCGCCAGCAGCGAGTTTGCATGCGCCAGTGTCTGGTTCAGGTTGTTATAGAGGGCCGGGTCGTTGACCAGTTTTCCTGCTGTGCCCTTACCGCTGTCAACCTGCTCCGACACATGCTGCAGATGCGTCGCGGTCTCATTCAGATGGTTATAGAGTGTATCGTCCGTCATCAGCTTGCCCACGGTACCCTTGCCGCTGTTGATGTTGCTCGTCAGCGTCTGCAGATCGCTCATGGCGGAGTAAGCCTTCTTGTAAAACTCGTCGCTCGCGATCAATTTGCCAATCGAGCCGTTACCGCTGGCCACATTATCCAGCAGCGCATTGGCCTTGGCCAGGATCACATTGAGCTGCTCGATTGTGCCCTGGCTGGACTTGATCACATCGGTGATGCTCGGCGTCTCCATCGTCGTCAGCTCGTCGCCCGTCTTCAACTCCGGCCCATTCGCGAACTGGCTGTTGATATCGACCACGGTATCGCCCAGCACGCCGATGGTCGAAAGCGAAGCCTTGGAGTCCTTATGCATGTTCTGCGCAAACCGCCCGCTGATCTTCATCGTCACTTCGACCGGCGTCAGTCTGCGGTCCGGCGAATTCACCACCCGGATGGCGGTCACGGTGCCCACGGTAACGCCTTCCAGTGAAACCGGCGCGCCCACCTTCAGGCCCGCGGCATTCTGGAAGTACGAACGCACCTTGATCTTCGGTGTAAACAGCCCGCCGACGGAGCCCGTCATTAAAAACACCAGTGCAACCAGAGCCGCGATGGCCACGCTCACGAGCAGGCCAACTTTTAGCTGGGACCAACGGACTTCTTTCTGACTGGGCATGGCTCTCCTCTAGTACAGGGCTTCAGATACTGCTGTGTCCATGTGAGGCTCTTGCGCCAGAATACCATCATGGACTTAGGACTTTGCTCTTATTGGATGCGTCCAGCGCGCCGAAGGTTTGAGCAAAAGTCATGCAGATTCAAGCAGAACCGTCGCCAGAGCCAGATCGCGGCTGTGGCTGATGGAAACTGACGCCGCGTGGGCCCCGATCATCGCCGCCCGAACGGCTGCTCGCCCCGAAAGATGCAGCGTCGGCCGTTCCCCGGGCCGGCGGACGACCTCGATCTCCCGCCACGACACGCCCCGCGCAATTCCCGTGCCCAGCGCCTTGGCTGCCGCCTCTTTTGCGGCAAAACGCCCGGCATAGCTCTCCGCCGCGTTCTTCTTCCGCTGGCAGTAGGCAATCTCGCCTGCCGTAAAGATGCGTTCCAGAAAACGCGTCCCAAAGCGCTCAATGCTCTGGCGGATGCGTGCGATCTCGATTAGGTCCGTTCCCGTGCCCACAAGCATGTCACTCAGGATAACGCTTTTGGTACCCGCCGCACCTTGGGCACGTGACCCTTGTACCCGTTCCCGGGGCGATTTCATCCTGTCCCGCCCCGGCAACTTGCCGATGAGGGGGATACCTGCCGCAGTGCGGCAGAGGGGGCCACGTGCAAATACGGAATATCCAGATCATTCAGGCGTACAGCCACCAGGACAGGGAAGACCTGCTGCCTGCCGTGGTGGATGCCATCGTGCACTGTGGCGGCTGGGTTGTCGATCGCCGTGACCTGTCTGAGATGACTCTCAGCTTCCAGATGGAGATCGAACTGCGCCGCATCGTGGAGCTTTACGCCGCTCTGCTCGGAACCGGTATGGAGATGACCCGCTCCGGCCACCGCGCTCTCTCCGGCCTCTGCACCTGTGGCCGCTACATCCGCCAATCGGAGCTGGACCAGATCCTGCAGATGCAACTCGAAGTCAGCTTCCTCCACGAGATCACCCCCCACTGGCTCATGCTGGCCCAGCCCGCCTGCGCCTAACCAAAGAACCCAGCCGACCCCGCTCATCCAACCCACACTTTGGGTGGGCACATTCTTTGCAGTTGCTCATGCAACCCGCGCGGTGGGTGCCCCAGGTCTCGCTTCTGAGACCTGGGAAGCGTCGCAAAGCGACGGCCGCGCGGAGCCTGCCCTGAGCGAAGCCGAATGGGCGCGCAAATCTCTCCCAGCCACGAATCCTCCCGGCCCACCCCAAATTTCAACCGAGTCATTCTGATCCTCGAGCGCAGCGAATGGCAAGAATCCAGAAGGTGTCCACGCAACCACAACCGCTCGAAGCTTCCGGGCGACAAACTCCGGGCTTTCGCCGTACGTCAATGGCTAATCCCTAAGCCTCAATCAACCCATACTTCCTCTGCCAGTGCTGTTTCAGCAGACTCCGCACCATCACCCGTTCCGCCGCCGTGATCTGCGGCTCGGTCACCTCAATAAACTTCGCTGCCGCAAACTTCGCGATCTCCAGCATCTTCCGGTCCCTCAGCAGACTCGCCACGCGAAACTCCGGCAGCCCCGTCTGCTTCGTGCCGAAGAACTCCCCCGGCCCCCGCTGCGCCAGATCCAGCTCCGCCAGCTCAAATCCATTCTGTGTCCGCACCATCGCATCCAGCCGCTCGTCGGCCTGCTCGGAGACCTTGCCCCCCGTCATCAGCACGCAGTAAGACTTCGCCGCCCCGCGCCCAACCCGCCCGCGCAACTGATGCATCTGCGCCAGCCCAAACCGCTCTGCATGCTCAATCACCATGATGGAAGCATTCGGCACATCCACGCCGACCTCGATCACCGTGGTCGCAATCAGCACATCAATCTCCCCGCGCTGGAACCGCCGCATCACCACTTCTTTTTCGTCCGGAGCCAGCCGCCCATGCAGCAGCGCCAGCCGCAGCCCCTTCAGCGCGCCGTTGCTCAGCGCATCATGCATCGCCGTGGCAGACTTCAGCTCCGCCCTCGGCAGCAGACTCTTCTGCGCCTTCGGCTTCTTGGCCTTGGTCTTCTTCGCGGGCGCCTCCTCCACCACGTCGACAGGGAAATCCAGCTCCGGCTGATCGTCCTTCGCCCCTTCAATCACCGGATAGACGATGTACGCTTGATGGCCCATCTCCACCTGCTTCCGCAGAAACCCCCACACCTCCGGCGCACTCTCGTCCGTCGTCCGCCGCGTCACAATCGGCGTCCGTCCCGGCGGCAGCTCGTCAATCACGCTCAGGTCGAGGTCGCCATACATCGTGAGCGCCAGCGTCCGCGGAATCGGTGTCGCCGTCATCACCAGCGTGTCCGGATCGAGCGCCTCCTGCTTCTTCATCAGCGCAAACCGCTGCTGCACACCGAAGCGATGCTGCTCGTCCACGATCACCAGCCCAAGGTGCGCAAACTCCGTCTTGTCCTGGAACAGAGCATGCGTCCCAATCACCAGGTCCGTCTCGCCGCGCATGATCTTCCCCCGCGTCGCCCGCTTCACGTCATCGTCCAGCGAGCCCGTCAGCAGCGAAACGTTGTAGCGCTTGCTCGATTTCTCCAGCATCTTGCGCGCGGCCAGGTAGTGCTGTGTCGCCAGAATCTCCGTCGGTGCCATCAGCGCCGCCTGGTAGCCGTTCTCAATCGCGATCAGTGCGGATTGTAGCGCCACAATCGTCTTCCCGCTGCCCACATCGCCCTGTAGCAGCCGTCGCATCGGATGCGGCTTGCGCATCTCCGTCGCAATCTCGCCCAGCACGCGCTTCTGCGCCGCCGTTGGGTGAAAGGGCAGTATCTGCTTGATCGCCTCGCGTACCGGCAGGCTGGTGGCAAACGCAATGCCGTCGCGCTCGCGCATCCGCCGCCGCTTCAGCTCCAGCCCAAGTTCAAGGTAAAAAAGCTCTTCAAAGATCAGCCGCCGGTGCGCTGGCGTAGCCGAAGATTGCAGATCCATGACCGGCGTCCCCGCAGGAGGGAAGTGAACCGCCCGCAGCGCCTCCAGCCGCGAGGGCAGCGCAAACTGCTTCAACATGGTGGCCGGCAGCGTCTCCGGCACCTCGCTCTGCTGCAACTCCTCCAGCAATCCCCACAGCACCCGCCGCATCCACCGCGAAGAGAGCTTCGCCCCCCACGGCGTCGTCCCGCCCAGCGACTCATACACCGGCACAATCCGCCCCACCTCCAGCATCTTCAGGTCGCTGTCTTCGTTCGTCCCCGTCGGCAGAATCTCAAACTGCGGCTGGATCATCTTCATCGCCCCAACCCGGCTCCGCGAAGGCTCCACCTTGCCATACAGCGCAACCATCTGCCCCGCCTGAAACTTGTCCTTCAGATACGTCCCGTGGAACCACGAACACTTGATCGTCTGTAGTCCCTGCCCCACCGTCATCTCAAAGATCGGCATGCTCCGCGTGCGCAGTAGGATGCTGCCCCGCACTTCGCCAATCACCGAAGCCATCGTCCCCGGCTGCAGCGACGAAAGTGGCTGCGCATTCAGCCTGTCCTCATATCGAAACGGAAGGTGGTAGAGAATATCCTCCACCGTATGCACCCCGCGTGTGGCGAGCTGCTCCGCCAGCCGCGGCCCAATGCCCTTGATGAACTCGACCCGCGTATTCAGGTCCAGCAGCATCGGCCGCACCGGCCCCGCCCGCCGAGCCGTCTGGCTCACGGCAGGGCTTGCCGTATGGTTTTTTACTGGCTGTCCTGCCACGACCGCCTTTGCCGCCGCACCCGCCGCATTGTTTTTCTCACTCACCATCATCAGCGATGCTATCAGCGCCCACTGTACAACTCCACGTCCCCCCCGTTGAGTTGTCATTCTGCGCGTAGCGAAGAATCTGCTTCTGCTTTTGTTTGTCATTCCGAAGCGCAGCGCGCGGAATCTGCTTCTCTACCGCACCGCTGGCATCACCCATGCTCTGGGTGCCCCATTCATCGCGCTTTTTGCGATGAGTGGGATGGTGTCGCGAAGCGACAGCCGCGCGACGCGCGCAAATCTCTCCTCGCCTCCAATGCTCCCGGCCCACCACCACTCTTCCGTTGCCCAACTCTCCGTGGACGCCCTCAATCACCTCCATGCGCTGTCCAGGCATTCACCAGGGTCTATCCACGAGTTCACCCGGAACACGTCCAGATGTTTACCTGGAAAAAGTCAGAATTTAAGGCACATTTGGCGTAGTTTCCTCCCGAATTCACTACAATTAAAACAGTAGCTATTTCAGAGACATCATCACAAGCCTTTTAGAATGAAATATCTACCCGTAAATATCCTGTTTTGAAATATTTAGCGCAATCTGTCCAGACTAAATACCTGAAAACAAGATATTTACTATTTCGGAGGGGGAGAGGGGTACCCCTGATATTCTTGAACTCTGATGCCCATTGTCGAGCTCAACAGCATTTCGAAGTCGTATGACAAGAAGATCGCCGTTGAGCAACTGAGCCTTCGCATCGAGCCCGGAACCATGTTCGGCCTGCTCGGCCCCAATGGCTCCGGCAAGACCTCCAGCATCCGCATGATGATCGGCATCACCCGTCCGGATTCAGGCACGGTGCAGCTCTTCGACAAGCCGTTTGAGCGCAAAAGCCTTGCGCGAGTCGGCTATCTGCCCGAAGAGCGCGGCCTGTACAAGAAGATGCACGTGCTTGATCAGCTCGTCTTTCTTGGCGAATTGCATGGCCTGAGTGAAAGCACCGCGAAGCAGCGCGCTATCGCATGGTGCGAGCGGCTCGAGATCACTGAGGCGATCCCGAAGAAGACCGAAGAGCTCTCCAAGGGTATGCAGCAGAAGATCCAGTTCATTGCCACCCTTCTGCACGAGCCCGACCTCATCATCATGGACGAACCCTTCAGCGGCCTCGACCCGGTGAACGCATCCCTCATGCAGGACGTGTTGATGGAACTGCGTCGCAACGGCAAGGCGGTTCTCTTCTCCACCCACCGCATGGACCAGGTAGAGAAGATGTGCGACGCCATCTGCGTCATCAGCGGGGGCCGGCAGGTACTGGCCGGGGGTATGCGCGAGGTCAAAGACCGCTACCCCAACAACCGCGTCCAGATCGATTTTGAAGGCAGCGATTCCTTCCTCCACCACCCCAGCGTGGCCGCAGTAAAGAACTTCGGCGACCACGCCGAGATCACGCTGAAGGACGGCGACGACGCCCAGGCCCTGCTCGCAGCCGCCATAAAAGTGGCAAAAATACGCCGTTTTGAGGTCAGTGAGCCGACTTTAGAGCAGATTTTCATCGAAACTGTCGGCGCAGGAGGCAGAATCGATGCGTAATCTTCTGCTGATCGCCCGCCGCGAATACATGGAGCGTGTCCGCTCCAGGAGCTTTGTCATCATGACGGTGCTGATCCCCGTGCTGATGGGCTGCGGCCTCTTCGCCAGCGTCTACTTTGGCGGCCACACCCACGCCTCGCACATCACCATCGTCTCCACCAACACGCAGCTTGCTGTGGATATACAGAACGAACTGGCGACGGAAGATCCGGCGCTGGTAGTCGATGCCATCTCCCCGCCAACCGCGGATACGATGCACATTCTCTCCGGCGACGTAGAGGGCGGCGATAGCGAAGGCTTCCTCTGGGTAGATGCTGCCGCGCAGCAGCAGGCTGTCTTCTTCGGCAAGCCCGCCATAAACCGCGTGGCGCAGTTGCAACAGGCTTTGCAACGAAGTGGATTGCACACCCAGAGCGATATCGTCGTGAAGCACATCCGCGAATCGCAGCGCGAGAGCCTGAACCTGACCGTCTCGCAGTCGGCCAAGGCCATCGCATACTTCTTCTTCTTCCTGATGTACATGGCAGTGATGTTCTACGGAGTAAATGTGGCCCGTTCCATCACGGAAGAGAAGACCTCGCGCGTCTTTGAGGTCATGTTGGCCACCGTCTCGCCGGAGGATTTGATGGCGGGCAAGGTGATCGGCGTCGGCGGAGTCGGCCTGACGCAGGTCTTCATCTGGATCGCTGCGGCGGCCGTGCTCATCGCCACCCCGTTGGTCCCGATGATCGCAGGCGGCACCATTACCGTCGCCCTCAGCATCGGCCAGATGATCTTCTTCGTGCTGATGTTCGCGCTTGGCTTCATGCTCTACGCCAGCGTCGCAGCCATTCTGGGGGCCATCGTGAACTCCGAACAGGAGCTCTCGCAGCTCAACATGATCCTGGCCCTGCCGCTGGCCGTGTGTCTGTTCCTGCTGTACCCCATCTCCAGCAACCCGGACGGCGTCCTGGCCACAGTGATCTCTCTGGTCCCGTTCTGGACGCCGCTCATCATGTTCACGCGGATCATGGTGGGCCACCCCCCACTGTGGCAACTGGCTCTGTCGGTAGTCGATCTAGCGCTGGCCATCTATGCCATGATGTGGATTGCCTCGCGCATCTACCGCGTCGGCATCCTGATGTACGGCAAGCGGCCAAGCATCCGCGAGATCGTGCGCTGGATGCGTTACAGCTAGGCGCACTGCGGTTGTGCTCGCAATTCATTAGAATTACAAGGTGGACTCCGGTTATAAACTTTCGCAGCGCATCTCGATAGCAATCATCCCGCGCCTCGTCTCTCTGCTCATCCGCATGGTTTCGGTGACGCTCCACTTTGAAATCGTAAGGGAACCAGGCGCCCAGTCGGCATTTGAGCGTGCCCGCCCCTGCATCTTCATCTTCTGGCACCGCGCGCTCATCACCGCGGCTGGCCACTTCCGCGACCAGAGCATCGGGATTCTG
The DNA here is from genome assembly GCA_036404255.1 of Acidobacteriaceae bacterium. GTDB lineage: Bacteria > Acidobacteriota > Terriglobia > Terriglobales > Acidobacteriaceae > JARLFX01. The sequence goes on along the minus strand of DASWOP010000184.1, from coordinate 3,381 downwards.
ATCAGTCGTAGCTTTGATGGGGAACTGATCGCCTGCACGGTCGAGCGACTTGGATTCATCGCGGTGCGTGGCTCCAGCTCACGCGGTGGCGCCGCTGGACTGATCGGCCTGCAGCAGTCCTTTGCAGACGGCCATCTTGTAGCCATAACCGTAGATGGCCCCCGTGGCCCGAAGTATGTTGCCAAGCCCGGAGCCGTGCAACTGGCGCAACTGACGCAGGCTGCCGTATGCCCGTTCTACGTGCTGCCGCAGCGCGTGTGGACACTGAAGACCTGGGACGACTTCATGATCCCGAAGCCCTTCTCTCGCGTGGTTGTTACCTACCCCGCCCCTGTTGCCTACACACCGGATACTGAAGCGATGCAGACCGCTGTGCAGGCCGCGCTGGACCGCAGCGTGGCCATGGCTGAGGAACACTGGGGTCTCCGAGGATGACGGAGCGCGTCACCGACTTCGACTTCCATCTGCCCGAGGAACTGATCGCGCAGGAGCCTCCGCAGCAGCGTGACGCCGCGCGGACGCTGGTGCTCGACCGCGCCACCGGAGCGTTGCAGGACAGCAGCTTTCGTTCGCTGCCGGAGATGCTCGGGCCCGGCGATCTGCTGGTACTGAATGACAGCCGCGTGATTCCTGCGCGCCTCTTCGCCACCCGTGCCGGGGCCACCTCGCAGAAGCAGCAGCCATCCGGCCGAATTGAGGTGCTGCTCACGCAGCAGCTTGGCCCACAGGAGTGGAGCGCCCTGGTCCGCCCCGGGCGCAAGGTGCAGGTCGGCGAGCGACTGTTCTTCGCAGCTGATGATGGAGCCCAGCCGCTGCTGGAGGCTGAGGTTATCGCACGTGGCGAGTTCGGCGAGCGCACGCTGCGCTTTATGCCATCGGCCAACTTCTTTGCCGCTCTAGACGCCATTGGCCACATGCCGCTGCCGCCCTACATCCACCGCGACGATGCTCTGAGCGACCGCGAACGCTACCAGACCGTCTTTGCCGCCGAACGCGGCAGTGCAGCCGCGCCTACGGCCGGACTGCACTTTACTCCCGCTGTGTTGGATGCCATCCGCGCACGCGGCGTGGAAGTGGTACACGTTACGCTGCACGTTGGACTGGGAACATTTCAGCCTGTCCGTGTGGAGACGCTGGACGAGATCACCCTGCACAGCGAACGCTACACGCTATCGGCGACTACCGCGGATGCCCTCAACCGCGCGCGCAGCGAGGGCAAGCGGATCATCGCAGCAGGCACCACGACGGTACGCACCCTGGAGCATTGTGCGCTGGCAGCGGCTGATGGCAAGCTGGTGTCGCATAGTGGGGAGACCAGCATCTTCATCCGCCCCGGCCACTCCTTCCGTCTGGTAGATGCCATGCTAACCAACTTTCACCTGCCGCAGTCCACGCTGCTGATGCTGGTCAGCGCTTTTGCAGGGCGCGAGCATGTGCTGGCGGCCTATGTCCATGCGGTACGCGAGCAGTACCGTTTCTTCTCCTACGGCGACTGCATGTTCATCCGGTAGAAGGCGGGATGAATCTGGCCCTATTTGCACCGCATCGAACTTGGTAGACTCAGGGCGATGCCAGTTGATCCTCCAAACCCGCAAAAGCCCGCCATCTACCTGTTAGATTCGATGGCGTTCATCTTCCGTGCCTATCACGCCATGCAGCGCCAGCGCCCCATGTCCACCCGTACGGGGGTACCCACCGCCGCAACCTACGTCTTCGTCAACATGATCAACAAACTGCGCCGCGACTTTGCCCCGGAGTACCTGGCTGCGGTGTACGACCTCAGTGGCCCCGTCTTCCGCGTGGAGCAGGCCGCGGCGATGAAGACCATCCGCAAGTTCAACATCAAGACGCAGCAGTTCGATGAGGTAGACTACGCGGGCTATAAAGCCAACCGCGCCGAGATGCCTGCTGACCTTGCGCAGCAGCTGCCTTACATCCGGCGCGCGCTGGAGGCCTTTCGCATTCCCATCCTGTCGTATGAGGGCTTCGAGGCGGATGACGTGATCGGCACGCTAAGCTGTAAGGCGGCGGAGGCAGGGCACCGCGTCTTTGTTGTCTCCAGCGACAAGGACATGATGCAGCTGGTGAATGACAGCGTGGTCATTCTGAATCCGACGAAGGACAATCTCATTCTCGACCGCGAGGGCGTGCAGCGCGTGCTGGGCGTGACGCCGGAGCAGGTGATCGATGTGATGGCGCTACGCGGCGATGCGATTGACAATATCCCCGGCGCGCCCGGCATTGGCGACAAAGGCTCGGTGGAACTGATTCAGAAGTACGGCACGGTGGAAGCCGCGATGGACCATGCGGGCGAGATCAAGGGTAAGCGCCAGCGCGAATCGCTGCAGCAGAATCGCGACACGATTCTGCTCAGTAAGGAGTTGGTCACCATCCACACCGGCGTGCCGATCGACTTTGATCTGCACGGCATGCGCACGCAGGAGATTGACGCCGATGCGTGCCGCGAGCTCTTCAGTGAGCTGGAGTTCACCACACTACTGAAGGATCTTGCGCCGCCGAAGGTGGATATGACGCCCATCACCTTCAACACGCAGCCCACGGAATCGGACATTGCCGCGCTGCTGGAGAGGGCGCGCAAAGGCGGACTGGCGCTCACGATTTCGTTGGACGGACAAGCGCTGGCGGAAGAGGTTGCTGATCCTGAAGCTGCCGACGCTCCGGAGCCCTCGCTGCCGGAGAATGGCAATTTGTTTGAGATGAGCGCTGCGCCTGTAGAAGTGCCGGTAGTGCGTCCCGCAGAACCAACGCTTGTCATGGGATTTGCAGCGGAGACAGACCATGCTATTGCGGTTGATCTAAATCTGCCTGTGGCTGTACCGCTGCGTGCGGCGCTGGCAGATGCGAGCATTCCGAAGACGGTGCATGATGTGAAGGCAGTGTTGCGCGTGATGGAATCTGCCGGCATTGCGCTGGCGGACACGCGCGATGATGTGATGCTGTACAGCTACCTGGTGAACCCGACGCACAGTAGCCACAAGCTGCCGGACGTGGTGGCACGCTTCACCAATCGTGCGCTGCATGAGACGGGTGCGAACTGCCTGCCGGAGGCTGCTGCTGCCGTCTACCGGTTGGCGGAGAAGTTGAGGCCGGAGATCGCGGCGGAGGGAACGACCAGCGTCTACGAGACGATGGATCTGCCGCTGGTGCCGGTGTTGTTGCGGATGGAGCAGGCTGGCGTGCGCATTGATCGCAATGTGTTGGGCGAGATGTCTACCCGGTTGGCGGTGGAGATGGATACGCTTGGCGAAAAGATCTTCGAGCAGAGCGGCCACCGCTTCAATCTCAATTCGCCCAAGCAACTGGGTGACGTGCTCTTCAACAAGATGCTGCTGCCCAAGCCTCTGCGGAGTGGCAAAGGCA
>DASWOP010000183.1:0-9211 GCA_036404255.1 Acidobacteriaceae bacterium | reverse complement strand
TCGCTGTCGTAAATTCATTCTTTGCGTCCGCATGCTCATTCGTTGGATGCAGCATTCACCACTGTACGTCAATTCGGGCTTTCGTTTTAGTCTGTTGCTCTCTGGCAACACTAAACTCTAGCCCATGGCCGTGCGGGCTGGCACAGCAACATTCTCATTCTGCCTCCGCAGCAAATTCCAGCATCCCGCGGCAAAGAAGAGCACGATTTCAAACCCCTCGATAAACTTCCACAAATCGATCCGGTTAGAATCCGGATTCCCCAAAGCCACCGCGTTGGTCACCACAAAGAACACACCAAGAATCGTAATCGTCTTGCCCACGCTGGTGTATGCTCGCAGAAACCGCCAACCCATCAGCGCCATGGGCAGCGACATGGGCGCAATGTCGTAAGGCATAATGCGCGGGTTCAGCAGGATCACGCCCATCAGCAGCACCGGCATCCATTGCTCCAGAGAGAACTTCCCCTTCAGGAACTCTCGCGAAAAATACAGCAGTAACCCAAATAGCGGAATCACATACAGCAGGTAAAAGATCGTGCACGCCGGCGAATACGAATGCCCCATATAGGTAATTACGCGCCCAAAGATACCCGCCGGGCTGACACCAAAATCGCGGTTGTAGCTGAACTGGAGTTCTACCGCCTGTAGGTAACTGCGAAAAAGTTCGGGCCACACATAGGGTTGCATCGCAAAAAGCGACACGCCAATCACCCCCGTCACCCCGGCCGGAACCCACTGCCTGCGCGCTGAAAGAACAGGAATCGCCAGCAGACTCAGGAACGGTCCCTTGAAGCATGATGCAATCACGATAGCTACATAGAACCAGAACCACTGTCCACGCCGCCAGCCCAGCAGCGCCGTCGCAAAGAGCAAACCGTAGCAGATATAGGCCACATTCCCGCTCAGCGCCACATCCAGCACCAGCAGCCCAGGGAAAAACGCAGCCACTGGCGCAAGGAATTCGAAGTACTTCCACTCCTCCGGCTTAGTAGCCTGCATCACCACCCATATTTGCGCCAGGATTCCAGCCATATAGAGCAGCCAATACAGGCCGGTAATCAATGGTGCTGGAATCGAACCCAGCAGACGCAGCAACGGCAGCGTAATCGGCGAATAGACATAGGTGTAAGGCGGTGCCGCGGTGGGATGTTCAGCCAGGTGTGCATGGAAGTCCCGCTGAACGGCCATGCCGTCAGCGTATGGATCGTGCCCAGCTCTCAGCGAATGCAACCCTGCGCGATAGATGTCCATATCCCACGCCGGTGTATCGATATGCGTCCAGAACGGAATGGCGGCAAATGCGAGCACCCAGAAAATCAGGACAATCACTCGATTGCCGGAAAAGCGATTCGTCATGAACAAAACTCCAACTATGTTTACCTGTTGCTTGGACGGGCTGGTTCTATGTTTGGGAGCGGAATACGGCTTCTTCGGCCCTTTGCATTCCTTCTATCGGCAATCAATGGCTGTAGGGAAATTGTAGACGCAAGCGCCTCTACCGGATACTCCAATGTGTCTCGATGAATAACCAGAACCCCCACAAAGGGAACTGCTTACTCACACAAAAGAGCCATATCTACCAAAGGTAATGCCCGTAACAATCTGGGAATGGAATCCAAGGCTCCACACCCAATGTCATCCTTCACAAAGAATGATGGTGAGCGCATCGTCCTCTCTGAAGTCGTCTCTGCACTCTCCTTCGCGCTTGATCTGACGGACGATGCCGTGCCCGGACACGCCTTGCCTAGCTGCCTGCTCGGTATGCGCATCGGCAATGCCCTCGGATTGAATGACGTAGCACTGGGCGACCTCTACTACGCCCTGCTGCTCAAGGACGTGGGGTGCAGCAGCAATGCCGGGCGTATGTTCCAGATCATGGGTGGAGATGAACGCAAAGCAAAGCGTGAGGTCAGGACGATTGACTGGACACGACCCACACTCACCGCGTTGAAGTATGCCTGGTCCAATGCCCTGCCGGACGCAGGCATACTGCGTAAAGCACGCCGAGCCGTAGCGCTGAGCATTCGCCATAAGAGAAATAACGCCGAAATGATCGACCTGCGTTGTGCGAAAGGCGCCAGCATTGTTCGCAAGATCGGTTTCAGCGATGCGTGTGCTGAAGCGATTCATTCGCTGGATGAGCACTGGGACGGTCGTGGATATCCGCGGCGGCTCAAAGGTACATCAACCTCCGTACTGGCTAGAATTCTGTGCATCGCCCAGCATTTGGATGTCTTTGCCGCACAACAGGGCCGCGCGCGCGCCATCAGAACGCTCCACAAAAGAAGTGGAACCTGGTTCGACCCGGAGTTGGTACAAATTGCCGCCACTCTCGACCGCGAAGGCTCGCTCTGGACCGGCATCGGAACACCCGACGAACGCACCATTGCGCTCAAGCTGGAGCCGGGCATCGTCCGGGTCGTTGACAGCGAAGAAGTGGACACCCTCTGCGAAGGCTTCGCCGAAGTGGTCGATGCAAAATCCTCCTTTACCTATTACCACTCGCTCGGCGTCATGAAAGCCGCTCTCGGCATCGCCTGGCAGCTTGGCCTTGAATCCGCCGACCGCCGAATCGTCTATCGCGCCGCCCTGCTTCACGACCTGGGCAAGCTGCGGGTGCCAAACACCATCCTGGACAAGCCGGGCAAGCTCGACGACTCCGAGTGGAAGGTCGTCCGCGAGCACCCCCTTTTGTCGCAGCAGATTCTGGAGCGCATCCCTTCCTTCGCCAGCATTGCCAGCATCGCCGGAAGGCATCACGAGCGGCTCGACGGCTCCGGCTATCCGCACAGGCTCAAAGGCGATCAACTATCTCTTGCAGATCGCATTGTGGCTATGGCAGACGTCTACGGCGCACTTTCAGAAGACCGCCCTTACCGCAAAGGCCTGCCGCCAGATCAAATCATCGCAATCATCAAAGAAGATGTTCCCCACAAGCTGGATCCAAAGTGCTTCGAGGCACTCCTCGCGCATATGGCACTCCAGCAGTACGCCGCCTCGGCTGACATTACCCAGGCGAACTAACGATAGAGCGATGCAACCGAGCGTGTTGAGACAATCAAAAATCACCACCAAAAATACCTGATTTAGGGCTTTTCACCTTGTATGCTGTGCTACGATGTTAGCCATCCTCCCCTGGCAGCGTTAAAGTGCAGCGGCTCTCAGGAAAGCACGGACACGCGCTCTCGGAGTCTCTTGGTATCTCATGATTTCTCTGCTCACGTCTCTCGCATGGCTCGTCTCCCATAAGCGATGGGGAGCATCATCGATTTCTCGTAATCCATTCCGCCGGATATTCGTCTCATGTTGCATTGCGCCGTTCCTCTGCGCAATATCATCCCGCCGGCATACGCCGGAGACACGCTTTACCAAGGAATTTGCTTTTGCCTAGCCCCGAACTCACTACCGCTGTCACACCCTCCACACGTTTCCCCCGGGAAACGAATGTGGATCTCGCGGTCGTTCTGCCCACCTACAACGAGCGAGACAACATCCCAGAGCTGATCGCCCGCCTGGAAGATGCTCTTCAGGGCCTGCGCTGGGAACTGATGTTCGTGGATGACGATTCACCCGACGGCACCTCTGATGTTGTCCGCTCCTATGCGCGCCGCGATCCCCGCATTCGCCTGCTGCATCGCGTAGGCCGCCGCGGACTCTCCTCCGCCTGCATTGAAGGCATCATGGCCACCTCCGCAAATCACGTTGCCGTGATGGACGCCGATCTGCAGCATGATGAGACCATTCTCCCTAAGATGCTGGCCCGGCTCCACGAAGAATCGCTGGACATCGTTGTTGCCACCCGCAATGCCGAAGGCGGCAGCATGGGTGAGTTCTCCCGCAAGCGTGTCTTCATCAGCAAAATGGGGAAAAAGGTCAGCGATCGAGTCTGCCGTTGCGAGCTGACTGATCCCATGAGCGGCTTCTTCCTGCTCAAGCGCAGTTTCTTCCTGGAAGTCGTGCACCACCTCCACCACGGCGGCTTCAAGATCCTGGTCGATATTCTGTCCTCCACCGAGCGCCCGGTCTGCCTCGGCGAAGTTGGCTACTGCTTCCGCAATCGCATCCACGGCAAGAGCAAGCTCGATGTGAACACTGCCGTCGAATATCTCTTCCTCGTCACCAACAAGATGATGGGTGGCATCATCCCCATCCGCTTCGCCCTCTTCTCCCTGGTTGGAGCAGCTGGCGTCGCCACCCACCTCCTCTGCCTTGGATTGCTCTACCACGTCCTGCACCTGCCATTCCTCACCGCCCAGGCCATCGCCACCGTCATCGCCATGACGGAGAACTTCTTCCTCAACAACCTGATCACCTTCCGCGACCGCAGTCTCCGCGGCCTGCGCCTGATCTCCGGCCTGGCCTCATTCTGGCTCGCCTGCTCATTCGGTGCCTGGGCCAACGTCATCTTCGCCCGCGCCCTTCTGCAATCCGGCGCGGTCTGGTATCTCGCAGGTCTGGCCGGCATCATCATCGGCTCAGTATGGAACTACTCCATCAGCAACCTCTTCACCTGGCAGATGCCCCACCGCCACCGCAGCCCCTCCATTCCCGATTCCATCGCCGACCCCGTCGAAGCCCACTCCACCGAGTAGCATCCCCTGCCATCAATCTGGGTGCCCCATCTTCGCGACAGCTTTATCGTCGCTAAGGTGGGAAGCCTCGCATCGCGAGGGCCGCGCGACGCGCGCAAATCTTTCCCGCGCCTCCCGCAGTCCCATACCATTCCCCTCACCCGGACGGCAGCGACCACCCTCCTTAACCCCCTGTCCCTGTCTCCACAACCCCCGGGTTTACAATAAATTCAGCGCGTTCGTCTGCACGGAGCCTCTCCTTGCGCTGCCGGCGCACAAATCCAGCACCGGAGTAGCCCAGCCGAATGGCCAGCATCTTTCCTTTCCGCGCACTGCGTTACAACCCCGCCAAAGTCCAGACCGAGGACGTAGTAACCCAGCCGTACGACAAGATTTCGCCCGCCATGCAGCAGAAGTACTACGACCGCAGCCCCTACAACCTGGTGCGCGTCATTCTGGGCAAGTCCGAGCCGGGCGATACCGACACCGACAATGTCTACACCCGTGCCGCGGCCGACCTTGCCGCCTGGCGCAAAGAGGGCGTGCTCAAGGAAGAGTCCGACCCAGCTATCTACGCCTACAGCCAGACTTACACCGTTCCCGGCGCGGAAGAGATTCGCGAGCGTCGCGGCTTCATCGCCCTCGGCCAGCTCTATGACTATGCCGAAGAGATCATCTACCGCCACGAGCAGACCCTCTCCAAGCCCAAATCCGACCGCCTGAACCTCTTCAAGGCCACCCGCGCCTACTGCGAGCAGATCTATCTCCTCTATTCCGACCCCGAATTTGCCGCCGACAAGCTCCTCTTCACCGGCGATGCCCCCGAAGTCGAAGTCACCGACGAGTACAACGTGATCCACCGCCTCTGGAAGGTCACCGACGCCAAAACCATCCAGAAGGTCTGCGCCGTCATGGCGGATAAAAAGCTCATCATCGCCGACGGCCATCACCGCTACGAGACCTCTGTCGCCTACGCCAAAGAGCGCGCCGCCGAACTCGGCAAAGACATCACGCCGCCCAAGCCCGCCAAGGGCAAGTTGCCCGAGCCTGCATTCCCTGAAGCTGCCATGATGATGACCTTCGTCAACATGGACGCGCCCGGCATCACCATCCTGCCCACGCACCGCGTCGTCTTCGGCCTGAACAACTTCCACCCGTCCGAGTTCCTTGGCCGCGTCACCCGCTTCTTCGACGTCAAGAAGCTCCCCGCGGGCGATGCCGCCGCCCTTCTCGCGCACCTGGCCACCGTCACCCAGCCCAAGCTGGTCTCCATGATCGCCGCCACCCGCGAGGGCAACTACGTCCTCACCGGCAAGAAGGCAGCCGTAACCTCCGCGCTCGCTAATATCTCCAAACTGCAGCGCCAGCTTGACGTCGTCCAGCTGCACTCGCTCATTCTGGAAGAGATTCTCGGCCTCACGTCCGAATCCGTCCGCGACCAGAAGAACCTGCGCTACCTCCGCGACGCCCAGGAAGCCCTCGACCAGATCGCCCGCCACGACGCCGATATTGCCTTCCTCATCAATCCGTGTACGCTGGATCAACTGAAGGAAGTGGCCTTTGCTCTGGACGTCATGCCCCAGAAGTCCACTGATTTCTATCCCAAGTTGCTCAGCGGCCTCGCCATCTATGCGTTGGATTAGTAGAGAATCAACCAGTTCCTCACAGCAAAGCTCGACTCCACGACCGGCACTTCGCTGGGCGATTCTGCTTGCCCTCTGCGCCGTCAACGTGGCGCTGCTTACGGTGCTGGTCTCCACGCTCCACGTCCGCGCACAGCAACGCCCCGCGCCCGCCTGGCAGCATCCACCGGCTGCGGCAACGCCTTCCACTCCACCAGCGCCGTCAGCCGCCACCCCCGCGGCTCCCGCGCCCTCATCGGCTGACACCGCCCCGCGCCGCACTCTTCCCCCAGCGCCCCAGCGCATCATCGTTTTTCTCGATCCCGCGCACGGTGGTCCCGAGACCGGCGCGCAGATCAACGATCATCTGGCAGAGAAAGACGTCACTCTCGCGCTGGCCACCCGCCTGCGTTCGTCGCTGCAATCCCACAACTTCACCGTGCTCTCCGCTCGCGATGGTGACCCCGCCAGCGCGCTCACCACAGACCAGCGCGCTGAGGTCGCCAACCACTCCGTCGCCATTGCCTGCCTTGTGCTGCACGCCACCGGCACCGGCAACGGTGTCCACCTCTTCACCAGTGCCCTGCCGCCTGAGACATCCCACCGCGCCGTCCTCCCCTGGGCCACCGCGCAAAGCGCCTTTGCCCAGCAGAGTGCGCAGTTGGAGAAGCAGATAAGCACTGCCCTGACCCACGCCCAGTTCGTCATCACCCAGGCGCAAACCGCCCTCGCCCCTCTGGACAATCTCACCTGCCCAGCCGTCGCCGTCGAGATTGCCCCCCTCCAGGCCGACGACGGCAGCAAGACCGACGTCAGCGATTCCAGCTATCAGGCCCGCGTCGCCGAATCCCTTACCACCGCACTCGTCTTCTGGCGCGGACAGAACAACCCCAGCGCCGGAATCTCCACCCCCGCGCCACTCCTCGCAGACCGTTCCGCCACCCGCGCCGGCACAAAGGTCACGCCATGATCCCACGCTACCAGCGCATCCTCTTCTGGGTTCTCCTCGGCTCCAGCGTGCTCATGGCGATCTTCCTCTTCCACCTGCACCATAAGCGGATGGAAGACCTCGCCGCCCTTAACGACCCCACCCCCATCTCCGCGCCAGACAATACCGCCGCCGAGTCCGTCACCCTGGCCGTTGCCAGTGACACCGACGCTTCCATCACCGTCACGCCCGAGCTGATTGCCCTGCCCGTCGACCCCGGTGCCCGCGCCCGCGCTCTGCTGGAGCGCCTCCTCGCCGGATACGCGCTGCCCAAATCCGCGCACCCCCTCACCGGCGGCCCATCCGTCGACGATGTCTTCCTCCTGCCCGTTGAGGTACCCAAGACCTCCGCCGCAGCCGCGCTTCCTCTCTACTCCTCCGATCCCTCCGACCATCAGCAGATGCTCGCCGTCATCAACCTCCACGGCAGCTTCGTCCAGGGCCACCCCTCCGGTGTGCTCCCGGAGATGCTCACCGTCCAGTCCATGCTCCAGACGCTCCACGCCAATCTGCCGCAGATCACCCAGGTTCGCTTCCTCGTCGATGGCCAGCAGGTCGCCACCCTCGCCGGACACGCCGACCTCGCCCGCGTCTACTCCATGGCAGACCTCAGCAACCCCATCCCCGCCGATCCCAGCAAGCCCCCGGCAGAGGATAACCAGTGAGCCGTCCCATCATCGGCATCTTTGACTCAGGCTTCGGTGGACTCACCGTCATGCGCGCCCTCCTCGCCCTCGTTCCCCAGGCCGACTACGTCTACCTCGGCGACACCGCCCGCCTCCCCTATGGTTCCAAGTCCCGCGAAACCATCGCCCGCTACGCCGTCGGCTCCGCCCACTTTCTCGAGAACCACGGTGCCGACCTCCTGGTCATCGCCTGCAACACCGCCAGCGCCCTCGCACTCGACGCCCTCGAAGCCGAAGCCAAAATCCCCGTCCTCGGGGTCATCGAGCCCGGCGCCGACGCCGCCGCCCGCGCCGCCACACCCGGCCAGCCCGGAGTCCTCGTCCTCGCCACCCAGGCCACCGTCCAGAGCCACGCCTACGCCCGGGCCTGCGCCGCCCACGGCCTGCAGGCCTTCGAGAAAGCTTGTCCCCTCCTCGTCCCCATGGTCGAAGAGGGCTGGAACGACCACCCCGTCACCGAAGAGGTCCTCCGCATCTACCTCGAAGAAGCCCTCCACGACGCTTGCGAACAAGGCATCCTCCCCGCCACCGTCCTCCTTGGCTGCACCCACTACCCTCTCCTCCAGCCCCTGCTGGAACGCGTTCTCCGCAAGCACTTTCCCCCCGCAGGTAACGCCCCCGAGATCCGCATTCTGGACTCAGCCGCCGCCACCGCGCAGCGCGTAGCCGCCCGCTTCATGGCCACTCCAATCTCCAAAACCGACACCCCTGCCTGCGAATTCTTCGCCACAGACTCCGTCGATAAGTTCCAGCGCCTCGGCTCCCGCTTCCTCGGCCAGCCCATCGCACAGGTCCAGCACGTCGATCTTGGCGGCTAGCGCAAATTTTCTATGGGTGTAGCGGTTTAGCTCATTCCATATATTTGTCATTCCGCGGCGCAGCAGCGGAATCTGCTTTCCGATCATCGCCACAAATCGTTACATCGACAGGGAAAACGCTTCTAAGCTGATATTCTTGCTATGTAGCGGCATTTTTCGCGTCGCATTGAAAGGAAATGCATTAAATGGAAAATCTCAAAGGCCGTGTAGCCGTTATCTTCGGCCTGGCGAACAAACGCAGCATCTCCTGGGGCATCGCCCAGAAGCTCTCTGAAGCAGGCATGCATCTGGCCATCTGTTACCAGAACGAGCGTATGAAGCTCGAGGCCGACGGCCTCATCTCCGACCTGCCCAACGCCACCGGCTTTCAGTGCGACGTCTCCAGCGATGATGAGATCATCGCCCTCTTCGAACAGATCAAGGCAAAGTACGGCACCATCCACGCCCTTGTTCACGCCGTGGCCTACGCCCCCGCCAGCGAATTGAAGGGTGAGTTCCTCGACACCACCCGCGAGGGCTTCCGCAT
>DASWOP010000182.1:0-2329 GCA_036404255.1 Acidobacteriaceae bacterium | reverse complement strand
GGGGGAATGAGCGGGAGCGGTCGCCGCTGCCGCGACGATATCCCACACATCGCATGAAACAAGTGCGCGATGTATGGGGCACCCGGATTGGGGTATTCCCTGCGCAGTATGGGTGCAGAGAGAAGCAGATTCTTCGCTGCGCTCAGAATGACAGAAGTTGGGCGAACAGAGGTTAGGATGACGGAGTTTGAGAGCCAGGTGATGGCAGATTTAAGTGTGTTGAAGAGCCAGATGAGGGCGTTGATGGGCATTGGGCAGCCGGGGAGGCTGACGCTGCTGGAGGAGCGCGTGGAAGAGCACGAGCGAGCCATGCAGAGGATGCGAGGCTGGGCGGGCGCGATGGGCGTGGTGGTCACGCTGATTCATCTGGGGATCGACCATTTTCGACGTTGAACAAACAACAGATTGAACAACAAAACAAACAACAACAAAAGGAGATGTAAATGAATTTTCTGAATATTTTTCTGCGTGGGCTGACGTTGGTACCGACTGCAATCCAGACCGTTGAGGGGATTGCCGGCTCCGTGACAGGCGCAGACAAGAAGAGCGCCGTGCTTTCCATTGTGGGCTCGGCAATCAGCGTGGCAGATGCCGTGACGGGCAAGACCATCGCCGATGCAGACGCGTTCCAGAGCGGGCTGGGCAAGGTGATTGACGGCGTTGTGGATTGCCTGAATTCGAGCGTCTGGAACAAGGCTGCCTAGGCAGCGGAATCCCCGGCAGGCGAGAAGCTGCGCCTGCCGGGAATCCGCTGTTAATATCCGCACCGTTATAATCACTCGCATGGTGCAGAAGAAGAGTTTGAGCCCGACAACGAAGACGGCAGCCGCTCTGGTCTCAGTTGTGATGGGGAGTAAGAGCGACTACGAGACGATGCAGGCCGCGGTGGAGATACTGACCGAGTTTGGCGTAGCGCATGAGGCGCGGGTTGTGTCTGCGCACAGGACGCCGGACCTGCTGATGGAGTTTGCCGAAGGCGCGGCGGCGCGCGGGCTGAAGATCATCATTGCGGGCGCGGGCGGCGCGGCGCATCTGCCGGGGATGATCGCTGCGAAGACGATTCTGCCGGTGCTTGGCGTGCCGATTCCGGCGACGATGCTGCAGGGCATCGATTCGCTACTCTCGATTGTGCAGATGCCGAAGGGTATTCCCGTGGGAACGCTGGCTGTGGGCAAGCCGGGTGCGGCAAATGCAGCGCTGCTGGCGGTTTCGATTCTGGCGCTGGAAGACAAGGCACTTACGGCGCAGCTGATGAAGTGGCGCGCAGAGCAGACGGCGAAGGTGCTCACGCAGACCTTGCCGCAGGCTGGGGTGCGATGAACAGCATTCTTCCGGGCTCTACAATTGGCATTCTCGGTGGCGGGCAACTGGGCCGCATGACGGCGATGGCGGCACGATCACTGGGGTATCGCATCCAGGTGCTGGATCCTGATCCGGCTTGCCCTGCAAGCTTTGTGGTGGATGCGTGTTTCCAGGGTGGCTGGGACGATGCGTGGGAGGCGGGCAACATGGCGCGCGGCTGCGACGTGGTGACGCTGGAGATCGAACAGATTTCGCTGCAGAGTATGGAGGCAGCGCGCAAGCATGCGCCGGTGCGTCCAGGCGCGGAGATTCTGGCAATCGTGCAGGACCGCATTGAGCAGAAGAACTGGCTGGTGAAGCACGGTTTTCCGGTGGGAGCGTATCGCAGTGCGCGGTCGCTGGATGAGCTGGGCGCAGCAATCAAGGAGTTGGCTGGGCCGTGTTTTGTGAAGAGCTCGAAAGGCGGCTACGACGGCAAGGGGCAGGCGAAGGTGGGATTTGCCGGGCCGGTTACCGACGCCGATATTCGCGAGGCGTGGAACGCGGTGGGCGAGGACGCCTGTGTGGCAGAACGCGCAGTGACTCTGGAGCAGGAAATCTCCGTGATGGTGGCGCGGTCGCCGAGCGGAGAGATGAAGATTTTTCCGGCGGCATCGAATTTTCACGAGAACCAAATTCTGGCGTGGAGCGTGATTCCGGCGACGATACCGATCACGCTGGCCATCCAGTCGCGCAAAATCGCCGAAGAGCTTGCCGACACGCTACAGCTCGAAGGCATCATGGCAATTGAGATGTTTGTGACGCGAGACGGCACGCTGCTGGTGAACGAGATGGCTCCACGGGCGCACAACAGCTATCACGCTAGCGAACGCGCGTGCATGACGGGGCAGTTTGAGCAGGCTGTGCGCGCGATTTGCGATCTGCCGCTGGGTGGCGTGGAGCTGGTGCAGCCCGCGGCGATTGCGAATCTGCTGGGCGATGTGTGGCTGAAGGGACCGCCGAAGTTTGATGCGGCACTGGCGGTGCC